>OMIG01000035.1 GCA_900299035.1 Pseudomonadota bacterium
ATCTGTTTCTGACATCCCCCTGCCTGAAACGACCCAATCGTGATGTGCTGGGAGTGGTTTTCCACACCGCGCCACAACACGGATCCATCAACCTCGAGCGCCGCGCTTTTGCCGCTGGTGGCGATTGCTATATCGCGCTGTCCATCACAGTCCATGTCCCCAAAGTCGGAGGCGTCGTTGTGCGCGCCGAAATCCTTGTGGTCCCACAGGAGCTCGCCATTCGAGCGGAACAATCGGTAGCCCGCCAGAAGCTCAGGCTCGCCATCTGAGTCGACGTCGAGCGACATGGGAAAGTGCGAGAACTCGTTCGGCTGTGTCCAGGCAACCTTAAGATCAGGGTCGAGCAGCGTAGTCGAGAATCTTCCGTGCAAGATGAGCCCAGCCGCGCCGCCAAACTGGGCCGTCTGGTATACGAAGAGGCTGTAGGGAGTTTCGGCAGGGGCCGTGGCAAGCGTCACACCATCTGCGCCATTGGCAACAACCACCTGGCCGGCCTGTGCAAAGATAATATCGTCCACCCCATCCTGATTCCAGTCGTACACCTGGATCGGTATCTCGGACGAGGCCTTGAAGCCTTTTTTGCTGGGCGTCCCGAGCTGCCACAGCACATCGCCATCTTCAAGCGACATGGCAGTGATGCAGGTGATCTCACGATCGTAGTTAGTCTGCACGAAGAGAGCAGACACAGCATCTCCTTTTGTCAGGCGCCCGAACCTCACCACGTGCGAGCCAAAATCCTTAAGCTCAAACTGCCGCAGCACCTTCGGAACGCTTAGGGAGCGGAGGGGCGACGCCTTGGGACGGCCCTTATCTTTTTTCCTACCCTGCGCGTCCGCCGGGGATGCGACTAGAATCAGCGCCAGAGCAAAAGAAAAAAGGGTCACTGCGGCGGACGCCACAAATCGAGAAAGGAACTGGCGCGAAAGAGAAGCTCGCGCAGCAGGCGACGCCATACAAGAAGGCCAGACAGAAGCACGTTGCAGTTAACGACGTGCCCTGAATACTTTGAAGGGGGTGGCTTCGCAAGGTAGAGAATGGTGACGGGGGCTCAGGCCTGCGCTCCATCACTGGTGGGGGGTCACCTGCTTTGAGACTGCGGCGACGTAGCCGAGCAGCGCTTCGATTTCGTCCGGATTGTCGCTCTTTGAGAGGTAACCGACGGCGCCGTACTCCGATGCGGTGCCTTCAAGCTCCGGCAGCCGAGTGTCACTAGTCGCAACTACAGTCGCGCCCTGCATCGACAGCTGGCGGAGAAGGTCTAGCGCATCAGAGATAACGTGCAGGTCGAGCAGAACGACCGATGCGCCCCACGACGAGGCAACATCGACAGCCTCACCAGCGGAGGAAGCAAGACGGCACTCAACTCGATACTCGGGATGGTACATCTCTGCGATCTCTTGAAGCTGCTCGAAGTGATCACCGTGGTCGTCAACGACCAGCAGCCGGACCTCCTTCCGGAGGCCCGTCGTCACCACGCGATGTCCGCCAATATGAGTCATCGAGAGCTTCGGCCTAAACCATGCGTGACGCTTATTCGCCCCGCATACAACTCTTATCGGCAGAGCTCCAAAAGCCCTGAATGACACATTTTTGGCACCCCACAGCGCCCCAAAAACCCGAAACCGAAAAAAACTTACTTGCCCATTCTACTTTTTTTGCATATGGTACGCCCCTAGATGGCATCTCAAGAGGACTTGCAGATGAAAACGAAAAACCGCAAACAAACCGAATCACTAGCCGCTGACACTTCGGGAGCTGACAGCGCTGGCTTTCAATCCAGCACCTTAGCCCCTGTTCAGAGGCAAACACTTGAATTCCTGAGAAATTTCCTTGCTGAGAAGGGGTACGCCCCCTCCCTCAAGGCGATCGCCGACTTCATTGGGGTAAAGTCTGCCTCTACGGCGCACTTCCACCTGGAGCGGCTAGAACAGAAGGGTTTTATCCGTCGTGGCACTGACGGAATGCTTGAACTTCTAGACCGTGCCACCCCCGAGCTCGGCCCGACAGCCGTTCCGCTAGTCGGGATGATCGCTGCCGGTAGGCCGATTGAAGCAATTGAACAGTCAACCACAATTGAGATCCCTCCCAGCATGATCGATGGGCGCGGCGAGGTGTACTGCCTCGAGGTGAGCGGGAACTCTATGATCGACGAGCACATCTGTGATCGCGACGTGGTTGTAATCAAGAAGCAGGACGCCGCTGAGGATGGCCAGATCGTTGTCGCCCTACTTGAGGACGGCGGAGCAACTCTCAAGCGGTATCGCCGATTGAAGAATGGTCAGGTGATGCTGATCCCAGCCAACCCGACCATGCAACCGATGACAGTCGATAAAGTTACGATTCAGGGACGGCTAATCGGAGTAATTCGACAGCTCAACTGATGATTGCCGTTAACACGGCGCCGGTAATCGAGTAGAAATACCGCCGGGCGCTGATAGCGGCTGAAGCAACGCCTTCGAACTGAAGCAGTACGGAAAAACACAGAACGGCGAGCAGCGTAAATAAAGAGAGAGATTTTTTAAAAGAGAAAAAGGAGAAAACCATGGAACTGTACGAGCGTGACTCAGAGAATTCAGAGAACTCAGGCGAGAAGAGCAAGGCGCTCTCCTCCGCTATATCTCAGCTCGAAAAGAAGTACGGCAAGGGCGCTATCATGAACCTCGGCACATCGATGTCCGAGAAGGTTGAGGCTATGTCCACCGGCAGCGTCGGGCTGGATATCGCGCTAGGGATTGGCGGCCTCCCAAAGGGCCGAATCTGTGAGGTGTACGGGCCCGAGTCGTCAGGAAAGACCACGCTCGCCCTCAGCGCAGCAGCCCAGGTGCAGCGCGC
Source organism: Pseudomonadota bacterium (assembly GCA_900299035.1). Taxonomy (GTDB): domain Bacteria; phylum Bdellovibrionota_C; class UBA2361; order UBA2361; family OMII01; genus OMII01. The sequence continues at coordinate 2,833 of OMIG01000035.1, forward strand.
CGGCGGAACAGTCGTGTTCATCGACGCCGAGCACGCGCTCGACGTAAACTACGCCAAGCGCCTCGGCGTTGACACCTCCAAGCTCCTCGTCAGCCAGCCAGATTGCGGCGAGCAGGCCCTCGACATCTGTGAGGCGATCGTATCTTCAGGCTCAGTCGACATGGTTGTTGTGGACTCAGTCGCAGCACTCGTGCCGCGCGCCGAGATCGACGGAGAGATGGAAGACCAGCAGCCAGGCTTACAGGCCCGACTCATGAGCAAGGCGCTCCGCAAGCTTACGGCGGCATCAGCCAAGTCGAACACCACTATCCTCTTCATCAACCAGATCCGAATGAAGATCGGTGTCATGTTCGGCAGCCCAGAGACCACAACCGGCGGAAACGCCCTGAAGTTCTACGCCTCAGTCCGCCTGGATGTGCGCCGCATCGGCTCGATCAAAGAGGCCGACAGCGTCACCGGAAACCGCGTGCGCGTGAAGGTTGTAAAGAACAAGGTAGCCGCTCCGTTCCGCGAAGCTGAATTTGACATCATCTTCAACGAGGGCGTCAGCTACCTCGGTGAGATCGTCGACATCGGCTCCGAGAAGGGGATCATCGACAAGGCCGGAGCCTGGTTCAGCTTCCGTGGGGAGCGCATCGGTCAGGGCCGCGAGGGAGCTAAGCAGTTCCTGCGCGAGAACCCGGAGATGACTGCTCAGATCCGCAGCCTCATCATGGATTCCTGTGGCGTAGGCGCTGGAGAGACACAGCCCGAGACCACTGCGTCCAACAACGACTCCGAGTCAGAGACCTCGACAACGGAGAAGCCGGGACGCTCCAAGAAGAAGGTCGCAGCGAACAGCTAGCGTTCTCTTTCAGAGCAGGGGTGCGCAACATCACGCCGCCTCGCATCGAGAATGGTTTAAATCGCCTGCCAGTGCGCTGGGGCGGCAGTAGCCAGTCCGGTCCGAGAAGGCGGGGTGTTGCGCACTTCTTATTGATAGCGGCTCGTGAGAGCTGGGTCGGCAGCGCCGCAACCGCTGCACGCGCCGTCACGTCGCCCAAAAAGCACCTTCGCTAAGGGTGCTTAGCCGCGCTTTTGTAAGCCCTGGATCTGTGGGAGTATCACCCCAGGCCGTTCTCTCATGCCGACCCACTGGGTGCATGCTAGAGCGGGGCTGTTTCTAATGAGGCCCTATGTTCATTCGCGCATCGATGGAGGTCTATCCACGCCTCCATCACATCTCCCTAGGAGCTACATCTCGCTACGCAATCGTTTCGGAGAGCGGCGACATCACGCTGACCGATCCTGGCTCTTCGTCCCACCTTTCTGCCCTTGAAGAGCGCCTGTCCCGATCAGGGCTCTCACTCTCTCGTGTCGTACGAGTCTTGGTGACGCACCTCGACGCCGATCGAGTCGGAGCCCTGCCCGCCCTGCGAGAGAAGATTCCAGGCCTCCAATTAGTGGGCACGTCGGCGATGGAGAGCGCTCTCAAGAAGGGCTCGCTACTTGAGGAATTAGCGGATGCCGATTTAGCGCTTGCGTCTGAATTGGGTGTCTTGCAGGGGAAGCCTCCAACCGCGGAGGCCCTGCGGAAGGCGCTTCGCTTTGAGAAGCTCCTCGCCGATGGCGAATCACTTGCGATCGACGAAGACATCGCAATTCGCTGCGTCTCAACTCCCGGGCACCGCGAGCACTCAGTGAGCTACTTGGTGCAGCCGCACGGCTTCCTGATCTCCGACGAGACCCTCGGATACTACAACGGCCGTAGGCTCTCCGCCCCCGGCGCGGACTTCTCAATGTCGGCTGCGCTCACCTCTATCGGCCGCTTCAGTGACCTAGAGCTCTCCGGAATCGGGTTCTCCTACGGCGGCTGCATCACGGGCGGACTCGTGCGAAAGCACCTCGATGCAATCGTCCAGAACACCAAGGACCTCCTAGCTGAGGTGAAGCGCGCCAAGTTTGAGGGGCTCGGCGAGGATGAGATTCGGGCGCAGGTTCGCGAGGCGTTCTACCTTCCGGCTTTGCAGGATGCTTGTCTGGTGCGAAGTCTCCAGCACACGCTCGACTCCGTTTGGAGCCAAGCCAAAGCTGCCACGTAGCGGTGGCAGCCGCTACCAGTTCAACCGCACAAAAACCATCGCGTGATCAGAAGCAGCCTCCGGCTCGGAGATAACCCCGGCGTCGTAGCGGCCTTCGCTGGTGGAAGTTAGCCACGCGTACGGCAAGCTCTCGGCCGGCATCAGGATGTCGTCGAGCCAAGAGTACTCGCCTTTGTACGAGAAGGTACCTTGGTATGTCGCGACTTCTTGGTTTGACGTCAGCACACTAAAGAGGCGCTGCGGCATCTGCTTGCCGGGCTTGCAGACGGGGAAACCTCGCTTGCTAACGCGGCAGCCGCCGTCGGCCTGGAAGTTTTCGAGCGTAAGCGAGCCGTCCAGGATGCGGGCGCTCGACACGTCGAAGTTGCTGTTGCGATCGCCCAGCACAACGAGGATCTGCTCATTCGCGGCGAAGGCCTTCTGGTGCCGAACCTCAATGATGCGGCGGAACCCTTCAGCCATCTCCATGCGGAAGGTCTCCCACTCCAGGCCTGTCGGGTCACCCTCGCCTCCACGCTTTGACTTTAGGTGAAAGTTGACGAGCGACACTACCTTGGTGGTGTCATCGTGGCGCGACTGCACTGAGAGCTGAATCTCAAGCGGCGTGCGCGAGAAGAATCGCGGACGCTGCTTGGCGACCAGCTTGGGCAGCTCAACGCGAGCGTACGGGAGCACGTTGATGATCGATGCGCGGTCTTTCGCCACGAGGAATCCAAGCGCCATTCCGCCTTCCGCTGTTGGGCCCACCTTCGCCTCGAATTCACGGTTGCCGCGGGCCTTGAGGCGAGCGACGAGTGGCTTGAGCGCCGACTCACCCTCCGTCACGGAGTCGCCCATCACCTCTTGCAGGGCAACTACGTCACACTTCGCCTTGAGAAAACGGGTAGCGAGCGCGTCGAGCTTCTCGTTGTGGGCGCCCTGCGTGTACTTGATGTTCTTCTTCTTCATCTCCTCGAAAGTTCCGAGGAGCTTTAGGTTCTGGCTACAGACCGTCAGGTCGGCCTTTCCGCGCGGGTCGGCCAGAACAACGCCGGGGAAGATCGTTGGAACGGCCTTCGCACCGCTTTTTCCGCCTTCCGCGCCCGCTTCCTCCGCGCCTTCTTCAGTCGATGGCTCTGCCTGTTCGCCTTCCTCCGCTACGGCAACGAAGCCAAGGCCAAGGCCCAGCGCCAGCGCTGCGAAAAAAATCCATGACTTTTCTACGATACGCTGCATGACCTCACTCTCCATGAACGGCGATCTTGGCGCGCCTGGACGCCGAAGAGCGACTCAAGCGGCGCTTGAGATGCTCGCGCTGCCTCAATGTGAAGCAGCGCCAGCCTTCCGATCAGCACCGCGTCAACGATGTCTTGGTGTTTCTCAAGCTCTGACAAGCCGAGGCTCTTGAGCTGCTCGGCGTAGAGAAAATCGACGGTGCGAACCGCGGCCGCCTTCACCTCTGGGCGAGACACCTGTTTTCCGCGTAGCCCCATCACCTCGTACTGCACAGTCCTGGGGTTAATGCGCCCCGGCACGGTCACGCCGCGTTCGCGGCTGAGCGACTCAAAGAGCCCGCGAACCTGCTCGACCTTGATGGCGTTGTGCGGGTCCTTCATGGTGGTGGGGGCCTCGCACACCAGGACATCCCCCTCGCCGAGCCCGAGCGTTTCAAGCACCCGACCGATGCTCGACTGGAGCTTCTCCATGCGAACCGCCATCGGCACCGTCGGCTTCTCTGCCCGCACCTTTCCGACAGCCTTAATTGCCCCCTCGTTAACTGAGAAGAGAGCCCAGCCAGAGCACGTCAGGCTGGGGTCAACAGAGAGTAGTCGGCGGAAGCTAGGCATCTCGTCGATGATACGACTAAGACGGCTAACCCGCTATAGTGACAATTAATTCCTGCTTAGCTGAGGGCTGTCGGGGCAGCCCCACACCCCCCTTCTTTGGTACCCAGTGCGGGTGGACAGCCCCTGGGGGCGCTGGTATAAACCCGCGATGCCACGGACCGGGCTTGGGGGGACTACCTCGGCCAGCGCCTGAATCCGGGCAGTAAAGTCGACCGGCCCCTTTCCAAGCGAGCGGACACCGAACTGTGAATCCGCCCGGAGGCTGGGCTCTCTTGATGAGGTTACGTAGCGATGGAGCAGGAACTTCTCACCGACCTGTACAGCAAGATGTTGCGCATCCGGCGCTTCGAGGAGGAGGCTGCGCGCCTCTACACCGAGAAGAAGATCGGCGGATTCCTTCATCTCTACATCGGCCAAGAGGCCGTTGCTGTAGGCGCCCTTTCAGTCCTCACTGACCAGGACTACGTCATGACCGCCTACCGCTGCCACGGCCACTACCTGGCGCGCGGCGGCGACACTCGCGCCGGCATGGCCGAGCTGATGGGCAAGGAGACAGGCTGCGCCAAGGGGCGCGGCGGCTCGATGCACTTCTACGACATCCCGCGCCGCTTCATGGGCGGATGGGGCATCGTCGGCGCACAGGTTCCGGTCGCCGCCGGCCTCGCCTTCGCTGAGAAGTACAAGGGCACGGACAACATCGCCATCTGCTTCCTCGGTGACGGAGCTATCAACATCGGCTCATTCCACTAGGGGCTCGCCCTTGCGGCGTTGTGGGAGATTCCGGTGATCTACGTTATCGAGAACAACTACTTCGCGATGGGAACGCCGCTGGAGAAGACCGCTGCGACCGACGATCTTTCGATCCGCGCTCTCGCGTACCCGATGGCTCGCGACACAGTCGACGGCCACGACGTGTTCGCAGTTCGCGCCTGCATCCACGCAGCGGCGAAGCGCGCCCGTGAGCAGAAGCTCCCGACGCTAATCGAAGCCAAGACGTACCGCTACCGCGGCCACTCGATGGCAGACCCAGCCAAGTACCGCACGCAGCAAGACGTCGACCAGTGGAAGTCGCGTGACCCGCTCAAGGTTCTCGGAGAGAAGATGGATGCGCTCGGAATGAAGGGCATCCGCGAGCAGATCGACCAGGCGATTGAGGATGAGATCCAAGACGCCGTCAGGTTCGCGGAAGAGTCGCCGTTCCCAGCCCCGGAAACTGCCTTGGATTACACTTATGCATAACGCCATGCTTAGCCAAACAGAAAACCAGCCCGCTGTTCGTGAGATTCAGATCCGTGATGCCCTGCAAGAGGCGATGACGGAGGAGATGCTGCGCGACGACCGCGTGTTTCTCGTCGGCGAAGAGGTCGGCGGCTACAACGGCGCGTACAAGTGCTCAAAAGGCATGCAGGAGCAGTTCGGCCCGAAGCGTGTCATCGACGCGCCAATCGCGGAGAACGGCTTCGCTGCTATCGGCATCGGCGCAGCGATGGCCGGCCTTCGCCCTATCGTCGAGTTCATGACCTTCAACTTCTCGCTGTGCGCGATCGACCAGATCATCAACACGGCGGCGAAGTCGCGCCTCATGTCGGCCGGCCAGATCTCGTGCCCAATCGTGTTCCGTGGAGCCGGAGGCGCCGCCTTCCAGCTCGGCGCCCAGCACGCCAACTCGTTCGAGCAGTTCTACGCCTACACGCCAGGCCTGATCGTCCTGGCTCCGGCGACTCCGTACGACATGAAGGGCCTGCTCAAGAGTGCGATCCGCGACGAAAATCCGGTAGTGTTCTTCGAATCAGAGCTCACATACGGCAAGCGCGGACCGGTTCCAGAGGGCGAGTACCTCGTGCCGATCGGCAAGGCCGACATCAAGCGCGAGGGAACTGACGTGACCATCGTAACGTGGTCAAAGACGCTCTTCCTTGCGCTGGACGCCGCAGAAGCCCTGGCTCAAGAGGGAATCTCGTGCGAGGTAGTCGACCTGCTCTCGCTGCGCCCGCTCGACCGCGAGACGCTGCTCACATCTGTTGCTAAGACCCACCGCTGTGTCGTGGTCCAGGAGCAGCACGAGGTCGCAAGCTACGGAGCGTACCTGGCTCACCTGATTCACAGCTCTATATTTGACGAACTGGACGCTCCTGTGAGCGTCGTCTCGTCACTTGAAGCACCGATGCCCTACTCCAAGGCTCTTGAGGTAGTGATCCTCCCGGGCAAGGAGAAGGTCATGCAGGCGGTCCGCGACATCTGCGCGTAAGCTGCCTTAGGCTGAGCCCATGCCGACGATTCCGTTTGGGAGTGCCACGCCGTCGATCGATTCAAGCTGCTTCGTTGCGCCTGACGCCTGGGTGATCGGGCAGGTCGAGATCGGCCCGCGCTGCTCGATCTTCTTCGGGGCGGTGCTGCGCGGCGACATTCAGAAGATCCAAGTAGGAGAAGGCACCAACCTGCAAGAGCACGTGCTGGTGCACACCTCGCACGGCATGTCAGACGCCGTAATTGGCAGCAACGTCACGGTTGGCCATCGCGCCATCATCCACGGATGCTCGATCGGAAACTCGTCGTTGATTGGCATGGGCGCCACGATCCTCGACAACGCCCAGGTTGGCGACCGCTGCATCATCGGGGCGCACGCCCTAGTGCCTAAAGGGATGGTTATCCCTCCCCGCAGCCTGGTGATGGGCACACCGGCCAAGATTATTCGGACAATTACTGAGACCGAAGAGTCATCCCTAACTGAGTCTGCCCTGGGTTACCAGAAGCTTGGCGCCACGTATCGCGTGACGTTTGCGGCGCGGTAATTCACGAAAAATTCTGCTATTTCCGACAGGTTCGCACTCCTAAGCGCTCTCAGTCCTTGCTTTATCCCGCTCCCCAAAGCAGCATAACCATGGGTAGTTAACACCGACCTTTTAGGTCGCCATACCCTCCCAACAATTTCATACGGGTAGAGACATCGAAGGAACATGGATTTCTTCGCAGCTCCTGGATGCCTTGGCTTGGTGCGCGTGCGCACCGACGAAGGCATCCAGGAATGTATGGTTTTACTTTCTGGAAGCACAGTTCTTTAACCCCTTTAGAAAGGAGGAGGGCTATGCTCTCCCGTGCGTGTGTGATTGCGTTTATTACAGCGGGATTCGCGATGAATCCCACTGCAAACCTTCAGGCGCAGAGCCCGGAGGTACCCGCAGTATCGATCGAGGCTTTGTTACAGAAGGCGAACAACTCGAAGGACCCGCAAGAGCAACAAGAGCTCATGCGACAGGTTCGGGCTAGGCTCAGCGAGAAGCGCGAACTTAATGAGCAGAAGAGCTCTCCTGTCAGGTCGAGCTCTTCCGCAAAGTCTCGCTATGCTGGATCCGACGATTCAATGCCCGACGGACCCGTGCCGGAGCGTAACGGCTTGCCGGTCACGTCCAAGGGCTTGTTCGGAGGGCCGCCGACCAACTGGTCGGTCGGCAGCTACCGTGGCTACCGCACTGGACCCGGAGGCGGCGCGGTGTTTGGAGGGAACTACGGATGGGGAAATACAACCCCCAGCCCGAATCCCCTCATCAGCCACCGCGGCTCGTACCCGGTGTACAACGTGCCGTACATCGGCAAGAACGGCACCGTGGCTTTCGGCGGCATGCAGTTTGGGCGCAATGGTTTTTCGGGACCGTTCTTCCAGACTAACAAGTACGGCGGAAACTTCTTTGGTTTCCCGATCCGTTTCCGCTAACCTTGAGAGGCTTTCCTAACAGAGAGCTTCGGGAGGTGGCATCACAACAAAGGTTTTAAACCCTTCGATGTCCACCCTCCTACAATCTTCCTTCTTTCTCTGATCACTCCTCCCAACCTCTCGGCGATCTCCGAGCTATGTTCCTGTCGGTGACCCGCTACTGCCCGGGTGCGGCAAGGATGTCGGTGCCTCAATAAACGCCTAGCAAGCGCTCCGAACCGAGCAGCAATCGCGGTGGACCGCGCGCGCGTGTGCGGGTATAACCTTAAATGATTGACGGAGGATCGACATGGACTCAGCAAAGATCGAAGCTTTTATGACCTTGGCCGGGCAGAAGGCCCGCGAGAAGCTTGAGACGGGCGACCCAAAGACGCGCGAGCTCGGAGCACAGCTACTCCTCTCTGAGGTGCTGGAGTACGTCATTCACGGGCTCGGAGTCACGCCGGTTGTCAACGGCACCCCTATCACTGCGCCTGATAGCCTTACCTACGAGGCGAAGGCCGAGCCTGATCCAACTGAGATGATCGACGGCTTGGCTGATGTCGCCTACACCATGTACTGGAACGCCTGTGCTTTCGGAATCCCGCTTGAGGAGGCCTTCGAGCTGGTGTGCGACAACAACCTTGAGAAGTTCGTCCGGCTCCAAAACTGGGCTGGCGCACAGCGCGAGCTCGCCTCACACGAGTGGCACTGCGAGCTTGAGGTCACCTGGCCAACAGAAGTCGTCAAGGTCGAGGTCTTGAAGGTCGGCAGCGAGTTCTTTGCTGTTGGCAAGGACAGCCGCGGCAAAGTGCGCAAGCCGTCGACCTACCAACCGGTCGACCTCTCCCACCTGGTTGCAGCGTAGGCTGTCATGAAGCTCTGCCGTTTCGGCGCACCTGGCAGGGAGAAGCCCGCTGTGCTGCTCGACGATGGGCAGCGAGTCGATGTCTCATCCGCGTTCGCCGACTACGACGAGCATTTCTTCAGCTCTCAAGGTTTCTCCCAGCTTAGCGAGTGGCTCTCAGTCAATGTGGGCTCCGCACCGCGAGTGCCGGAGCAAGAGCGAACCGCGCCTCCCGTTGCTCGCCCCAGCAAGATAGTGTGTGTTGGCCTCAACTACAGGGAGCACGCCGCTGAAACGGCCTCTCCGCTGCCCCCTGAGCCGATGCTTTTCGCCAAGTCCACTACGGCGATCTGTGGCGCCTTCGACCCAATCATTCTGCCGCGCGGCGGCGATAAGACTGACTGGGAAGTCGAGCTGGCGCTCGTTATTGGGAGCAAGGCATCGTACGTCAGTGAAGCCGACGCCCGTGATTACATCGCGGGCTTCTGCATCCTGAACGACGTGAGCGAGCGCGCCTTCCAGAAGGAGCGGGGCGGCCAGTTCATCAAGGGGAAAAGCTGCGACACCTTTGCGCCGCTCGGCCCCTTCCTCGCAACGGCTGACGAGCTTCCGGCCCTGGACTCGCTTGAGCTCAAGCTCTCGCTCAACGGGGCATCGACCCAGAACGGGTCGGCCTCTGACATGATCTTTAAGGTGCCGTTCCTCGTCTCGTACATATCTCAGTTCATGACGCTTCTGCCGGGAGACATCATCAGCACGGGCACACCGGCCGGAGTTGGCGCGGGGATGAAGCCTCCGCGCTTCCTTCGAGCCGGCGACGTGCTTGAGTACTCGGTCACGGGGCTCGGAAGCTGCAGAAATGAGGTCCAGAGCACTCGTTGACGATGGATAGCCGAGAGAGATTTTTGGACGATCCTAGCTTCGCGGTTGCGCCCCACACCATTCTCCTGCATGGCCTCGGGCGCTCTCGGCACGACATGTTCCTCCTGGCGCCACGGCTTCGGCGCCTTTTGCCAGAGACCACAGTGCACCTCTTTGAGTACCACTCACGCAAGCTAGCCTTGCACGAGATCGTCGACCAACTAGGAGATTTCATCGGGCAGACCTGCCCAGGCGAGCCCGTCTCTTTTGTCGGGCACTCCTTGGGAGGCATCGTCGTGCGTGCGCTCGACCTGCGCGGAGGGGCGCCTGCTCCGCTGCACCGCCTCGTGACGCTCGGCTCACCGCACGGCGGGGCGCAGATAGCAGCGCTCCTGAATCGCTTCCGCCCGTTTCGGGCGCTCTTCGGCCCTGTGCTTAACGATCTCGGTGCCCTAGCTCTCGACGAAACACCGAGGGAGCTTGAGATCGGCTGCCTAGTCGGGTCGGGCTACACGCGCCTTGGGTTCTTGCCGTTCTTCGGCGAAGACAATGACGGCCTCGTCACGGTGCGTGAAGCGCACTTTCCTGGGGCTCGCGACACTGCCCGGCGGTTCGTGGTCCACGGGCTCTTTTGTTTCAGCGCTTGGGCGGCGCGCTTAAGCTCGCAGTTCCTGCGAACCGGGGCTTTTGAGCCACGCGAGTCGTAATCAACGGGCGCAGCCTCACTCAGCGCTTGTGCCGGACAGCCTGCCGGACCGCTACTCCGCTCACCTCTGCCAAGGTTGTGCTTTCCAGGATCGCTGCCACCTCGTTGCGAATCCGGGAGAAGAGGCTCATCAAACCCTTCTCGCCCTCGATTGGGCTAGGCTCGTAGAAGTTTTTGCTGACTGAGGTGGTGGGGGCTAAGGGCCCCTCAAAGAATCGCACAATCTCGGCAACCGTAATCTTTGCAGGGTCCATCGAAAGCTCGTACCCGCCCTCCTGCCCCTTGACGGACCTCACGTACCCCGCGCGCTTGAGCGAGAAAAGAATCTGCTGCAGAAACCTCTTGGGAACCCCCTGCCGCTCGGACAGGTCGTCTCCCGAGACCAGTCCTTTCCCGTAGTTGCGGGCGAGAGCTGCCAGCGCGAGCAATGCGTACTCCGACTTATTGGTAAGTTTCATTGTTTACAAATCCGATAAACTAAGTAAACATCCCTCTCGCCAGTGATCGTATGAGAAACTCCGCAGCGCTCAAACATTCCTGCTCAGAGAGACCCCTCTCCCGGCCTGATCTTATCGAGACGCTGCGCGCTCTGCACAACCGCTCGGCTGCCATGTCCGAGGCCGAGGTTCGGGATCTTCTCTCCGCCCTCGCCCTGTGCCGGGATCAGCTTACAGCATTTGAGCGGTTTGAAGCTGCGTCCTACTGCCGTAACAGGATATTTTCCAACCAGTTCGTTGACCTGCTGCTCCTGTGCTGGCGGCCCGGCCAACGCACCCCTATCCACGACCACGCAAACTCCACCTGTGGAGTATACGTGATGCGGGGGGAAGCGATCGAGATAGGTTTTAAGCCCTCAGCCATGGGGCCGCTAGTGCCCTGTGGCAGCGAGACTCTAGGCACCGGCGACGTAACAGTTAGCTCAAGCGACGACATCCACCTTGTGGCAAACTATTCAGCAAGCGGCGAAGATCTTGTCACCCTTCACTGCTACTCACCTCCACTGCGCTCCATGCGGGTCTACAGCGAGCACGAGACCTTCTTCGCGGATTACTCCGCTGTCACCGAGCGTGCGGCCAGCAGCGGCTGCTACCACGTTGACCTGTAGTGCCCGACCTCCCTGTGCTTCACCCCGAGAGAGTGGTAGAGATCCGGAATGGCCAAGTCTGTAGCGATCATCGGCGCCGGGTTTAGCGGCAGCCTCACAGCCCTGAATCTTCTGCGGGCAGCTCCCCCATCATCCGAGCTGCAAGTTGTTCTGATCGACCCGCGCGGCACCTTCGGGCCGGGCCTCGCCTACTCCGTTCCGAGCCACCGCTTTAAGCTCAACGTCCGCGCCCATGCCATGGGCGCTTTTCCGGAGGACCCCGAAGGCTTCCTGCGCTGGCTCAAGGAGAGAGACCCTTCCGCATCCGGAGATGAGTTCATCTCTCGTCGGTTGTACGGCGACTACCTCCAGGATCTAGTTGCCGACGCTGCGCGGCGCCATCCTGAGTCGCTTCGGCTCGTGAGCGCCGAGGTGCTGCGGGTCAACCGACTCCGCGCTGGCGGAAAGCTCTCGCTGCTACTGTCAAACGACGAACAGTTAGAGGCAGACTTCTGCGTGCTCGCCATAGGCAACCTGCTCCGAAGAGGGGTAGAGAGCCTGGGCACTCAAGGGCTCCTGCGCGAGCCCTATTCGGCGAGCAGCTACGCTGGCATTCAGGAGGCAAAAGAGGTTTTCATTCTCGGAAGCTCGCTCACCGCGGTTGATGTGATACTAGAGTGTGAGGGGCTTGGCTTCACAGGCAGCTACTCCGTGGTGTCACGCAACGGCCGTTTCCCTCTCCCGCACGAAGACCCTGCCTCACTGCCGAATGCGTCGCTTCCCGCAGGTTGGGAGAATCCAAGCACAGCACTCTCGCTGCTGCGCACTATCCGCAATGCCTCGCGCTCCTGCGGCTCCTCGCAGCCAGTCTTCGACGCCATGCGCCCAAAGATTCAGCAGATGTGGCAAAACCTGCCGAACAGCCAGCGGCGCGCCTTCCTGCGCCACTTGCGCCCGTTCTGGGAGGTCCACCGGCACCGCATCCCAGCGGAGCACCTCGCCGTCATCAAGGGGCTGCAGCAAGCCGGAAGGCTAACGATCCAGGCTGCACGCATCACCCAGGTATCCTCCAACGAGGCTGTAATTGCCCCCAAGAGGCGGCTGCGCGACAGCAACACGGGCCGGACAAAACACGTGCGCTTTGATGTTGGTTTCATCTGCGCCGGGCCCGAGGGAGACATCACACGCATCGATCACCCGCTAGCGCATAGCCTACTCGCCCAAGGTCTCGTTCGGCCGGGAGCGCTGAAGCTCGGCGTAGAGCCGGAATCGCCCTCCTCAGATAGCAACTTTATGGTGCTCGGCCCGATGCAGAAGGAGCAGCTCTGGGAGACCACTGCAGTTCGGGAGCTGCGGCAACAAGCGGCACAGCTCGCCCAACGGATTGTTGCCGCAAACGCTTGAATTTGCGAATACTTTTCCCGCCCAAGCCACTTGACGGCTAGCTCCTAACTCTACAGGATAGCTGCTTGCGTTCCGAGCGCCCCGCGCGCGGCAGCCAACCAGCCGGAGAAGTACATGTCTGAGTCAGTCCGAGAGATCGCGAAAGAAGTCGAGCCGCAAAGGCTTTCGGACACCGACATCCCTACCCTGATGGCGCAGATCCGAGAGCGCATCAAGAGCGACATCGACGCAAGCCTCGACAGCCGGGCGGGGCTTTCAAAGGCAGCCGTAAAGTTCGCCGATGAGCGCGGAATAAGCTACGGCGACATGCAGCTATCAGAGGAGCTGAAGTTCCTTAACCGGTCTTTTTCCTACCGAGGAAAGATATCTGAAGGGGCAATCACCTCGCACCGCCGCGGCATAGTCGGGCGGCTGCTGGTAAAGTTCAAGCGTTTCCTCACGGTCTTCACCCGAGACGCTGTGCTGAGGGACTACCTGCAGGCCGAAGAAGACTTTCATGTTAACCTTGTCCGCTTCCTAAACGACATGGCTCGCTACGTGGACGCGAGAGACAACCACTCCCTCGCAATGCTGGCCCGAGTTGACGACGAAAAGTCGCTCGCCATCTTTAACGTCGAGAAGCAGATCCGGGACACCAGCGTCGCTTTCGAGGAGAGGCTCAAGACCCTTGACCAGATGATCCGCGGCCTGGAGGGGATAGTGAACAACCAAGCAGCAATCCGCTCCTCAGCTGCGCCACACGCCGCCGAAGGCACCGCACAGGCGCCGCAGGCTGACATATCCTACCTCCTTCTTGAGAACCGTTTCCGTGGCAGTGAGGCTGAGATCGAGCGGCGGCTGCGTGTCTACCCGCCCATCTTCGCTGGCGCGAAGGAGAAGGTGCTCGAAATCGGCTCGGGCCGGGGAGAGCTACAGCGGCTCTTTGCGGCTGAAGGCGTGCCCTCCTACGGCGTTGACCTCGATGCCGCGATGGTTAACGTCGCAAATGCTGCCGGATGCGCCACCCTTCTCGGGGATGGAATTGCGCACCTCAGGACGCTTCCCGATCGATCTCTAGGAGGGCTGATTGCAATTCAGGTGGTCGAGCACCTAACTCGCGATCAGCTGCACGAGCTCTTTAGCCTGGCAAAAGCGAAGCTCGTGCCGGGGGCCAGGATCGCGTTTGAGACTATTAACCCCCAGTCCGTGCTCGCGCTGTCGTCTAACTACTTCCGAGATCCCACCCACGTCTGGCCGATGCACCCAGACACGCTTGGCTACATGGCCACCCTTGCGGGGCTCACGATCCGCGAGGTGATGCCACTGTCGCCAGTGTCACCCAACCAGCTTCTGAAAGAGATCCCTGTAGACTCAAGCCACCTTCCGGCTGTCAAAGACGCCATCGTTCGGATCAACGAGAACATCAAGCAGCTCAATAGCCTCTTGTACGGCTTTCAGGATTACTGCCTCGTGCTTGAGGTGCGGTAGCCATGGCGCGCATTCTCGTCCTCGGGGTCAAGGTGCCCTTCACTCACGGCGGTCAGGAGGTGCTCGTGGCGAGCCTCGTCAAGAAGCTGCGGGAGCGCGGCCACGAGGTTGACCAGGTAGAGCTGCCCTTCAACCCTCTGCCGAAGCAGAACCTGCTGGTTCAGGCTGCGATGTGGCGCTCCCTCGACTTGGAGAGCTTCGCAGGCCAGAAGATAGACCTCGTCATCGCAACGAAGTTTCCGAGCTACTACGCTCGCCATCCCAAGAAGAGCGTATGGCTCGTGCACCAGCTCCGCTCGATCTACGACCTGCACGGCACTCAGTTCTCAGACATCGGCGACGATCCGCGCGATGAGAGCATGCGGCGCATCCTAACCGACGGAGACAACGTGGCGCTCGCAGAGTGCGCATTCAGGTCGTGCATCTCAAAGAATGTGGCGGATCGGCTCAAGGCTTTTAACGGGCTCTCCTCTGAAGTGCTCTACCCGCCCCTTCCGCTCGGCGACCGCTACCACAGCGCGGCAGCGGAGCCGTCCATCCTCTCCGTCGGCCGTATCTGCAGAATTAAGCGTCTCGACTTGATGATAAACGCGCTCGCCCTCACGCCGTCGCTCTCGCTCAAGGTGGTTGGTGTTGCTGACGAGCCAGGCGCGATGGAGTACTTCACGAACGTCATAAAGCAGCACGGGCTTGAGCAACGGGTGACCTTCCTCGGCCGGGTCAGTGACGAGGATCTCTTGGGGCTCTACTCAAAGGCGCTCGGCGTATTCTACGCGCCGTACAACGAGGACTACGGCTACGTGACCCTAGAGGCGATGGCGAGCAGCCGGCCTGTGATCACCGCAACCGACAGCGGCGGAACGCTTGAATTCGTGCGAGACGGAGAGAATGGCTTCGTTGTAGAGCCGTCCCCAACCGCTATCGCACAGGCCTGCAACCAACTTGCTGCTGACTCAGCCCTCGCAGCACGACTCGGCGCGGCCGGGAGAAAGATGATTGAAGAATCTGGCATGCTTGCTGCTGGCTGGGATGCGGTCATCAACGGGCTTCTCTCTCCGCTCAACACAAGCGGCGCTGCCCGAGCGGTGGGGGCCTAGCGCCGTGGCACCTCGCCGCTTACGAATCGCATTCTTCAGTGACTTCAGTGGGGATAATTCGCTCTCCGCCTACTGCTCACGCCTGCTGCTCCCGCTGCTCGCTACAGAGCATGACGTTGAGGCGTTTGCATGCTCGTCTGGGCCTGACGTGCCGGCTGTCCTTTCTCACCATTACCTGAAGGCTTACCAGCGGCACCGCCACTCCCCGTTTGACCTCTTCTTCTACCAGCTCGAGGACGGGCGTCCCTCGCGCTTCGTCCGATCTAGCGTTGGGATTGTGCCCGGCATCACCTGGTTTCACGACCTCTTCTTCCAGGACCTCGGTCCCGAAGCCACTCACACCAGTCCGTGGGAAAACTCAGTAAGGCAGTTCTATGCGCCAGAGACCCCATTTGCTGACCGTAGCGTCGCTCCACACCAGCTCTGGCCACGAGCCTACCGAGAGCTCTCGCTGTCGCCAATCAGCCTCTTTAGCTCTCGATGGGCGCTGACCGAAAGCAAGACCATGATCAGCTCGCGGCTTGAATCCGAACTCGGAGCACACCGCAGTGATGTGCTCCCGATACCTGTAGCCGCGCCTCCGGTCGCTCCGCTGCCAAGCCGAGAGACGCTGCGCGTCTCAGCAATCTCGGGCACAGGGCTCGAAAGCCGCGCGCACAAGCTGCTGGCGGCTCTGCAGGGGCTCAAGGGAACATGGCACCTCAATTGGGTCGTCGCACCCCAGGAAGTGGCTGCGGCTGAGACTATGCTGCGAGAATTCAACGCAGGCGGCCGCGCCACTCTGATCACGAACTGCTCGCCGACGAGCTGGAGCGATCTCCTCGCGTCGTCGCATGTGGCCCTACACCTTAGGTCAAGCTGCTTCGGGCACCTGGCGCCCTTTGTCCACCTCTCTCTTGCGTCAGGCAGGCTTACCGCCGTGTCGGACATGGCCCAAGGTGAAGACCTGCCTGACGCCGTCGTGTGTAAGGTCACGCCTGGCATCTCGGAGGGGGCTCAGCTCAGCGCGATCCTCGAAGCAGCGCGCTCCATGGATATCCTCCGTGCCACGGAGCCTGCGAGGGCGCACATCGCCTCAGCGCACTCCCCGAAGCTCATCGCCGCGAGGCTATCGACGGTCCTACGCTCAGCCGCGCCGCAGCTCGCTTGCGTCATGCAGCGCTGGGATACCCTGTACTCGGCGGCGGAAGCTGAGCTGATGCGCGAGGTTGAGTCGCTCATGGGAGCC
>OMIG01000036.1 GCA_900299035.1 Pseudomonadota bacterium
ATAGCGTAGCGTCTCGTGGGCTCGGAGATGTGTATAAGAGACAGGTTGTATGGCGGAATGTGTGCGCTTTTCGATTTTGGTTCTTGGGGTTGAGGAACGTATGAGGGCGCGGGGCTGCGCAGAGATAATAGAGCTAGGTCTCGACCGGAGGGCAACTCTTGGGACTTAGCCTGTCTTGCGACGTGATCCGCGTTCTCATCTGACTTGTTTCTATTTAGCATACCAACGGACGCTTGAGTGAGTAGCGCGGGATAGGCGAATCGTATTCGGAAACGCCTGACGCCGTCTGAGAGAGCTAGGTACCACAATATCGAACTCTTAAGCCAAAGAAGCCGCCCGGGCAGGCCTAAAACCCTGATAGTTCGAGCCTGATAAGACAGCGTAGTTTCTAAGATTAGGCTCCCGCGACGCACCGTTAGACCGGGTGCTGACCGGGTCCAGGTGCGGTCTTGGAGGACACGAGGAAACATGCGAACGAGAGAGGTGATGGTGCAAGAGGTAGAGTCTCGCAACGAAGACTTAAGTAGGCGCGGAGTCGATTGAGACCTGAGAAGCGATTCTACAGCCTTATCTCAAAAATCCTTTTGTATTGACCGCGACGATTTTCAACGGTAGTTTGACGACAATGATGACTCGCGCAGCAGCCGCAATCTCCTTCTTCTCCTTCTGGGCGTAAGCCCTCATCATACTCCCCAACACATCGCTGGACCTTGAGAATAGCCGCCCCCGGACGGGCGCAACTGCGTGATCGCCATGAAGATACAAACCACCTGCCAGACTGTAATCGCCGACCTTACCTCCCCGGTTGCGGTGTACCTGCGGCTGCGCGACCGCTTCGGCTCGCCGCTTCTGCTTGAGGGCTCCGACTACCGCGGCGCCGATGACTGTCGGTCTTTTATCTGCTGTGAGCCGATCGCTGAACTGGTGATCAGCCGGGGTGAGGCCACCGTCACGGCGCTCGGAAAGAGCAGCCCGGCGCGCCAAGTTGCTCCGGCCAGTGGCTTTAACAGGGAGCTTCAGGAGTTTTTAAGCTCATTCTCAATTGAGTCAGGGCCGCTTCCGAAAGGGGTCGTCAACGGGGCGTTCGGGTACGCTTCGTGGGAGGCAGTTGAGTTCATGGAGAGCGTTGCCCTCTCGAAGCCCAGAGACGAGGAGGTCGCAATACCCGAGGCGCGCTTTGCGGTGTACCGGTACGTGCTGGCCTTCAACCACTTCCGAAATGAGGTGCACGTCCTAGAGAACGTAGTCGAGGGCGAGCGCGAGCCCCGGCTCAGCCGCGAGGAGTTTCTGCGCGCCGCGTTCGACGCGCCGGTGCAGAGCTACCCGTTTGCGTCGGTCGGCCCGGAGGAAGCCGTTGCGTCGGACGAGGAGTTCCTCTCGCTCATCAAGACCTGCAAGCAGCACATCGCGCGCGGAGACGTGTTCCAGATAGTGCCGTCGCGGCGCTACGTGCAGCGTTTCGAGGGCGATGAGTTCCAGGTGTACCGGGCCTTGCGGTCTATCAACCCATCACCGTACCTGTTTTACGGAGACTTCGGCGGGTATAGGCTCTTTGGCTCATCTCCCGAGGCGCAGATCGTCGTGCGCGAGCGCACGGCCGGGATCTACCCGATCGCTGGCACCACCAAGCGCACGGGTGACGACTCACACGACCGGGAGCGGGTCGAGCGGCTGCTTGAGGACCCCAAGGAGAACGCTGAGCACTGCATGCTGGTTGACCTCGCGCGCAACGACTTGAGCCGCCACTGCAAGGGCGTGCACGTCACGAAGTTCCGCGAGGTGCACCACTTCTCGCACGTCATTCACCTCGTGTCGGAGGTCGAGGGGCAGCTCCCGCACGACGGACTGGCGCCGCAGGTGATGAGCGACACCTTTCCGGCTGGAACGCTGTCGGGCGCCCCGAAGCACCGCGCCATTCAGCTCCTCGACCAGCACGAGCCGGTGCGCCGCGGCCACTACGGAGGATGCATCGGCTTCTTTGGCTTCAACGGGGATGCGGTGTTTGGGATCATGATTCGCTCGTTTCTGAGCATCGGCGGAAAGCTCGTGTACCAGGCCGGGATGGGCGTGGTGAGCGACTCTCAGCCAGAGAGCGAGCTCAATGAAGCGCACGACAAGCTAGGGGCCCTTCGCGCTGCGATTACGCGCGCAGCCGGGATGGGGAGGTAGGCAGCATGGACATTCTCATGATCGACAACTACGACTCGTTCACCTACAACATCGTGCAGATGCTGGAAGGGCTCGGCGGCGTGCGCGTCACGGTGAGGCGCAACGACCAGCTCACCTTGAGCGAGGTTGAGGGCTACGCAAAGATTGTGCTCTCTCCCGGCCCCGGAATCCCTTCTGAGGCTGGGCTCATGCCGGAGGTCGTGCGCAGCTTCGCTGAGACCAAGAGCATCCTCGGCGTGTGCTTGGGGCACCAGTGCATCGGCGAGGTCTTTGGCGCCACGTTGAGGAACATCGAGGCTCCCGTGCACGGCAAGGCGACACCGATTGAGGTCGTTGACGCTCAGGAGCCGCTCTTTGATGGGCTCCCGAGCCGCTTCGCGGTTGGCCGGTACCACTCGTGGGTGGTCGACAGGAAGGGGCTGCCCGAGGGCGACCTCGTTGTGACGGCGGTGGACGACGGGGGGCTCGTGATGGGGCTGCGGCACGCACGGCTCGACCTCCGCGGGGTGCAGTTTCATCCCGAGTCTATCCTCACGGAGCATGGCCAAGAGATGCTGCAGAACTGGGTGGGGCTATGAGGCAACAGCTTGAAGAGATCCTGGCCGGCAAGCGGCTTGGCGTGGAGGAAGCGAGGCTCCTGATGCACTCGGCGCTCGGCGATGAGGCATCTGCGGCGCAGCTCGCGGGGCTCCTGGCTGCGCTCAGGCTGCGCGGCGTGACAGCGGACGAGCTCGACGGGTTCTCGCAGGCCCTCATGGAGCTTGCAACGCCCGTGGACCTCGCAGGCCACGAGGTGATGGACCTGTGCGGAACGGGCGGCGACGGACGCGGCAGCTTTAACATTTCAACTGCGGCGGCCTTCGTCGTCGCGGGTGCGGGGCACAAGGTAGCCAAGCACGGCAACGCAGCAGTCTCCTCGGCGTGCGGCTCATCGAACGTGCTTGAGGCGCTCGGGGTGCGGCTCTCAAGTGACGTGGACACCCTGCGCCGCTCGCTTGAGGCAGCGAACGTGTGCTTCTTGCACGCGCCGCTCTTTCACCCGGCGCTCAAGAAGGCGGCTCCGGTGCGAAAGGAGCTAGGGGTTCGCACCGTGTTCAACATCCTGGGGCCGCTGGTGAACCCTGCTCGGCCGTCGCTTCAGGTGAGCGGCGTGTACGGGCGCGAGGTGCTGCGGCTCTACTCGGTGGTGCTCAGCCGGCGGCCGGGCGACTTTGCGGCGCTCGTGAGCGCTGATGGGCACGATGAGGTGACGCTCGCAGCAGCAGCGCTCGTCGCGACTCGCTCGGGCTTGCGAGAGCTCCGCCCGGAGGACTTTGGGCTTGAGCCAGTCGAGCAGAGTGACCTTCGGGGCGCAGACACTGTTGCCGACGCAGCAAAAATCTTGCGAAGCATCCTCGCGGGCGAGGGAACGAGAGCGCAGCAGGATGTGGTGGCGGCGAATGCAGGGCTCGCCATTCACTGCCGGGAGCAGGGCTCGTCGCTTCTGGACGGCGTGGCGAAGGCGCGCGAGAGCATTCGCTCCGGCAGGGCGATGGCCTCACTCAAGGCGTGCGTGGAGATTGGGTAAGAGAGAAGAGGGCGAAAAGGGAGAGAGAGATGGCAAGCATTCTAGAAGAGATCGTTGCTCACAAGCGCAAGGAAGTGGAGGAGCGCCGCGAGCTCTACCCGGTGAAGCTGCTTGAGAAGAGCCTCTACTTTCCGGCTATGCCGGTTTCGCTGCGGGGCTACCTGCGGCGCACCGACCGAGTCGGAGTAATCGCTGAGATAAAGCGCCGCTCGCCGTCGAAGGGTGACATCAACAAGCACATCTCGGTCGAGCAGCTCTCAATCGGCTACATGCAGGCCGGCGCCTCAGCCCTCTCGGTGCTCACAGACAAGAGGTACTTCGGCGGGCAGGCCGAGGACCTGAGCACAGCCCGCAGGTTTAACTTCTGCCCGATCCTGCGCAAGGACTTCATCGTCGACGAGTACCAGGTGCTCGAGGCGAAGTCGATCGGGGCAGACGTCGTGCTGCTCATCGCTGCGGCGCTTCGTCCCGAAGAGGCCCGGTCGCTTGGCGCGCTCGCGCGTTCGCTGGGGCTCGAGGTGCTGCTAGAGGTGCACAACGAAGATGAGCTCAAGCGCTACGCCTGTCCGGAGGCGAGCATCATCGGAGTCAACAACCGTGACCTCTCGACGTTCAAGGTCGACACTGCGACCTCAGAGCGCCTCGTTTCGCTCATACCGCAAGAGTTCAGCAGGGTGACCGAGAGCGGCATCTCGGATGCTGGCACCATTCGGCGGCTTAAGAGCGCTGGCTTCGAAGGGTTCTTAATTGGCGAGGCGTTCATGCGCCACAGCAAGCCAGAAGAGGCGTGCAGGAAGCTCATCCAGCAGGTGCTTCAGGGGGAGCAGGCGGCATGAAGGAGCTTAAGCTAAAGGTGTGTGGCATGCGCGACGCGCACAACATCGCAGCGATCGCCGAGCTGCTGCCTGACTACCTGGGATTTGTGTTCGTTCCTGGGTCTCCGCGCGACGCTACTGGCGTTGTGTCGGCAGAGACAGTGTCGGTGCTGCCCGAGGGGGTGCTCCCGGTGGGGGTCTTCCAGGACGCTGCCCCAGAGCTCCTGTACGAGACGGTCAGCTCGCTAGGGCTAAGAGCCATCCAGCTCCACGGCAGCGAGGACGAGGAGTACGTCGCTGGCGTGCGCGAGATCATGCCCGACGTGGCGCTGTGGCGCGCTGTCACGGTACGGAGCGTTGAGGACGTAGCCGCAGTCGCCGACGGCGGAGACCTGCTCGACATGTACGTGCTCGACTCGGGCAGGGGCGGCAGCGGAGTGCCCTTTGATTGGTCGTGGCTTAAGGAGTACCGCGCGTCGACGCCGTTTCTCCTGGCGGGCGGGATAGGGCTAGAGAACAAGGATGAGGCGATCGAGGCCGCGCGCGAAGCTGAGCAGTGCGTGGGGCTCGACGTCAGCTCGAGGCTTGAAACGAAGCCCGGGGTGAAGAACGTGGAGATGGTGCGAAAGCTCAAGAAGAGGATGGCAGCATGAGGCTAGAGGCGAGTGAACGAGGATTCTTCGGGGAGTTTGGCGGCGCGTACGTGCCAGAGATGCTCTACCCGAACGTGAAGGAGCTCCAGGAGCGCTACGTCGAAATTATGGGAGAGCCGTCGTTTCAGGCTGAGCTTGAGGCGCTCCTGCACGACTTTGCTGGCCGTCCGACGCCGCTGTTTGTGGCAAAGACGCTCTCAAAGATGTGCGGCTGCGAGGTGCTGCTCAAGCGCGAGGACCTGCTGCACACGGGGGCCCACAAGGTAAACAACACGATTGGGCAGATTCTGTTGGCGCAGCGGCTCGGCAGGACGCGGATCATCGCTGAGACGGGCGCGGGCCAGCACGGAGTCGCGACTGCGACCGTGTGCGCGCTGATGGGGATGCCGTGCGTGGTGTACATGGGCGAAGTCGACATGCAGCGCCAGGCGCTCAACGTGGCGCGCATGAGGCTCCTCGGCGCTGAGGTGCGAGGGGTCTCGTCGGGGAGCAAGACGCTCAAAGACGCCACGAACGAGGCGATGCGCGACTGGATCGCAAACCCGCACGACACGCACTACATCATCGGCTCGGTGGTTGGGCCGCACCCGTTCCCTGACATGGTGGCGCGCTTTCAGTCGGTCATTAGCCGAGAGACAAAGGAGCAGTGCCACGCGCTTGGCGGCAAGAAGCCGACCCACGTCGTGGCGTGCGTCGGAGGGGGCAGCAACGCCATGGGGGCGTTCTTCCACTTCGTCGAGGACGAGTCAGTCGCGCTCGTTGGAGTTGAGGCTGCAGGGTGCGGGCTTTCAAGCGGCCGCTCTGCGGCGACCACAGCGCTCGGCAAGCCGGGCATCTTGCACGGCAGCCGCACGCTCTTCATGCAGAGCGAAGACGGTCAGGTCGAGGAGGCGCACTCTATCTCTGCTGGGCTCGATTACCCTGGAATCGGGCCCCAGCACGCGCACCTGCACGTATCTGGGCGCGTGGAGTACGTGAGTGTCACTGACGAGGAGGCGCTCGTTGGGGCGAAGCTCTTGGCGCGGCGCGAGGGGATCATTCCGGCGCTTGAGTCAGCCCACGCGGTGGCGCACCTGCGGCGCATGGAGCTTGAGCCCTCTGACCGAGTGGTTGTCGTCGTCTCAGGGCGTGGCGACAAAGATATGCAGACCTACCTTGAGAGCTTTGGGGAGGGGATATCAGATGACGTGTAGCAGGTTCTTGCAGCTTCCCGAGCGAGGAGCGCTCTCGGTGTTCTTTACGGCGGGCTACCCGCGGCTCGGGGATACGCTGCCGACACTCAAGGCGCTCCAGTCCAGCGGCGTGGACATGGTTGAGGTCGGGTTTCCGTTCTCTGACCCGGTCGCCGACGGCCCAACGATCCAGGAGAGCAGCCTCGTGGCGCTCAGAAACGGCATGACTGTGGCGACTCTCTTTGAGCAGCTTCGGGGCATGCGCGCTGCTGGAGTGACGATGCCGGTGCTGCTCATGGGGTACCTCAACCCGCTCGAACGCTTCGGCCCGGAGAGGTTCTTTGAGAGCGCGGCTGCCTGCGGCGTCGACGCCCTGATCCTTCCCGACATGCCCTTTGACGACTACCTCGCGCGCTACAAGCGGCTCTTTGCCAGTAGCGGCCTGCGGCCCGTCTTTCTCGTCACGTCGCGCACCGAAGAGGAGCGCATCAGGGCCTTCGATGCGGAGAGCCCAGCTTTCATCTACGTGCTGTCGTCAGACGCCGTGACGGGCGGGAAAGCATCAGTGACTGAAGCGACGGAGAAGTTCTTCCGCAGGCTGGAGGCGATGAAGCTCTCAAGCCGGCTGATTGTGGGCTTTGGCGTCTCGGACCGCGCGAGCTTTCAGGCTGTGACGAAGCACACGTCAGGGGCGATCATCGGCAGCGCCTTCGTGCGCGCAGTGTCAGGCGCCCAAACGGAAGAAGATCTCCAAAAGCGCATCAGCACGTTTATCGAGGGAGTGAGGTAGAGAGATGATCATTACGCTTCAGAGAGAGTTGGCAGAGTCACTGCGCGGCGAGATAGCGGCGTTCCTGGGCACCCTCGGCTTTTCGACCACCGCGGTCACAACGCAGAGCGCGTCGTACCTGGTGTGCATCGGCGGCCGTGAGGTTGACCTGCGGCAGGTGCACCGGCTCCAGGGGGTGCTCGATGTGCACCGGGTGACGGATGTCTACAAGCTCGTGTCGCGCAAGTGGAGGGTTGAGCCGACCCGCATCGACCTCGGCGACGGGGTGCAGATAGGCGAGGGGAGCCACACCATTATCGCCGGGCCCTGCTCTATCGAGAGCGAAGAGCAGGTGCAGGCGACGGTCGACTTCCTCGTCGAGCACGGGGTTGGGGCGATGCGCGGCGGCACGTTCAAGCCGCGCAGCTCGCCGTACTCCTTCCGCGGCCTTGGCCTCGAAGGGCTCAAGATGTTCTCGTCCATCGCGCGCGCCAAGAAGGTGAAGGTGGTGACAGAGGTTCTCGACGCTTCACAGATAGCTGACATGATGCCGTACGTTGACGTCTTCCAGGTCGGCGCGCGCAACTCTCAGAACTTCTCGCTGCTCGATGAGCTGGGGAAGGTCGACAAGCCGGTCTTGCTCAAGCGCGGCCTCTCCGGGACCCTTGAGGAGCTGCTGCAGTCGGCTGAGTACATCTTCGCGCGGGGCAACGAGAAGATTATCCTGTGCGAGCGCGGGATCAGGACCTTCGAGAAAGCGTACCGCAACACGCTAGACCTCAACGCGGTGCCCTACCTCAAAGAGAAGTCTCACCTGCCCGTTGTGGTTGACCCCTCGCACGGTGTCGGGATTAGGCGGTTTGTGCCGCAGATGGCTATGGCTGGCCTCATGGCGGGTGCCGACGGCGGCTTGGTAGAGATCCACCAGCGTCCGGAGGAAGCCCTCTCAGACGGGGCGCAAACCCTGAGCTTTGAGGAATCTTCCCATCTTTTCCGGCAGCTTGAGCGGCTATATCGTATCCGCTCAGAGTGACGTGTAGCCCGGTTGTTCTGTTTCGAACAGATGCGAGCAGCGCCACTTATTTTTGAGTAGCGCAGGAGCCTTCCGTATAGTTTCTAAGATGCCTAGTTTTAGTGAGGCTTAGGTACGCATGTCCACGTCCATGATGACCGACAGGAGCAGAGGGAAGATGCTCAATTCCCTGGCAAACGGCCCAACAGTTGAATTCTCGCTTTCTAGGGCGGGGCTTGGCGAGGAGGAGCTTTCGGTGAGGCTTTCCGTGCGCAAGGAACCAACTGGATTTGAGGTCAGAAGCGACCTTGAGGCACAGGGCGCCCGTGGAGCGGAAGAAGAGTTTAAGAGCGCAAGCTTCAGCAGCTCCGGCAGGTTTGTGCACGGTACCCGAGGTGCTCTAGAGGGCGGCGTGTGGCAGAAGCAGCAGATGTCCGCTCAAGAGGCTGATCAGCTAATCAAGGAGATCGCGGACAAGAGCAAGAAGCTCCTCGGCTCGCATTCGCCGGTTGCGGTAGGCAAGGAGTAGCTCCGTAGCCCGACAAAAAAAGGGGACAGACACCTTTATATCTGCGGCTCCGCCGCGCAGATAAAGGTGTCTGTCCCCTTTTTTGTTGCCTTTTCGCGGACGTGAACGTGCTCGTGCACGTAAACGTGAACGTACCCGAGTAAAAGGGTGTAAGCCGCGGGAATGGGTAGCTTGTAATGCACGGCCGGAATATTTGACCGCAGCGCGGGGCTACGAGATGTGACGTGGGAGGGGGGAGGCTCGGGTGCGTTCACGTTCACGTTTACGAGCACGTGCACGTTTGGAGGTAGGAAGCAGTGTGCCCTCTTTTAGCCGCAGCGCGGGGCTACGAGATGTGACGTTGGAGAGGAGGAGGCGATTCTTCGGGTACGTTCACGTTCACGTTTACGTGCACGTGCACGTTTGGGGAGAGAGGTGGGGATCCCCTTTCCTAGCGAACTTGCTCGGCTGCTTGCAGCTCAGGGAAGAGGTAGGTGATCTTTGCGCCCTTCTTTAGCTCTTCGATGCGGGCTTCGATCGCGTCCTCTTGCTTCTGCGCCAAGACTGTCTCGCGGACGGCGTCCTTGGCTGAGTCGAACGATGGCTTCGCGGAGGGGGTGTGCGCCTCTACTTTAATAATGTGGTAGCCGAAGTCGCTCTTCACCGGCTGGCTGATTTCGCCAACCTGGAGGCTGAAGGCTGCGTTCTCGAACTCGGGCACCATCATGCCGCGCTCGAATTCTCCAAGGTTGCCGCCCTCTTCCTTTGAGCCCTGGTCATCGCTGTATTCCTGGGCGAGCTTGCCGAAGTCGGCTCCTGGCGCCACGGCCTTCGCTCGCACCTCTTCAGCTTTTGCCTTCGCCGCCGCAGCCTGCTCTGGGGTTGCGCCCTCAGGCACCGATATGAGGATGTGACGGGCGCGCACGGTCTCAGGGGCGGCGTAGCTCTCCGGGTTAGCCTCGAAGGCCTTCTTAATCTCGTCGTCTGAGACGGTGATGTTTTTGACGATGTTCTCCTCGATGTAGCGCTCGATGGTCATCTTCTTAATCGTCTCGTCTTCAAAAGCCTTCCACGAGACGCCGTAGTTCTTGAGGGCAGCTTCGGCCTGCTCGCGGCCGCCGCGTGAAGCCACGAAAGCGTCGAAGCTCTTTCGCACTTCGTCCTGGCTGTACGACGGCGCGCTCTTGGCCGCCTTGATCAGCAGGTCGTCGGTGATCTTTGACGAGAGAACTTGCGCACGCACTTCGTTGAGCGCAGACGGGTCGTCCTTGAGCCCCTCGCTGAGCATCTTGAGCTGAGGCTGCTCGAGCTCGGCGTTCAAGTCTGCGACCGTTATCTTGTCGCCGTCGACGGTGGCGATGACTGTCTTGGGATCGTTCAGAGCGGCCTTGCTGTTGTCCGCGGCGGCGTTGAGCAGGAACACGCAGAAGAAAGGGAGAGCTAGGGCGAGGCCTGCGAAAGTGATGCGGAGAGGACGGGTCATAAGCAGATGCTCCTAGGGTTGCTGACTGTAAGGTAAGGCGCGGCTCGCGGAGCCTCGCGGTTTACCGGAATGTAGTTAGTAGTTGCGGCAGAGGCAAGGAATTATTCGATAATTTCAGGAGAATGTGCGGCCGATCCGGCCCTGCGGGAAGATTCCGCGCTTCTGGCGTCGAGTACGTTCACGTTCACGAGCACGTGCACGGCCACGCTCTCCTGATGTAGCCGCTGATAAAGGTGTCTGTCCCCTTTTTTCATGCTACACAGCAGCCAGTATGACGAGTGACGAGAAGCTCAAGGGGTTTCGCAAGGAGTACGAGCGCGGCGAGCTCGACGAAGGGTCGGTCAGCGCCTCTCCGATAGCCCAGTTCCGGGAGTGGTTTGAGGCTGCGAGCCAGCAGCCGGGCGAGAGCGAGCCGAACGCCTGCGCTGTTGCCACGGTGGGAGCGGACCTCCGGCCGTCGGTGCGGATGGTGCTCCTGAAGTCGCTCGAAGAGCGCGGGTTTGTGTTCTTCACCAACTACGAGAGCCTCAAGGGCCGCCAGATATCCCACAACAGCTTCGGGTCGATGCTCTTCTACTGGGCCTCGCTCGAGCGGCAGGTGCGAATCGAAGGATCGTTTGAGGTGGTCAGCGCGGCTGAGTCCGACTCGTACTTCTCGTCGCGCCCGCGCAGCGCACAGCTCGGGGCGGCGGTCTCGCGCCAGAGTGAGGTGGTGCCTTCGCGCGCAGAGATGGAGCGCGCCTACGCCGAAGCGGAGCAGCTTTCGGGCGGAGCCCCAATAGCGCGTCCAGCCCACTGGGGCGGCTACCGGCTGCTGCCAGAGCGGGTAGAGTTCTGGCAGGGTCGAGAGAGCCGGCTGCACGACCGCCTGCGCTACGTGCGGCTAGAAGGCGGCGCCTGGAGGATTGAACGACTGTGGCCGTGACAACTGCACTCATCGGCGGCGGCTACACGCTGCAGCGCCTCGCTGCGCGGCTCCCAGCCGGAAGCTTCGTCATCACCTCTCGCTCGGCTGAAACGTGCAGCAGCTGGCGCGCGCGCGGATGGGAGGCCTGGCAGCTCGACTTGGCTGATCAGCAGGGAGTCTCAGAGTTCTTCCGCCGATACCCAGCGCTCTCGGTGCTGGTCGACAGCGTGCCGCCGGTTCGATCGGGAGCCGACCCAGCCAGCGGCGCAAAGAAGGTCGCCGCTGCCCTTGCGGGCTCGGGAGTTCGCCAGGTGATCTACCTCAGCACCACGGGCGTCTTCGGGGTTCGCGACGGCTCCCTGGTTGATGAGTCAACGCCGCCTGCGCCGTGGAACCCGCAGGGAGAGGCGAGGCTTCGATGCGAGGAGGCGTACCGAGCCAGTGGCGTGCCTGTGTGCGCCCTGCGGCTGCCGGCGATATACGGCCCCGATCGCGGGCTCCTGCACTCGATCCGGAGCGGCAGCTACCGGCTGGGGGGACAGGGCGAGAGCTGGACCAACAGGATCCACGTCGATGACTTGGTGAGCGTCCTTGAGCGAGCCGTTGTCGCCACGAGCCTGCCGCCAGTGCTGTGCGTGAGCGACGACTGCCCGGCACAGGCGCGCACGGTGGCAGAGTTTCTGTGCGCTCGGGAGGGGCTCCCGATGCCGGCGAGCGTTTCAGCCGAGGAGGCAGCCCGGCTCGGAGCCTTCACCATGCTCTCAAACCAGCGAGTCCAGAACGGGCTGATGAAGAAGCTGCTCGGGGTGACGCTCAGGTACCCGTCGTTTCGGGAAGGGATGTAGCGGCGCGGGAGAAACTCCCGCCGCGCTACACTTAGACGGACTCTGAGACTACTTTCCGGCCTTAATTCTCTGCTCAGCTTGCTTGATACTACTGATGGCATCGTTCACGCGGTCCATGCCGCCGCTGGCATTCCCCATGGCCGATACCGGTATTTTGCTGATGTCGATCCTGAACCTCTTCGCCACCTCTCTACCACGAGCAGAGTCGATGTCGTGCTCGATGATGTTAAGCGTGATGCCGTCCTTGGCTAGCCGTGCTTTTTCCGACTGAAGCGCGGCCTTCAATCTCTGGCATGGTCCGCACCACGAGGCGGTGAAGAGGTGCATCTTAATAGTCTTGCGTGCTGAAGGAGCTGCCGGCGTGTCACGTCCGCAAAGGTTTGGCTCCTTGACCCACTTGGTGTCTGGGAACGTCTGCGAGTACGCCACCACGCCGTCCTTCGAGGCGACGATCTTGTAAATCGTTCCAGCCTTTGAGTTGAAGGCGTCACTTCCAGGGGCAGGGCACTGCTCGCCGCCGTCGGTCACGTCGTTTTTCGGCACTATCCAGGTGTAGCTGACGGGAGCCTTCTTCTGTGCGAGCACAGTCGCCACGCTCCTTGCCATGTCACAGAGCATCTTCTTGTCGTCTTTATCAGTGGGGCTGCACTGGCCGACAATAGAGGTATTCGTGGGCACGTCCGAGCCCTTGCTGTAGCAGTCTTGGAGCAGGCACCTCTTCTCGTTCTTCTTATCGTCTGAAGCCATGAAGAGGTACTGCTTCTCCCGGCACTGCAGGCCGTTGAGGGTCGGATTGCACGAGGCGTGCTCCTTGCTGCGACCCTTGTAGGTGAAGCAGTTCACCTTCTTGTCATCAGCGCCGCACAGGCTTCCCCAGTCAGCGTTTCTGCACTTGGTAGCCCGCCACTGTCCGTCGTCACCTTGCGTGGCAGACTCGAGGCAGATGCAACACATCGGCGGCGTTGGCGTCGGTGTGGGGGTCGCCGTTGGGGTCTGCGTAAAGGTCGGAGTTGACGTAGCCGTTGAGGTTGCCGTCGCCGTCGACGTCGCCGTCGCAGTAAACGTCGGTGTCGCTGTGGGAGTCTGTTTAGCTGTCTCCGTAGGAGACACCGTAGGTTGAGCCGTTGGCTGACCAGTCGGAGCCTCAGTTGGCTGCTTCGTCGGTACCGCTGAGGGTACCTTGGTCGGCTGGGTGGTTGGCTCCTTCGTCGGAGCCTCAGTTGGCTGCTTTGTCGGAGCAGTTGTTGGCGGCGTAGTCGGCGCGGCGGTTGGCTTGTCAGTCGGGACTACTGAAGGCACGCTTGTCGGCGGCGTGGTCGGCGGCGTGGTCGGCGGCGTGGTCGGCGGCGTGGTCGGCGGCGTGGTCGGCGGCGCGGTCGGCGGC
>OMIG01000037.1 GCA_900299035.1 Pseudomonadota bacterium
CCCGCCACACTCCGAAAGCGGCGAGGATCGCCACAAACGGAACGACCGCCACCATGTTGCGCGTGAAGTTCGCCTTCTGTGCGAGCATTAAGGCTAGGTAGGCTAGCGGGAACGAGAGGAAGACCCAGCGAGATGGCGAGCGAGTGCGAAGGATCGCCAGCAGCCCGACAGCTGAGAGCACCGTAGCCACAAATCCAACTCCGTCTGTCGCCAACCACCCCAGGTAAAACGATGCCTGCGCGATTCCTGGCTGCGCGCTGTGCCCTTCGTGGCCTGAGACGCTGTAGTGCCACACCTCGTAGGATAGACCATCCCAGAATTCTTTGAACGAGATGAGTGAGTACGGAGCGCCGAGCAGGTAGCCGATGGCAGGCCCGACGATCGCTAGCACGACCGCGCCTGCTGTGCGGTAGCTCAAGAGCGCTGCGACTAGCGGCACGAGCGCCACTGGGGCCGCGTTATACTTCGTGGCCCCCGCGAGCCCAGCTACGACTCCACACAAGAGAAGCCGAGCGTGCGACCGGGTCCCCGACACTAGCCCAACTCCGATCAGCGCTGAGAGGAGGCAGAAGAGCGCCATCGGAATGTCCACGCCGATGATGTCAGAGTTGACCAGGACCTCCGGAGACGTGGCAACGAGAGCTGCCGCCAAAAAAGCAGCCCAGTTCGGCAGAGAGAGGCGGATAGCCAGCGCGAAGGTGAGCGCAACAATCCCTAAGCTCATCAGGACGCTCAACCAGCGATTCCACGCGAGCACCGTCGGGTGCGATGCGCTGAAGGCGAAGCCCGCGAGGCCGTAGGGGTCGCGGGTTCGAATGTCACTCAAGCCGCCAAGCTCGCCGCGAGCCCGCGCCCACGCTGCGCTCGCCCAAACCACGGGCATGCGCAGGTAGAAGTGCAGGGCCGGCTTGTTGAAGTAGTGCGGGTTTAAATCGAAGCGCTGCGCCATCTCAACCGTGCGGTTGAAGTGGTGCGCGTCGTCCTCGTGAGAGAAGTAGCGCGAGTGCGCCCCGACGAGCGGAGCACGCAGCACCAGAGCCAATGCCAGAGCGCACAGCAGCAGAAGCAGTCTTTGCCGAGAGCTCGCTGACATCGACCTGGGGGCCTACCGCCGAGAGAAGACGCTTTGGGCGGGCAGGCGCACCTTCGGCAGCGTCGCGAGCGCATCGTCATCGGCTCGGTACCCGAGCGCAACTGCGACCTTCGCCGAGAGCCCGTGGCCGGGCAGGCCGAGCGCCTTGTCGTAGGCAGCCCGGTCGATACCCTCAAGCGGGCATGCGTCAATTCCGAGCAGCGCAGCGGAGGTGAGCAGCATCCCGAGCGCGAGGTAGAGCTGGTTAGTGCACCAAGACTCGATTGCTCCGGGTGCGCAGAGGGCCTCAACGAACCCCGTGATCATGCCACGGTAGCCATCGAGGCTCGCCTCTGGCACGCCGCGTGCCGAAGCGGCGCGCTTGATGAAGGCGCTCACGTACGCTTCGTCGATCGAAGTCTTGGCGGCCAGCACGACGAAGTGCGAAGCCTCGACGACCTGCGGCTGGTTCCAGGAGTGCTCCCGCAGAGACTGTCGCAGGGCAGGGTCAGAGATGGTGACGAAGTGCCAGGGCTGGAGGCCGAATGAGGACGGGGCGAGGACGAGTGACTGCTCAAGCGCCTGCCAGTCTCGCTCGGCGATCTTCTTAGCTGGGTTGAAGCGCTTGGTGGCGTAGCGCCATGCAAGCTGCTGCTCGACCTGTTCGCAAGAGAGAGGTGCTGTCATACCGTTGTATCCTCCAAGGTTTTGTTACGCTGTATGAGATAGGGTGATGAGCGATCCGGCTGGCAAGAGACGGACGGTCCGCTCCTCTTTGAGGGAGAGCGGCTCGATGTCGATCTCGACGCCCTTGTCACTGAAGCGGTCGAGAGCGATGTTGCGCGCGACGTCTGAGGTGCTCGCTGCGCTGTGGTTAGTGAAGAAGACTACGCCCGCCTCGCGCGCCAGGACGTCGAGCGTTAGGTTAACGATGTCAGGGGTCTTCTCTTCCAGGGTCCACGAGCTGTTCTTCGACACGCGGCTGAACGAAGGCGGGTCGATGATGATGATGTCGTAGGCGTTTCCCTTGCGCGCTTCGCGGGCCATGAAGGTCAGGGCGTCGTCGACGATCCAGCGGACGCGGTCGGGGGCATCGGTGTTGAGCTGCACGTTTCGCTTCGCCCAATCGATGGCGCGCTTGGCGAGGTCAACGTGCGTCACGAGCACGTCGGGGCGGGCAGCGCAGAACGCCGTGGCGAGCCCGGTGTACGCAAACAGGTTCAGCACTCGCACAGGCTTTCGTCCGAGCGACTGGAATCGGTCGAGCGCTTCTCCGATGCGAGGGAGGTAGAGCGCGTGCTCTGGGAAGATGCCGAGCTGCCCGTTGGACATCAGCTCAAGCTCGAGGCTCACTCCAGCCACCTGCGCTTTCCAGGTCTGAAAGCGGGACGATCCTGTTTCCCAGCGATCGGGAGGCATGTACGAGGCGTCGGCGCTCTCCCACAACGCGTCGTTTCGCCTGCGCCACGCGGCAAGGCTCGATGGCCGGTCTATGACCATGTCGCCGAAGCGCTCAAGCTTTCTGCCGTCGCCTGAGTCTAGGAGTGCGTAGCCGGGAATCTGCGGAGTCATGGCGCGGAGTATGACAGAAAGGGCTCGTTCGGGACACCGCGCGAGGCTCTCTCAACCAGTCGTAAAAGCGCAGTCAAAACAGGCTGTTGCGGGCGCCGTCGATTCGCCTCCTGCGAACTGCAAAGAGTGCCGAATACACCTACTGGCAGCTGAAGCCAGCTGCCGTGGTGTCTAGAAGTATCTGAGGTGTTGCCGTGCTCTGCCGTTCTAAGCTCAGTGAAGTCCAGTTCTACCTCGATCGCAGCAAGGACTCCCTGCTCGCGACCCTGCGAAGCGTAATCACAAACCCGCGCCTCTCAGATGACGACCGCATGCTGCTCCTGCGCATGATGAGCGACCACCACCACCAGATCTTTGAGCTGATCGACTCGCGAATTGAGCAGGGAGAGAGGAAGGGAATGGAGATGGCCGAAGCGCAGTTCGCTACGCGCCCTGCGGCGAAGCCGTAGCGGAGCGATCGGCTGAAGCCTTGCCGCCTTCTGGCTCTGCAGCTTCGAAGCTGCGCTCGAAGGCTTCGTACTGCTCGCGAGAAACGTTGCGGTGAAGCACCCGGAAGCGGAATACGTCACGGAACATCAGCATGGCGTCGAGCACGAGGTTTACCTTCGAGCCTGGAACGTTAGTCCAGTTAATCGGAACTTCGGCGATAGGCAGCCCGACCTTATGGGCCAAGAAGAGCAGCTCCACGTCGAAGCTGAAGCGGTCTGACGTCTGCTTGCGGAAGAGGAACAGGGCCGCCTTGCGGGTGAACATTTTAAAGCCGCACTGCGTGTCAGCGATTGAGGGGAGCAGGATCGCATTGACGCAGCGATTGAATACCCGGCCGAGCACCTTGCGGTGGATCGCCGTGGCTACCTTGGTGTCGTTTGAGGCTTTCGCGCGCGAGCCGATAGCAATCGGGCTTCCGGCGTCTAGCGCCGCCCCGAGCCGCTCGACTTCCTGGATCGGCGTGGCGCCGTCAGCGTCGGCGAAGAGCACACGCTTGCCGTGGCTGTTTAGCACGCCAAGCCGCACCGCGTGGCCTTTGCCGTGGTTCTTGGGGAGCTGAATGAGGCGAACCTCAGAGCGCACACGCTCGAACTTGCGCACAACCTCGGCGGTGTTGTCCGTGCTGCCGTCATCGACCACGATTACTTCGTAGCGCCAGCCCTTGCGGTCGAAGAAGTCGATAATGTCTATCAGCGTGGGGGGCAGCCTGCGCTCCTCGTTGTACGCCGGCACAACGACGCTGATGTCGACCGCCGGAGAAGACACCGGCTGGCGTTCCATCCAGTCGTTTAGTCTCTCAGATGTTGTTGGCTGCAAGTTCATGTAGGCGAAAGCTCTCGTGGTTCCCGATAGTAACGCAATGCCCGGGCGCTTCACAGCCTTCGCGGTCGTATGCACGCAGGGGCATTGAGAGCTTTAGATGGGACCCTCGAGAGGGGCGATTCGGGGGGTGGTAGTTTGCCAGTGGCGCAACGTAGGCGCGCCCTCTAGGATCAACCAGGAATAAAAACAATACGAGTATATTCAATATGCTAGCAAAGCTTTGGAAGGCAGCGCAGGTGATCTTTGGGGTTGCTGTTTTGCTGGCGGCAGGCCCTCAGCAAGGGTTTGCCGCTCCCGCAACGACCGGCCCCTGGGAGCGAGAGTGGAGCGAGCAGCTTTTTGCCCGAGCGGCCCAGCAGAAGAAGTTGGTGCTGCTCGACCTTGAGGCGCGTTGGTGCCATTGGTGCCACGTCATGGAAGAGGAGACCTACTCGAACGCGCAGGTTGCCGCGCTGCTCAACAAGCACTTCATCCTCGTGCGTGTCGACCAAGACTCGCGGCCAGACCTGAGCGCACGCTACAAAGAGTACGGCTGGCCTGCGACGATACTGTTCAACAGCAAGGGCGAGGAGCTTGAGAAGCTCTCAGGCTTTCAGTCGCCAGAGGAATTTCTTCCTGTGCTTGAGGCGTCGATCAAGGACCCGCGGCCCAAAGCGGCTAGCTCACAGCCCAGCGCATCGAGAGCAGCGATCCTCTCAAGTCTTCCGGGCGACATTCGAGAAATAGCCGAGCGAGACCACCTTGAGGCGATCGATGAAGACACAGGCGGCTTGAGAACCAGCCACCGCTACCTCGACCCAGACTCAGTCGAGTACGCGATTACGCGCGCACGAGCAGGAGATGCGCGCAACCGCGCCTGGGTAACCAAGACCCTCGACAGCAACGAAAAGCTAATCGACCCAGCCTGGGGAGGGATCTACCAGTACTCGACGCATCGCGACTGGGATCACCCACACTTTGAGAAGATTATGCCCTCGCAGATGGCAAACATTCGGCTCTACGCGTACGCGTACCGGGTCTTCGGCGATGAGCGCTACCTGCGGGATGCGCGGGCGGTTGCTTCGTACGTCAACTCGTTCTTGAGAGGCCCAAACGGAGCCTACTACACGAGCCAAGACGCAGACATCGTGCCGGGACAGCACTCTGACGAGTACTTCTCGCTCGATGACGCCGCTCGGCGCGCCAAGGGAGTGCCAGCGATCGATCAGCACCAGTACGCGCGCGAGAACGGCATGGCGATCCTCGCCATGACCGATCTCTACCTAACGACCGGGGAGCAAGAGTACCTCTCCGCAGCCAGAGGATCCGCCCAGTGGGTGCTCCAGAACAGGCTCGCTGAGTCAGGCGGATTCCGCCACGGTGACGACCCAGCAGAGGCTCC
>OMIG01000038.1 GCA_900299035.1 Pseudomonadota bacterium
AATAGCACCTGCAATACGCCGTAAGTCACCGGCAGGGCGCCTCTTTTGCTGTCCGCGGCTAAGGCGCAGAAGCCTCTTCCTGAACACCACATCAGCTACGGCATCGCACATAGCCAATATTCTTCGCTGCTGTTCCGAAATAACTCTTTGTGGGCTGGATAAGAGGCATGGTATAGCCCGTTAGTCCGTTGGAATGGCCTTGGATAAGCAGCAAGACCGAAAGGGTCAGCAGCTCGCCAAACAACTATTACTGGCGTGACCGCGACGTAGTGACTGTAATCAGAAAGGATGCACTGTATGAATCGTTCCTCCTCCCTCGTGCTCTCGCTTATCGTTTCAGCGTTTTCGGCAGAAGCTTTTGCCGCAGACGGAGTGAGCGTGAAGTTCGACAACAAGTCTTCGCTCACCATCACTAACCTGTACCTCTCTCCGGCGAACGTCGAGGAGTGGGGGCCGGATCAGCTCGGAGAGGGAGCGAATGACACCATTGAGCCAGGCTCAACTTTCACGCTCTCGGCCATCAAGCCGAACGTGTACGATATCAAGCTCGTAGACGAGGACGGTGACGATTGCGTCGCAGGCGATATCAAGATCAAGGAGAATGAAGCAGTAACTCTCACGGACGAGCTTTTGGTCGGATGTGAAGTTGCGTCGGCTGCTGCCGAGATCGAAGCGGAGGAAGATGAGGGCTAGTTCCCTCTCTTAGCTTCTTGCTACGAGGGCCCTGTCTGGCATCGCTAGGCGGGGCCCTTTTGCTTTTCTGGCTGCTCCTGCCGTGAAACGGGAAGTCCAGCGCGCTTCTCTCCACAACCTGGCAAAGTGTAAACCTGCGTCGGACGGAGAGATGTGCGCTGAAGCTGCCGCCGGGTCCTGGACGAAAAGAGTCCGGGCTCCCGAAATGTCCTGGGCCAGAGCTAGTCGAGACCCAGAATCGTTTCCAGCTGTCCGAGCTCGCCGTGCGACACTGCCGGAATCGGCAGTTGCTCGGCTGGCACGGTCGAGGTGAGGGCGACGATAGGGCAGTCGCTCTTCATTTTTCCGATCGTGTCGGCTAGGCGACGCGCCAGTGAGTCTCCGAGAGACCAGTCTATTACGACGGCGCTCGGGTCGAGCTCACGGAACTTCATGCCCGCCTCGAAAGAGCCCACGCACACAACCTTTCGTCCGGTGACAGAGAGCTCTGCAGCGCAACGCTGTAGCTCCTTGTCCTCGGAAACCAGAAGGATGTGTCGCGCGAACTGCTCTAAGTACTCCAACGGCAGGCCGTGCCTGACCATGAAGTCCCTGAGATCGTGCACCTCTATTCGGCGGAAACGAGAGCCTGGCACCCTCCAGCACTTGAGCTGCCCAGAGTTGGTCCACCGAATTACCATCTGCATCGAGCAGCGGGTAATTCGGGCAACATCGCCCGTCGAGAGCGGTTTCATCACATTCTCCTTCATGTTTGAGATTCAAAAACTTTCGAAGAAGCGCGCTGAGCTTCACGGAGAGCCGGAGCTGAGCCGGGGCCCGGTGAGACCAGGAGCTGATGAGGGATACCCCGTAACGGCTTGAAAAAGAGCGAAGAGAGCGACCCTGGTATTGTCCAGCGGGAGAGTAAAGGCAAGCGGAAAGACGACGGCTTTGGGCGTTTCGGTCTCTTCGAGTCTGAGCCTGTAGCCGCCTGTAGGTCGGCAAGCAGAGCTGGACAAGATGCTCGCGGAGGCGATTTGTGAAGTCTTGCGGCGCAGGAATGTCCCAGCGTGGCTGACAGCTCGACCTAGAGAGGCAACTACCTTACGCCACCGACAGGTACTGAAGCACCGAGTAGTCATCCATTCCGTACTTGCTGCCCTCGCGCCCGAAGCCGGACTGCTTCACGCCGCCAAATGGCGCCTGCACTGCGGATATCGCGGTGTCGTTGATTCCCACCATGCCGAACTCAAGGCGCTCGGCCACGTTCAGCGCGCGCGAGAGGCTCTCGGAGTAGAGGTACGCGGCGAGCCCGTACTGAGTGTCGTTGGCGAGGCTGATCGCTTCAGCGTCGGAGTTAAAGGTTGTAATCGTCGAAACTGGGCCGAAGATCTCCTCCTTCCAGATGCGCATGGCTGGAGTCACGCCTGTCAGCACGCAGGGCGAGATGAAGCGCGAAGTGGCGCGGCGCGATTCCTCACCGAGTAGGAACGTTACCCCTTCATCTGCGGCAGAGTTGAGTAAGCCTATGACTTTGTTCTTCGCCGCGTCATTGATCACAGGGCCTACGCTCGTCTTTTCGTCGAGGCCGCTGCCGACTACCAGTGAGCGCGTCTGGTCGACGAGCCGCCGAGTGAAATCTTCTGCTACAGAGCTGTGTACCAGGAAACGGTTGACGCAGATGCAGGTCTGCCCGGCGTTGCGGTACTTCCCAAACATGGCGCCAGAGACCGCTCTCTCGAGGTCTGCGTCATCCATGACGATGAACGGGGCATTTCCGCCAAGCTCAAGTGTGAGCTTCTTGACCGTGTCTGCAGACTGCCGCAGCAGAAGCTTCCCCACTTCAGTTGAGCCAGTGAAGCTGACCTTGCGTACAATCGGCGAGGCCATAATCACTTCACCGATCATGGCTGCGTCACCAGTGATGATGTTCACCACTCCAGCAGGAAGTCCTGCCTCCTGGCACAGCTCGCCGAGCAGCAGCGCTGAGAGTGGCGTCTCAGGGGCGGGCTTTGCGATGAAGGTGCACCCAGCAGCGAGTGCAGCCCCCAGCTTACGAGCCAGCATCGCGATCGGAAAGTTCCAGGGCGTGATTGCTGCCGCCACGCCGATCGGCTGACGAAGCACAAAGATGCGCTTGGCGGCGGAGTCGGCCGGGATTATGTCTCCGTAAGCGCGCACCGCCTCTTCGGAAAACCAGTGCAGGTAGTTAGCGGAGTAGGAGACCTCACCCAGGGACTCAGAGAGAGGCTTCCCTTGCTCTAGCGTGATCAGCCGAGCGAATTCTTCGCGTCGAGCGATGAGCTTGTCGCCGATTGACCTAAGCATTCGGGCCCGTTCGCGTGCTGGGTAGCTGCGCCAGCCGTTAAAAGCTGCCTGAGCTGCTGCAATGGTTCCCTCGACCTGTGCCCGGTCGAGCTGCGGCACAGTGGCCAAAACCTCGCCGTTTGCGGGGTTTTTTACGGAAAAAGTCTCGCCGGACCGGGCCGCTTTCCACTCGCCGTTGATTAAACAAAGGGCTGTACCTGTTTTCACGCTGCGAACTCCACCTAAAGTAAAAGTAACCAACTTAAAGCAAACATTGTTTTATGAAGCCGGGATATTTCCTTATTTCTCATTTCGATATAAATGTTACGCCGAAGCTCAGTCCAACGACATTTTAAGGTTTGGACGGGGAGACATTTTTGTTTGTTTTTGGGGTTTTACGCCAAGCGCAAGCGCGGCTTCTGACCTCTATGTCGCTCCTACTAAACTGCTTCGGTCGGCTGGCGCAAGCTTCACCTTTATTACGTTGTAGGTATAGCTGGTTTCTGCCGGGTTCCCCCAAGGGACCTACAGGGCTGGTTACTCCCTCGCATCAGCTTCATCCATGGTAACAAGAATCAGATTGGCAATCGCAGGAGCAAGTGTTCTGGCACTCGCTCTCGTAGCTGTATTTGCGCAGCAGGGCGGAGTCGCTTCAAGCGCCACTGCGCAAGACGCAACTTCGAAGTATCCGGAGCTCGGTGTGCGCGCGGGCGTGTACAACGACGGGCAGGCAGCCCTCTGGGACTTCAACATCACGGATCACTTTCGCTACTTCGGCCCACCGCCGCGCCTGCGTGGCTACAGCCCAGAGCAGCCGATCAAGTTCAGCCACGTCATCCACGTTCAGCAGAACAAGATGGAGTGCCAGTACTGTCACTGGTCAGTCAGCAAAGCCTCGTACGCAGCGATTCCTGAAGAGGAGACCTGCATGGGCTGTCACGGCGCTCTCGTGCAGGGCAAGAGCGAGCAGGGCAAGAAAGACATCCAGTACCTGAAGGACATGTACGCCAAGAACCAGCCGATTCCGTGGATGAAGGTCGACGTGATGCCGGATTACCTGAAGTTCAACCACAAGCGGCACGTGAAGGCCGGCGTAACGTGCCAAGAGTGCCACGGCCAGATTCCAGAGATGGAGCAGGTCGAGCGAGTTTCGTCGATGAAGATGGGCTGGTGCATTAGCTGTCACCGCGACCGCGGCGCCAGCATCGACTGTCTCGTGTGCCACGGCCATCGGTAGTCCTAAAGGGATCAGCCAGGAAAGAAGATCAAAGCGTTTCGTAGGGGTCCAAATGGAAGGTCAAATCGTACAGCTCAACACAAGCCGAAAGGGCGAAAAGGGCTCGAGTCTCGTTCAGATCTCGCGCCGTCGCTTCCTGCAAGGTCTCGGCGCCACGACCGCGCTCGGCGCGACTGCATGCGCGAACCCAGTTGAGCAGAATATCCTCCCGAACGTGAAGGGCATCCCTGAGATGGTGCCGGGCGTTTCAGTCTGGTACAGCTCGACCTGCACAGAGTGCAGCACTGGCTGCGGCATTCGCGTTCGCACTCGCGAAGGTCGTGCCGTCAAGATTGAGGGCAATCCCGACAGCCCAGTGAATGGCGGAAGCCTGTGCGCGCTCGGCCAGGCGGCGCTGCAGTCGCTGTACGACCCAGACCGCATCCGCACGCCGCTCAAGAAGGTTCGCAACACTCCTACCGGCCCGGTATTCGAGCCGACGACGTGGGACGAGGTCTACGGAAAGATCAACGACGCGGTCGCCAACGCAACCAACAAGAAGGTGCTGCTCACCGGCGAGCTGCAGAGCGGCCACCAGGATCTCGCTAGCGCATTCACGAACCAGCTCGGATTCTCGCAAGTAGTCTGGGATCCGATGCAGCCAGTCGCCGTCGCGAAGGCCGCAGAGATGGTGTACGGCACCTACGGCGTGCCGACCTTCCAGCTCGACAAGGCTCAGGTAGTGGTGAACTTCGGTGCGGACTTCCTTGAGACCTGGGGCAACCCAGTAGGTTACGCGCGCCAGTGGGCCGACTCTCGCCGCTCGGAGAAGCCGCTTCGCTTCGTGCACATCGAGCCGCGCCTCTCGCTAACCGGAGCGAATGCCGACCTCTGGCTCAAGCCGAACCTCGGCTCAGAAGTTCGCTTCGCGCTCTTCCTGATCGGCCAGATGATTGAGCGCGGACGCGCTAAGGGCATCAGCGATGATGTTCGGAGCAAGCTAACGCAGCTCACCAAGGGCATCACTGCAACCGAGGTTGAGGCTCAGACCGGCATCCCCAAGGAGAAGCTGCTGCTAGTGGCTCAGTACCTCTCGGACGCAAAGACATCCCTCGTGCTCGCTGGAGGAGCTTCGACCGCGACTGCTGACCCGATGCCACTGCTCGTGCTGACAAACATCCTAAACGTTATGCTCGGCAACGTCGGCAAGACGGTCGATATCGCCACGCTCGACAAGCCAGCAACTTCGGCTTCGAAGGTCGCTGCGCTCGTCGATGACATGCAGAACGGCAAGGTCGATGTGCTCATCACAGCCGGCACCAATCCGCAGTTCTCGTTCCCCGACGCGTTCGGTTTCGAGTTCGCGCTCAACCGGGTCGGCATTAAGGGTGACGGCACTGGGAAGAAAGTGGGCCTCGTGGTTGCTCTCGCCAGCCAGCTAGACGAGACGGCCGAATTGGCAGACTACATCCTCCCGCTGCACACGTCGCTTGAGGACTGGGGCTACGTCTCGCTTCCGGGCGGGAGCGTCTCGCTGATCCAGCCCTCAATGCGCCAGATCTTCGACACCAAGAGCCTAGGAGACGTGCTGCTCACCGTCGCCTCTAACGCCGGAAAGCAGATCGACACAAATGCCACCTTTGATGCCTACGTGAAGTCTCGCTACCTGACACTCACAGCTGGCAAGGGTGATGCTGACAGCGAGAAGTTCTGGCGCTCGAGCCTTGAGAAGGGCGGCTACTTCGTCACTCCGGCTTCGATGCCCTCAGCAACCCCTGCGATTAACCCGGCAGTCTTCTCGCTCTCGTACGGAGTGAGCGTGAAGCCGGCTCACCACGGCGAGCTGATGCTCTACCCGTACCCGTCAGTAAAGGCGTTCGACGGCCGTGCCGCGAACCGACCGTGG
>OMIG01000039.1 GCA_900299035.1 Pseudomonadota bacterium
GGTCTCTGAGAAAGCGCCCCGCTCAGCGCGGGGGGATTCCCGAGTGAAGCCGCCCGTCTGCACGCAGCCCCCAGCATCGCGACCACGAAGTCTCTGAGAACTCGTGCTGCGGGGGTTGCGCCGGCGCTGTGTTGGACGCGGGGGTTTTTGTGAGGGGTGGAGGGGGGTTGCGCGAACCACGGGGCGCGCAACTTCTGGCTGCGAGCTGCGATAAGTATGTGTTGAACGCAGCGTTGACTGGTGCGGCGCAGAGGAAGGTGACGGAACTTTCTTAAAGCTGCCCTGGGGAGAGCTGCTCGCTTTTCGGGCCCTTGGAGCTAGCCCGTGTGGGGCTCAGTCGCGCCGCCTCGACTCTGCTCCGTCGGGAGGCACGCGAGGATTTTTTTATTGGCGGGGCGCTTACACGGAGGAGACCATGTTTCGCATCCATCAGATCGTCACCGCAAACCGCTTCATGCGCTCGTTTCGCGAGATCGCGGAGCACCTCGCAAAGTGCGAGGAGCCAATCTTAATAACCCAGAAGACCGGCCGCTTCCTGGTGGTCATGGACGCCGAGTTCTTTGAAGGAGTGCTGCAGGCGCGAGACTCTGTCGGGCGCGAGCTGGCGCTGCTGCACAGCTCGCCTCGACGTGCGCTGAACTCGTCAGCGGCTTGAGATGAAGCTCAGCGCGGCTTCGTGATAGAGCTTGCGGGCGTGTGCGCCTGAGCGAGGTGACACTGCGCAAGGGAACACTGCGCAAGGGAACACTGCGCGAGGGAACACTGCGCGAGGGGACCTGCGCAAATCAACACCGCGCAGGCGACACGGACGCACGCCGCTACTGCGTCAGGCTTGAAAGCTCGGCCTCAGCCGCGTGCTTACGCAGCGCGAGTGGTTCCCTCTGGCATCGCACAGCGGCCGACGAAGGAAGCGCCTGGCTCAATCACGATCACAGGAGTGGAGATGTCTCCCCTCACCTGTGCGGTGGTCATCATCGAGAGCGACTTGCTCGCAACGGAGTCTCCGAGCAGCTTGCCTTCGATCACGATCTCGATCGCTGAGACCCTGCCCTTCACCGCGCCGCCGTTTGCGATCGTGACGCGGCCCTGCGAGGTCACTTCGCCCTCAATCACTCCAGCGATCACGATGTCGCCCGTCGCGGCGATGTTGCCCGAGATCTGCGCCTCGGTTCCGAGCACCGTTG
The DNA here is from genome assembly GCA_900299035.1 of Pseudomonadota bacterium. Lineage (GTDB taxonomy): Bacteria > Bdellovibrionota_C > UBA2361 > UBA2361 > OMII01 > OMII01. The sequence goes on from OMIG01000039.1 coordinate 1,185, forward strand.
AGCCGGCGCGCGCAGCGCCCTCCCCCAACGAAAACTTGTTTCCCTTTCCGAACGAGTCAGCGGTGTTTGCAGCAGTTGCCATGGTTCTCCCCTCTCCTACTCCCGAGTTACACTCAAAATATCTACAAGCCTGTCGAGCTCAGCATCTGAGAAGAAGTGCAGCTCAATCGATCCGCCGCGCGAGGTCTTGTGTATTGAAACCTTCGTGCCGAGCGCGTTTCGAAGCCTCTCCTCAAGCTCTGGGTGCTGCGCGGCCTCGGCGCGCTTCGCGCCGGACGGAGCACCGGCCTTGCGCGGCGACTCAAGCACCACGTCGCGCGACACGATCGACTCAAGCGCTCGCACCGAGAGGCTCTCGCTGATGACCTTGTTCGCAAGGCTTATCTGCGCCACCGGCTCCTTGACGGTCAGGATCGCCTTTGCGTGCCCGACCGAGATCCGCCCGTCACGCACCATCTCCTGCACCACCGGCGGGAGCTTTAAAATTCTCGTCAGGTTTGAAACCGTCGCACGGTCCTTCCCTACTCGCTCCGCGACCTCCTGTGTCGTCAGCGAGAACTCGTCCATCAGCCGCTGGTAGCCCTTGGCCTCTTCAATCGGGTTGAGGTCTTGCCGCTGCACGTTCTCAACAATCGCAACCTCCAGCGTCTCTCGGTCGCTGAGGTTCTTCACCAAAACGGGCACCTGCGAGAGCCCCGCTCTGGTCGCAGCGCGGTAGCGCCGCTCGCCGGCGATGATCTGGTAGCCAACGCCGTCTGCGTTGCTGCGCACGAGGATCGGCTGGAGAACTCCGAGCGCCCTGATCGACTCAGATAGCTCTGCGATCTCCTGCTCGGAGAACTCGGTGCGGGGCTGCGATGGGTTTGGAGCTACCTGCGAGAGCGGCACGAAGGTTACGCCCTGCCCTTCCCCACCCTTCAAAACATCGTTTGTATTTGCTGGCTCAGCTCGCGGCGCAGATATAATGGTAGGAGCAGGGGCTACCGGAACTGCCGCCGCCGTGGAGACGAGCGCGCTGAGACCTCTACCGAGGCCCATTTTTGCCGGTTTTTTCAATCCCTTAGCTGCCTCCATGAGGGCTCCTTTTTAAAAGTGTTCCACGTGGAACAGCTACGCTGCGCGCGCTGCTCCGCCTTTATCCACCCCAAGACGGTCGATCAGCTCACCAGCGAGCGCTAGGTAGCTCTTGGCTCCAGCGCTCTGCGGGTCGTACGTGCAGATCGGCATCCCATGGCTGGGACACTCCGAGAGTCGGATATTTCGCGGGATCTTCGCCTTGAAGAGCTTAGCGGCGAAGTGCTTCTCGGCTTCCTCATGAACCTGCACCGAGAGCCGCGTGCGGCTGTCGTACATGGTGAGGAAGACGCCCAGCAGGTCGAGCTTTGGGTTAAAGGTCTGCTGGGTGAAAGCGATAGTGTTGAGCAGTCCGCTGAGGCCCTCAAGCGAGTAGTACTCGGCCTGGAGCGGCACTAGAACAGAGTGAGCCGCACCAAGGGCGTTGAGAGTGAGAAGCCCGGAGGAGGGGGGACAGTCGATCAGGACAAAGTCGTACCCCTCAGCGACTCCAGCGAGCGCGCTTCGCAGGATCAGCTCGCGGCCAGGGGTCTTTCCGATCTCGAGCTCAAGACTCACGAGGTCGTGGGAGCCAGGCACCACGTCGAGGTTAGGAATAGAGGAGGGGACTATCGTCTGCGAGAGCTGGATGCGTCCGAAGAACACATCGTAGAGATCTGTGCCTTCCTGGTGCCGTTCGACGCCGAGACCACTCGTTGCGCTCGCCTGAGGGTCGAAATCGAGCAGGAGAACCTTGAATCCGAGGAGGGCGAGCTGAGCAGAGAGGCTTACGGTGCTGGTAGTCTTTCCGACTCCGCCTTTCTGGTTAGCAAGGGCGATGATGTGCGCCATAGATGCTTTTCGTTTGCTCGCAACGTCGATGGGAGCGTAGAGGTATCATGAGTGTTGATCAGGAACAACAGAAAAGCACGGAGGAGATGTTCCACGTGGAACTTTTTTTCTCATGTTCCACGTGGAACATTTTCGATCGGGCGAGCTCTAGTGTTCCACGTGGAACACTCTCTACTGGTCGAGAGCTCCTCGACGGAACACCTCAGCGAAGCCATCAACGAGTCGCTCGACTTCTTGAGGCGAGTGAGAAGATGAAACGAGCACTCGAAGAACGGCTCCGTTGCGCCTGAGGCCTCTCGCAGGAAGTGCCTCCACGAACACTCCGCGTTGGAGCAGCGCATCCTGAACAGCTCTCGCTTTGAGCAGGCTCTCAAACCACACGCTGAGCACCGGAACCTCACCGCCGCCGAGCACGCTCCAGCCGTGAGACCTAAGCGCGGTCTCAACCATCCTGCTACGAGTCGAGATGCGCTCGCGCTGAGGTATCGCAAGCTCCACCAAGTCGAGAGCTTTCTCTGCGGCGCTGACCAAAGCTGCTGGGGGAGGGGGCTCAACCCGCAGGTAGCGCGAGCGCTTGAGCACCAACTCTCTGAATTCATTGGATATTAATAGCCCGGTGACGTCAATTCCGAAGGCCGGCCCAAACGACAGGAGCCGTCCAAGCAGAGCGCTCGACTTCGGCTGCGACTCTGCTGAGCCTGCGCCTCTGATGCCAGTGAGCCCAAGCGCCGCGCTCTCGTCTACGAGCACCCACGCCCCGAGCTGCTCTAGGGCACTCCAGGTGTGTGGCTTCAAGACTTGCTCGCCTGTGACCGACGCAACGCTCTCGGCTACTACCAGTACGCGCTTGGCGAGCTGGTGCCGCTCAAGCAGCGCGCGCAGCGATTCGTCTGAGTCGAACTCGTGGAACTCGGCACCAACCAGCGCACCTGCGTCCGCGAGGGGCAGGGGAGCGAGAGCGTTGCCTAAGATCACCCAGCCTTCGGAGCATAACGTCGTTATGCACGTTAGAATCGTCTGGTTTCTCGACGAGAAGATGAGGCCACTCTCTGCCGCGAAGAACTGCGCGATGCGCTGCTCGGTCTTGGCGTGCACCGGCGTCATCGCGCCGGAGAACCTTGAGACTCCCGACACTGCGCCGAACTGCTCGATGGCTTGCACGATGCTAGCCGAAATCTCTCTGCGGCGGTGCAGATCGAGCAGATCCCACGATGCGAAGCTCACCACGGCGCGCCCGCGGTAGGTCGGGTGAAGTTGGTCAACGCCGGCGCGCAGCCCGATGTCAGGGGAGGGGGTAGCGCCTTCGAGCGCAAGCTCCTTGAGGAGCTCTGCCTTCATTTCGAGCTTCACGCAGCGGAGTATAACCCCCTGGAGGCGAAAAGGGGACCGAGACATTTTGCACTCGGCGGGCCCCCGCGGGGCTCCTTTTGTGGTCCCGGCCCGGCGCCGGGCGAATCTAACCTTTGTGACCCGCTCGCCCACCACGGGCTAAAACGCCGTCAACTTTTCTATCCACGAGGATTCGGCATGAAGCGTTCGCTCTCAGTATCAATTCTGGCCTCCCTGGCCCTCCTGGCTCTGGCTCAAGACGCTGCAGCGCAGGCGCGCTTCGTGCGCGTCGGCGGCGGAGTTGCGGGTGGCGTTCCCGGCGGCGCTGCCGGCGGCTACGCGGCTTAGCCGCTAGTGGTGCTGCCGTACGCTTCTGGCGGCTCAGGCATGTACGGACAGCAGCAGCCCCAGGTGCAGCAGCCGCTTCCGCCGAACGTAATCGAGCAGCAAGAGGATCAGCAGGAGCAGCAGGCACCGAGCCTCATGCTCAATGACCCAGACGACTCAGCGCTCGAGCAGCCGCCGATGGACGACCCGCAGGACGCCTCAGGCTTCGACGGGCTGCAGTCGATCGACAACGTCGACTCGAGCTACTAATCGATTTGAGCTACCTGGCTTCAGCGCAATTTCCCGCGCAATCTTTAAGCCCTATTTAGGGTGGCAAACGGCCAGCCTTTCAGCTACAACCACGGCGCCTGTTAAGCGCTGCTTCATTGGGTGATGTTTCAGCCCCACAAGCAGCGCACAACCAGAAAGAAGAAAGGAAAACGCATGAAGAAGCACGTATCAGCCTTCGCTCTCTCGCTCCTCGTAGCAGGGTGCTCGGCAACTCCGTACACCGGCGAGACTGTCACTGAGACCACCACCCCTCAGGGCCTCAACGTCATCCAGACCTCAATTCGCGCCAAGGCTCCGGGCTCAAAGCTCGTTGGCGAGGAGTCGGAGCTTCAGGAACTTTCGGCCACCGTTGAGGGCGTGAACACCAAGACCAACACGCTCAAGCTCAAGACTGCCGACAACCGCTCGGTTGAGCTCAAGGTTGACCCACAGACTGGCACGCTCAAGAAGGTAAAGACTGGCGACAAGCTCGTGCTCGACTACTACGAGGCTGTTGACTTCGAAGTCCGCAAGCCAACCGCTCAGGAGCTTGAGGTAAACGGCATCGACCTTGACGTCGCCGCCGTCGCGAAGAAGGGTGAGAAGCCGGCAGCAGTTCTGGCTACGTCCCGCGTTGACGTTCTCACGATCGAGTCGATCGACAAGGCTAAGCAGCTCCTCACGCTTCGCAGCGGCGAGGGCTTCGTGACCGTTAAGGCCAAGTACCCGCAGAACCTCAAGGTGCTCAAGGTCGGCGACACGGTTGTCGTAAAGACCTCAGAGCTGTTCGCTGCCCGCATTAAGCAGGTTGGCTAGCTCAAAAGCCCTGACGGGCAGAGAGGGCCCGGGCGTCGCGGTTGGTCGCGATGCCTGGGCCCTCTTTTTTTGCCGCACAGCCGGGACCACTGCCCGGGAGAGCTTCCTGTTTTACCGATTGTCGCGCTGTAAGCCATCGGCTAGCCTCAAAACGTCGTAACTTCACCCGGTCCGGCGAGGGGTGCCACGAGCTGTAGGGCGAGCGCTAGGCCTAGACATTCAACTTGACGGGACTTCAGAGCGCAGAGCGCTCACCAGCGCCCGAACTTGCAGCGGAAACAACCATGAACTGGTACATTAAAGTATTAAAGAACTACGTGAACTTCAGCGGCCGTGCGCAGCGGGCCGAGTACTGGTTCTACTTTCTGTTCAACTGTCTCGCCGCAATCATCATGAGGGTTCTCGACAACGTGCTGGGCACAGCTCCGGCGGAGGGCGGAGTCGGAGTTCTCTATATGTTGTACGCCCTCGCGGTGCTCTTGCCATCCTTAGCTGTTGCAGTCCGCCGTCTGCATGACACAGGGCGCTCCGGCTGGATGCTGCTGCTCAGCCTCATTCCGTGCGTTGGCGCGATTGTGCTCCTCGTGTTCGTCACTCAGGACAGTGCGCCTGGCGCGAACCTGTACGGACCAAACCCAAAGGGAGCGTAGTTCCCTAGAAGCTCCAGCTTCTCGCAAAAAACCGGGGCGCCGCACGCCTCATCTGAGCTAGCTGCTTGGGTGAGGGGTGTCGCGCCCCGGTGCGTTGTGGGGTTAGAAGCCGGGGCTATGGGGTGTTGGGGCTGCTTCTGCTGGATCGATATTGGTATGTGCTACGGGGTGATCGGGGCCGCTTCTGCTGAATCGTTATTGGTATGTGCTACGGGGTAGTTGAGGCTGCATCTGCTGGATCGATATCGGCATGTGCTACGGGGACTCTGAGGCGCACAATCAAAGAAGCCACGTCTCGCCCGGAGCGCCGGCTTTCTAGCCGGCAGTGAAAGGGCTCGACACCTCGGGCTGCATCTTTCACCCACTCAGCTCAAGAGCTGACTAGCCTAAAGACATCTCATCGATCCTCTGGCTCCTTCACTGCCGGCTAGAAAGCCGGCGCTACGGGGTGATCGGGGCCGCCCTGCTGGATCGTTATTGATTTGCGCTACGCGGTAGTTGGGGCTGCTTCTGCTGAATCGTTATTGGTATGTGCTACGGGGCAGTTGGGGCTGCTTCTGCTGGATCGATATTGGCGTGTGCTACGGGGAATCGAGGCGCCTCTCGAGGCGCGCAATCGAAGCCCCTACACCTACTCCGTCATCAACAAGCACGACTCAATAATCGCGTCGAGCTTGCCGTCGAGCACGGCGTTTACGTCAGAGGTTTCGTAGTTGCTGCGCAGGTCTTTGACGAGCTGGTAGGGCTGCATGACGTAGTTTCTAATCTGGCTGCCGAAGTCGATCTTCTTGCGCTGGCCCTTCAAGGCCTCCATCTTGTCGCGCTGCTGCTCTTGCTCGAGCTCGTAGAGCTTAGACTTCAGGATCTTCATCGCGCGCGACTTGTTCTTGTGCTGCGATCGCTCGCTCTGGCAGGCGACAACGATGCCCGATGGCATGTGCGTCAGGCGCACGGCTGAGTCGGTCTTGTTGACGTGCTGCCCACCGGCACCTGACGAGCGGTACGTGTCTACCTTCAGGTCAGCCTCGTTCACCTCCACCTCGATCTCTTCCTCGATGTCTGGGGTGACGCTCACTGACGCAAACGAGGTGTGCCGTCGCGCGTTTGAGTCAAACGGCGAGATGCGCACGAGGCGGTGCACGCCAGACTCGTTTCGGAGGTGCCCGTACGAGTAGGGGCCCTCGACGAGCACCGTCGCGTTCTTAATCCCGGCTCCTTCGCCAGGCTGGTAGTCCATGATCTCTGTGGCGAAGCGCTTGCTCTCTGCCCAGCGCAGGTACATGCGCAGCAGCATGTCGGCCCAGTCCTGGGCCTCGGTGCCGCCTGAGCCGGCGTTTATCTCGATGATCGCAAACTGGCTGTCGAACTCGCCGTTCATCTTGCACTTGAACTCGAGCGCGGAGACCGCCTGCGAGAGCTCGCCGATCACCCGCTCGGCCTCGCTCAGGAGCTCTTCGTCGCCCGACTCCCGGCCGAGCTCAAAGGCAGCCTCAGCGTCGGAGCGCAGCGACTCAAGCTTTTTAAACTGGTCGAGACGCTCAACGCTCTGCGCACGCTCTCGCATGAGCGCCTTTGCTTTCGTGGAGTCGTTCCAGATGTCGCCTGCCTGAGACTGCTGCTCAAGCTCTTCTACCTTGCGGGTTAGGGTAGGGATGTCAAAGAAACCCCCTCAGAACCTCAACGCGCTCGCTGAGGCCCTGGAGCTTGTACTTGAACTCGGATGGGTCGATGACTGCTGCCATGGTGCTACGTCGGGTATACGTCGCTTCCCACGCTGCGTCAATCAAGGCTCACGCGCGCGCTGGCCGGAAGGCGCAGCGAGCTTCAGAAGCTCTTCACGTAAGCCGCTGCCCGAATCGCCTTGTGCGCCTGACCCGGGTCGCTGAAGAACGTGGGCACCGTTAGCCCCGTGAGCGAGCAGAAGAGCTGCCCGCCCTCCGCGCGCACGGTGTACGAACGGTCGCTGTTGCGGAAGGCGTCGCGCCACTCGGTGGCGAGCGACAGGGCGATGTGGGCCACGGCGAGGTCTTCGAGCTTTGCCATGCCGCCGATCGGCTCAAGGAACTCCTTCTGCCGCTGGTAGGTCATCTCCTCGCTGCCAAGCACCATGCAGTCGACGGCGATCTTGGTGTCGCTCTCTACCGGCTTGGTGAACTCGCTGCACTTGCTCCACGCGTCAATCTGCGCGGGCTGTGCGACGTGGCGGAAGAGGTCGCTCGCGACGGCGATCTGCTCTGCCTCCTTGACGAGGTCGAGGCGGGAGACTCCCTTGGGGATGGTGAGTGAAACCTCGGTATTGCCCAACACTCGCACGTTAAACTTCTCCACGAACGCAGCCCGCCTGAGCCCGGCATCCGGCGCCGGCTGGAAAGGAATTCGCTCGATCATGCCGAGCGTGTCAGGGCGCGGCCCTTGGATGTTGGATGCGTCGCGGCCCGTGGCGTTGTGAGTTAGCATGTGGCTCTCCTGAACGAAGGTGTCTTAGTTGACAACCTTGGTATACTTAGAGCAGCCGCCGCTACTGCTCAACCCTCTTTCGGCATATGAGGGTGTCGGTATCAGTTCGATCTAATCCCTTACCGGCTCTTTCTCGTAACGAGGCTTACCTTGGCCCGTATCGCATGCTCTCTGCACCGCATGCGCTGCGCCTAATTCGCCGGGATCTTCTCGTGGTCGTACCCGCACAGGTGCAGCACGCCGTGGACGATGAGCCGCACGAGCTCTTCGCGCGGGGTGACGCCGAACTGCTTGGCTTGCTTGAGTCGTTGCAGATGTCGCCTGCCTGAGACTGCTGCTCAAGCTCCTCTACCTTGCGGGTTAGGGTAGGTATGTCAAAGAAAGACCCTCAGAACCTCAACGTGCTCGCTGAGGCCCTGGAGCTTCTACTTGAAGTCGGATGGCTCAATGACGGTAGCCATAACGAGCACCGGGATACGTGCTCACGCAACCACCGTCAATGTAGTCTAGCTACTCTTCAGGCAGGCTCCAACGCGCAGCGCAACCTGAGCCCTAGAGTCGTGGCAGAGGAAGCAACGATCAGTCAGGCCCAGAGGCGAATTTTGCAAAGTGCCACAGCTGCGATCCTCGGAGCCAACAGCGCCATCGTTTAGCTTTCCTCTCACAGTGCAGTGGTACAAGCCGTCAACAAACGGGTCTTTCCATTCGGTCGCTACCGAGAACGCAACGTGCGCAACCGCCAGGTCGCGAAGAGTTGCTATCGATAGCCCCTTTGCGAGCAGAAAACTCTCCTGCTGTTGGAGAGTCATTCCTCCCGACCCCTCCACCCTGCAATCCACCGCAAGGTGCGTGTCTTCCTCAACCGGCGTCGTGAATTCACCGCTCCTACCCCAAGCCTCAAGCTGCGCAGGCTGCGCGACGTGGCGAAACAGGTCGCTTGCCTTTGCGATCTCCTGAGCCTCGCTGATCAGGTCGAAACGCGAAGCACCCTTGGGAATGGTGAGGGCCACCTGCGTTTCGCCGAGAACGCGAATGTTAAACCGCGCCACGAACGCAGCCCGGCAGAGCGGCGCGTCCGGCGAGGGCTCAAACGGAATCCGCTCAATCATCCCAAGAGTAAGGGCGTCGACCGTCGGGGCTTGGTTTTTAGAAACGTCTCGATTTGCGGGTCCATTGGCTAGCATGCCGCGCTCCTTGGAAGCCGGGTTTGAATGCCATATAATTAAAGCAGCTGCCGCCCCTACTCAATGCTCTTTGGACAACTAGGGCTGTCACAATCGGATCGAACTGTCCTCTTACTGACTCTTTTTCGCAGGGAGATTCATCTTTGCGGGTATCGCCTGCTTGCGATGCTCCACAAGGATTGGATCGCGATGCTCCCCGCTGCTAAACTCTTCCGCAAAGCAGCAATTCTCTTATGCTAACGCCCGACAAACCCAGTCAATCGACAACAAATGACGCATGTCGAAAGCCTACCGAGGAGCTTCTTAATTCACATGAGTTCTCCCCTGCATCGCGAAAACAACGGATGCGCCAGACAAATCACCAAGAGCAGCTCGCCGAGGAAAGAAAGACCGCTGTCATTAGAGCACTCGTCTCGCGCAACCTCGTTGATCTACAAGCGCTAATAGACGGCGGTGCCGATTTGAACTGGCGGGGCGGCGGTGCCCTGCAAGTAGCTCTCTGGCAAAGAGACTCTCAAGACCTGACGCGTTTCTTGATCTCCAGAGGCGCTCGCACCGAGAATTGTTTCTTTCCCCAATGGTTCCGTAGCCGAGACCCAATCTATGTCGATTTCTTGATACATTCAGGCGTTCAAGTAAATAGACCCGATGGCTGCTGTCTGTTTCTTCATAGTCTCTGCGACTATCTTTGCGCGGACGCTTTACAACCCAAACCCGACCTAGAAGCGATAGCCACCTCCGAACGACTCATCCGCTCCTTGCTGGAAGCGGGGGCTCACGGCTTCAATCTAATGGCAGGCGCCGCTCGTTTTCTAACCGTCGCCCCCGAGCTAGTCCCCTTCTTTCAGGTTAATGCACGCTCTACCGTAGAACTGTTAATTCAAAACAACGCTCACGTTCATCCCCGAGTCCTCGAGCTCTTTCCGGGCATCATCTCCGAGACGCCCTTCGAGTCGAGCCCAGATTTGATTACAAATAGGGAGATTAACGCCGCGATATCGCAAGTCTTAGGAGCAGTCCGCCCCTATAATTCGAAGCTGCTACAAGAAGTTATAGAGCAGCTACCGGACAAATACCGGGCGGTACTTGCACTCACCGACATCGAGGCCTTGATTGATTTGCCACTTGAGATCCTCTCATCAGGAAACTTTCGATTATCTAGCTATGTAATTAACTCGGCTTTGATTCATGCCTGCTGCTTTGGGCGCTTAGATCTTATTCGCAGCTTAGAAGAAAATTTTGAAGTCGATGTAACGGCGGAAAACAACCTAGCCTTAGCCGAGGGAGTATCAAGGCGACGATGGGAAACATTCGCTGAGACAGGCCCAATTGCGGTGGAAAAATTTTTAATCGAGCATGGTGCCGATATCAATCAGGCATGTGCGCACCTGCCTGACACACCCAACTTGCGTCAAGGCGATCCCCTCATCACCTATCTTCACCTGATTAATCAGGTCCTGAATTCAAGCTCTGGGCTTCACTTCAACAAACTGCTCCCCCTAACCCTGCAAATTCATAATTGCGTACAAAACCATGCTCAACAGCGAGCCAGTTTCAGAGTTCTTTCAAGTTGCGCCGCTGTAGTGGCCCATCTCACCTCGATGCCTTCCTCCACCTCTGAGCGCAACTCGACGGAAGGTGTTTTTCTCTCTCTCGTCTCCAATTCTTTTGAGGAGATGCGACTATCAAAAACGAGCATTCATCATGTTGAGCCGGAGGCGGCAAAAGCATTCGAAGCCTGCGAAAAAAACCTCCATGAGCTAACTTGGGCATTTGTCGACGCGATTGCGATCCCGACCCTAGTTCAACGAGTTGGGGTATCTTCCGTCACTCTTTCGAGCCGTGACGCCGTCGAGAGGTTTCGCAGCGATCTTTTCTCTACAACAAAGCGCTGGCTTTTCTCAGGATTCTCTATCCAGCAATTGAAAAAGCTTTTTGATAAATGGGAGCGGCACCACCGACACCATCCGCAGTCTGTCCATCAGGAGGCAGCCTGGCATCCACTGATAGCCGACACAGAAATTCTGCCGGGAATACGAGTGTGCGCCATCAGTACCTACCAAGACCTCCTGCGAGAAGGATTGGCAATGAATAATTGTCTTAAGCGGGGAGCCTACGCTACAAGCTTCCTTCTCGGGACGCACCACCTCCTGGCTATAAGGAAAAACGGAGAGTCTGTATTAAATTTGACGGTCGTCCCCTCAAAGGAGCAACAACCCAATGGGTGGCGCATTTCTGAGTTCAAAGGCAAAAGCAATTCAACTGAATTGTCGCCGGAGCTTTATAGGTATCTGGAGCGCTTCCGCAGTGAACTGTCTAGTGGCAATATTCGAGCTAGCACCGCACTTTTCGGCCAGACTCCGGAGAGCTTAGCGAGGCTAGCGTGCCGACTCAGCTCGCCGATTGAGCGCATACTCGGTATTGAGCTAGGCCAGCCGCCACTTGAGGCTATTGATTTTTATACGAAGCGTCTCGCTATTAATCCCGGCAAACTATGCTGCGAGGAGCCCAGGAGACACCTTCCCGTATTTTTTTCAGACAATATCCCCCCGCAATTTGAGCCTTATCTTGAGCAATTGCGGCGGGGATAAGTTGCCCGACATGGGCTAAGGCGAGATTCTCCTCCGAGGCTTTGATCGTAGTTAGGTAGTCAATTCTCAAGCAACTCTTCTCAGGGTGTCGGAGAGCGCCTCGCCCAGTGGCATCACATAACTATCCGCTCCCCGGGTAGCAACCGCTCTTTGCGGAAAGCTTTGCCATCTACAATCAGAGTTATTCAGAAAATCTCTATTCTTCTGGCAGCGAAGCCTCACTAAGACTTTTCGCAGCGGCGCCTGCGTGGCATGCTTATGAGGATGAATCTCACTCAAGCGCAGCGACGTGTTTTATATTACGTCTCGCTAAACGCGAGCGCATCTGTTAAAGACACATCCGAGACTCTGGGCTTACGAGAGCATTTTGTTCGACGCACCCTTCAGCTGTTTTTCGAGGCGAATGTATTCCTTCGGCGATCTGTCTGGATCAACTATCGACTGCTGAGTCTCGAGTACCGCGTCGTACATCTTCAACTTCCCCCACAATCGATCCCATTCCGCAAATTTTTTGTTGAGCTCGCCTCTTCGGCTGAAGAGACAGTTGCTGTTGTTGAACTGGTGGGGGAGGGGCAACTGGAGCTTCGGCTTCTAACTCGCGACTGCTGGCATCTCTCAAGCTTCTTCGAGCAGCTTTCCCTACGTTTCAACCACCCATTTCGAATATTGCGGTGCCTAACCACCACTGAACTTGAATACTCCGGGCCTTCTGAGCCTGAAATGAAACACTTCAAGATTCAGCCTCTGTACATAGGCGCTTCTGCCGAGCAAATCGAAAGAGGGAAGCTCGACGAAACCGACCACAGGATTCTCTGGGCTCTTGCGAATTGCAACTACCTAAGGTTACAACAAGTTGCGCGGCTAATTTCCATGCCCGCCGCCACTGTCCAGTACAGAATATCCCGCCTCGAAGCCTTTGGTGTTATAGGTGGGCATTTTTACCTAATAGATCCAACCGTTTTTAATGACATTCCGGTAGGTTTAAAAATTCGTTCGTGCGCTCTCAAGCAAGTCGAAAAAGAGGCTCTGAAGACATTCGCGCGACAACACCCGCGAATTGCCTGGGTTGCCTTCTTTCTTGGAGAGCAGAGTGCCGAGATTTACTCTCTTGTTCAAAATTTCGATCAGGCACAGATGGTGATTGAAGATTTATCCTCACAATTGAAAAACATCTTGGACTCAGTTAGTATGACCCCGCAATTAAGATTTTTTAAGTACTCAACGTATCCCTTCAAAAACTACGAAACACTTACAGGCGCTGCGGCTCCGAGGTAAAACTGGGATTGATGCCCGGCAGATATCTTCCATCCTGACCAGCTCCTCTGTCGGCGCTTAAACGGTTGCGCCGCAAAGCACCTTGATAGGCGCTGTTGCTAATGAACTATGCTAACAGGATCGATTCTCACAAGCTTCTCCCGTTTTATCTGCCGCGAAATATGCTGCAGCCCCATAGGCCGCAAAGATGTCTCGGCAGACAGATACGGCGTCGCTGTGACCAAAGAGCACGTTATTGAATCGGGCAAATTGAAGCTATCATACTGACGAGAGCTTCTGGGCACTCCAAATCAATCCGGGTTTTTGGCGTCAGAGCGCCTAAAAAATGCCGATACCTGCTGTCTTCTTTAGAATCTGAGTAACCTATTGGAAGTCGTGGGGCATAGAACTTCCATATTCAACGCACCAATTGCCGTATCGCACGCTCTCTGCGCCGCATGCGCTGCGCCTCGCTCGCCGGGACCTTCTCGTGGTCGTACCCGCACAGGTGCAGCACGCCGTGGACGATGAGCCGCACGAGCTCTTCGCGCGGGGTGACGCCGAACTGCTTGGCTTGCTTGAGGGTTGTCTCGGTTGAGATGACGAGGTCCCCGAGGTACGGGTTGAAGAGGTCTGCGGGCTTCCGCTTGCCCTGGATCTCTGCCGGGGTGAACTGCGGAAACGAGAGCACGTCGGTCGCTTTGTCTTTCTTGCGGTGCTGCCTGTTTATTTCCCGCATGCGGGCGTCGTCGGTGAAGAGCACGTTCACTTCCCGAACGCTCGCGAGCGCGATGTCGGGCTCGGCGTGCCGCAGCACTGCTCCGACGAGCTTCTTCACAGCCGAGGGAGCGAGCTTGAGCTTCCTGCTCTCGAGCGTCACGTGAACTGACCAGTCTCGCGCCGCAGCGGCCCTGGCGCTCTGCTTCGTGCGGCTAGACTTCATCCCGGTCGTACGCCTGTATGATGCGCGAGACGAGCGGGTGACGCACGACGTCCTCGTCGGTGAAGTGCACGATCGAGATCCCTTTGACGTCTTTCAGGATCTTGATGGCGTGGTTCAGGCCCGACTGGGTGCCGCGCGGGAGGTCGATCTGGGTGACGTCTCCAGTGATGACGCACGTTGAGCCAAACCCGATGCGGGTCAGGAGCATCTTCATCTGCACCGGGGTTGTGTTTTGGGCCTCGTCGAGAATCACGAAGGCGTTTGAGAGCGTGCGGCCGCGCATGAAGGCGAGCGGCGCCACTTCGACGACTCCCTTCTCAACCATCTCCTTGGCGCGGTCGAAGTCGACCATGTCGTGGAGCGCATCGTAGAGCGGGCGCAGGTACGGGTTTACCTTCTCGGCCATGTCGCCTGGGAGAAACCCGAGCTTCTCTCCAGCCTCGACAGCGGGGCGGCAGAGCACGATGCGCTTGACCTCTTTGTTGAGGAGCGCCGTGACAGCCATCGCCATGGCGAGGTACGTCTTGCCGGTTCCGGCAGGGCCGACGCCGAAGACGATGTTGTGGTTCTTGATCTCCTCGATGTAGCTCTTCTGGCGGAAGGTCTTGGGGACGATCTTCGTGCGCTTTCCGGAAACTCGGATCTCATCGCGAAACAGGTCGCTCAGGTTGAGCTTGCGGTTACCCGAGAGCATCTTGATGGCGCGTTCCACGTCGCCTTTAAAGATCACTTCGCCCTGCTCAACAAGCCCGCGAAGCTGCACGAGCAGGTCGTGGCCGAGCTCGACGTCGGTGTCCTGCCCGACCAGGGTAAGCCCAGTTGGGTTTCGTCCGATCTTGAGGCCCAGCTCTCGCTCGATTGTGCGGAGGTTCTCGTCAGCGTCCCCGACGAGGGCCTGCATGACGTTCGACTGTGGAAAGGCGACTTCCATCTCTTTTGTGGCCCCCTTAGGGTCACTCGCCCGCCGTCCGTATCCTGACATCTCTGACTTCTTAAACTCCCGTAGACGCCACGACCCCCCGGTACGCCTCTCTTGAGGGGCCGCTCTTTCCAGGTTCTCACAAAAGAGGGGGACATACACCACGTTTCCCACTGCCGAGGGGATCGCCAGCTAGCCCCTGGCGCGCAGGTGCCTGAAATCACCAGCTAAGGGGCCCTCTCCCTCAAACTAGCCCTCGGCACCCTCCAGCACGAGGGACACACTATCCTCTGAGCATGACCCAGGTCATGTCGTGAGGGGGCTACCGCGCAAACCCACGGAATAGCTAAGACACAAGGCCCCTCGGCGCGCTAAGGTTGCTGGCGAAAGGGAGCCCTTCAAAAGCCGTGGCAAGCCTGCATCTGTTAACGCTCATAGACGAACAACTCCACGTTGTGGAGTTAGGTGCCGGCCTGCCCCGTGGTTCCTTCGTGAGCGCTTGTTTCCTGCTGACTGTGCTCGCCGTGCTCTGGATACTCGGGCGGTGGAGGAGCGGAGAGTGGGGGGTGCACACCTCCACGGAGAAGCACAAAGCCATCCTTATCAACCAAGCACCTGTGGCTATCGCGATGTTCGACCGCGACATGCGCTACATCGCGGCGAGCCAGCGCTGGATTACTGACTACTCCCTCGGCGGCGCTTCGCTGATTGGGCGCTCTCACTACGAGGTCTTCCCCGAGATCCCTGACCGTTGGAAGGCTGTGCACCAGCGCTGCCTCGCCGGAGCCGTCGAAAGCTGCGAAGAGGAGTTTTTCCTAAGGACGTCCGGCGAGCGGCAGATACTCCGATGGGGAGTTCACCCGTGGCGGTACGGAGGACACGGCCAGCACATCGGGGGAATTATCATCTTCTCGGAGGACGTAACCGCTCGACGTGCAGTCGAGGCATCTGCCCGAGACCTCGCGGCAAAGAGCGACCTTGAGAAGGCACTCCGGGTTCAAACCGAGGAGATCAACCGCTCGAAGGACCAGTTCATCGCGACCCTGTCGCACGAGCTCCGAACTCCGCTCAACTCGATGCTCGGCTGGGTCGAGGTTGCCTCTCGGAGCGGCAACAACCCAGAGAAAATATCCCAGGCGATGCAGGCGATCGGGCGGGCGGCAAGAGTACAGGCTCAGCTCATCTCCGACATTCTCGACATAAACCGCATCTCCTCAGGGAAGCTGCGGCTCGACATATCCCAGGTCTGGCTCGATGACCTCCTCTCTCGCGCGATTGAGGCTGCGCTGCCACAGGCGCAGGCGAAGCAGATAACGCTCGAGCGCGCCCGTAGCGACGACGGGCTCACGGTGAAGGGTGACCCTGGCCGCCTTGAGCAGTGCCTCTCAAACCTCATCTCGAACGCCATCAAGTTTTCGCCCGCCGGGTCGCGCGTCGAAGTGAGCACGAGGGAAACCGGCGACGCCGCAGAGATCTCGGTGCGAGACGTCGGGCAAGGCATAGACCCACGCTTCCTCGCGACGATCTTTGAGCGCCACAGGCAGGCCGACTTCTCAAGCACCCGGGTGCACGGAGGGCTGGGGCTTGGGCTCGACATCGTCAAGCAGCTAGTCGAGCTGCACGGCGGTCGCGTGTGGGCGAAGAGTGCAGGGCTCGGCCAGGGGAGTGAGTTCACTATCTCGCTCCCTCTCTCCAGCGAAGCGCAGGCGCGGCCCGCGATCGACGACCCCAGCGACTGCTCCTTGGCTGCGGCGGACCTCACGGGGCTAGTCATCATCGTCGTCGACGACGACCTCGAGGCCTGCGAGCTGCTGCGTGGGCTCCTGGCAGACCACGGCGCAGCGGTATTTACGGCCGGCAGCGCAGCGGCTGGAATGGCTCTCGTGCGAAAGCATCAGGCAGACCTGATCATCAGCGACATCGGCATGCCGCACCGCGACGGCTGCGACTTCATGCGCGACGTGCGCGCCATCCCGAGCGATGTGCCCTCGATAGCGCTCACCTCATTCGCAGCGCAGCACGACGCAGACCGCTGCCTCTTAGCCGGCTTTAACTTGCACGTCGCCAAGCCGGCTGCCCCGGCTGCGATCCTGGGGGCGATGGTGCGCTTGACGCGCCAAAAAACACCCGTCCCTGCGGGCTGTTAGCGGCTTCCCGGGTGTCTCTCAGCAGCTCTCCGTAGCTCGCTCTTGGCGCTCTGCGCGGCCTTTTGCGCCACTTTGTTTGACTAGCTCCCGAGCGACACTACTATTGAGGGGCTTGTACGCACACTCAAAGCCGGCAGGGGGCTTATGGCTACATCTCTAAACGATGCAGAGGAGCTGGCGCGCGTCGTAGCGCGCCTTCAAGAGCTGCTCGAGGGCAACGAGTTAAGCGCCGAGGAGAAGGAAGATCTGAGCCGCAAGATTCTCATGATCGCCCACGACGAGGAGCATCAGGCGTGCGTCGGCGAAGACTCCGCGGAGACGTTCGTACCCTTCGTGCGGTCGTTCTTCTAAGGGCAACCTGTAGGCGTAACGCGACTCTACAGTTTCAAGGAAAAAGGGGCATGAACCTCAAGATAACCGAGAAAGAGATCGCAGCGTACGACGCGCTCCGACTTGATCAGCCGCTCACCACCGCGGCGAGGAAGCTGCTTGAGCAGCTCGCTGAGCAGCCTAAGCGCCTCATGGCCCTCAAGGCGCTCGTCGACGAGCGTGATGGCAAGGCTGATGTGGTGCTGCCTGACCGCATCACCCTCGCAGAGATAACCATGCTCCGACGCACGCGCCTCGGAGAAGAGCGGCGGGCGAGCAAAAAGCAAGGCGCGACCCCTCGTAGGGCGCGAAGCGTTTCCCCTCCAAAGACAACAGAGAGTGGCGAGGCCGATACCGCTCCAAAGCCCAGCCGTCGCTTCCCTCTCTCAGAGGCCTCGATCCTTGAAGCAGCTACGGTCTTTATGGAACACCGTCGGCTGCTGCCCTTCGCGCAAACGAAGGGGAGCGTTCCTGGCTTGCCCGGCGAGACCTGGTTGAGCATCGACCAAGCGATCCGTGCCGGCGACCGGGGCCTCACGAAGAACCCGCGCGGCCTGTGCGACGTCTTAGCGCCCCTGTGGGAGAAGAGTTTGTAAGCCAACTGGAGAGATGTATGAGCAACTGTATTCCGTCTGAGCGCCTTGAGCCTTCATCACTTGAGATAGAAGCGGTGCGAGCACTGCGTTCTGGGGGCGCCTTAAACCAGGCAGCCCTCAATGCGCTCGAGGCTCTCTCGAAGGCCCCGAAACGCCTCATGGCGCTCAACGCGCTGCTCGATGCGGCCAACAAGCCAGCGCCAGCCGAAGATGCCGAGCTGCCTCGCATCGCTCGGCCACGGATCTCCGCTGAGCAAGTAATCGCTGCAGGCAGAGAGTTCCATCGAACCTACGGCAGGATTCCGAGCCAGAGGAGCCCTGAGCCCGTGCCCGGCATCCCCGGCCACACCTGGAGCTCTATCCACCACTCTGGCCGCTTCGGCCGAAACGGCCTCGAGAAGGGCCAGACCCTCTCGAGTCTTATGTCTGTGGTGCGAGAGGAGCTCTCCCTGCCAACCCGCGGCAGCACGGCCGCACTCTCCGCAGAGGGCATCGAGAACGCAGCACTCGAGCACTTCCGCACTCACGGCAAGATGCCGACCATGACCTCCAGAGAGCCGGTGCCTGGCTACGGCAGCCTGCGCTGGGAGAGCGTCTTTCGGGCGAGCTACATCGGCACTGGAATCTTCTCTAGAGGCCCCTCGATCTACGAGCTAATCGAGAGAGCCGAAGCGCGCCGCTAAGCCTTCTCTCTATCGAGCCAGATCGGGTAGCCGGAAGCCTGCGGCAGCCCCAAGACGTGCCGCCGCACGGCGTCGAGCGCGACGTTGCTCGCGTACACCCGCACGTTCTGCCGCTCGTTTGCGTACAGGCAGCCAAGCTCAAAGCTCGCCTGCGCGCTCGAAACGCCAACGAAGAATGTGCCGACTGGCTTTGCGTCGCTGCCGCCATCTGGGCCTGCAACACCGCTGATGGCAACGCCGATGTCGCTGCCGAGCAGCTGCCGCACACCGTGCGCCATGGCGCGCACCGTCTCAGCGCTCACTGCGCCGTGGGTCGCGAGAACCTGGGCTGGAACTCCGAGCTGCCGCTCTTTAATGTCGTTGTGGTACGCAACGACTGAGCCGCGAAAGACGCGCGACGACCCAGGCGTGCGGGTCAGCAGCTCTGCGGCCATGCCGCCGGTGCACGACTCAGCAGTTGCAATCGTGAGCCCCTTTGACTCAAGAGCAGCCTGGAGCGCGCCAACGAACGATGCCGCTGGGTCTTCGGAGTAGACGTTCCCTGACCCGAGCGCTTGGCGCGCGAGGTCGGCGAGCGCCGCGAGGTCTCCCCGTGCGCTCTTGAGAACCAGGTGCACCTCGGGAAACGCGGCGCGGTACGACACCACGACGTCTTCTGGCAGCGCCAAGCCCTCGACCACCTTCGCCAGCGACGACTCTGGAACTCCGAGCAGCTTAAAAGTTGCCCGCCGAACGAGGGGCACATCTCCGCACTGCTGCTTGATGAGCGGCAGCACGGTGCTGAGGAACATCTGCTGAAACTCGCGCGGAACGCCAGAGAGAGAGCACACGAGCTTGCCGCCCTCGGCTTGGCAGATGAAGCCAGGGGCGCTGCCGCGCTCGTTGTGGATCGTGCGCGACCCGATCGGCATGACTGCCTGGCGGCGGTTGGTCTCGTCGAGCACGCGCCCGCGCTTGGCAAAAAAATCCTCGACGTGCTTGAGGGCCATCGGGCACTCAAAGAGCCCCACGCCGCAGAACGCCGCAACGGCGTCGCGGGTCAGGTCGTCGCTCGTGGGGCCAAGCCCGCCGGAGGTGATGATGATGTCGCTCACCTCTGAGAGGGCCGTGAGGCCCGCGTTGAGCTCCCCTAGGTCATCATCGACGGTGAGCACGCGCCGCAGCTTGAGGCCCAGCTCCGAGAGCTCTCGTGCGACGAAGCTAGAGTTGGTGTCGACGACTCTCCCGTCGAGCAGCTCAGAGCCGGTGGCGAGAATCGAGACGGAGAAGCTCATGCCTTAGACTTGCGCGAAGCCGGCTCAGAGGCGAGCGCAACGGCGTCGTGCTCTCGGCGCATCGCGTCAAGCGCTGCCATGACAGCGGGCGGCGCCTTCGCTGGGCCTGGGTCAGAAGCAATCTTGGCGCGCATCGGGTCGATGTACTTGCCCTTGTCGAAGAGGCCGTAGTGCAGGTGCGGGCCGCTCGAGAGTCCGGTGCTGCCGACGGCGCCAATGACCATGCCGCGGTCGACGTGCGAGCCCTTGCGCAGGCCCTTCGAGATCTTGCTCAAGTGCATGTACTCAGTCGTGTAGCGCTGGCCGTGGGCGATTCGGACCATGTTGCCCGCAGACGGCGAGTAGCCTGCGAACACAACCGTCCCCTCTCCGACGCTGCGCACCGGAGTGCCAACAGGCGCAGAGAAGTCAACGCCGTGGTGCGGGCGCTTTACTTTGAGCACTGGGTGGAAGCGCGCTTTGGAGAACATCGACGAGATGCGCGTGTACTGCACTGGGTAGCGCAGGAAGCCCTTGGTCGGGATCTGCCCCTTTTCGTTAAAGTAGCGTGCCGTGCCGTCCTTCTGCACGTCGCGCACCACGGCGAACATCTGGCCCCGGATGCGCAGCGACGCAGACTTAATGACGCCTACGTCAACAATCTCTCCGCCATCGGTGACCTTCTCCTCGAACACAATCGTGAAGGTGTCTCCGGGCTGGAGGTCTTTGTTAAACTCAACGCGCTCGCCGAACAGGTCTACGAAGTCGTCGATGACGGAGTAGGGAATATCTTGGGCGTTAGCCGAGCTCACGAGCGAGGAGTGAATCGTGCCTGACACCTTGCGCTCGCGCTGCTCAAGCCGCGCGCGCTCGATGCGGGACGAGTAGCCGTCGTCTGAATTTCCTTCCACGACCATCGTGTCGCCAAACGAGAGCTGGCGGCGCACCTCGACGATCTCGCCGTCGCGGCGCTTCACCTCAAGCAGCTCGCCGGCCTTGAGCGCGCCGACTTTCTTGTCGTGCTGCATGAAGGCCTTCGCGAACTCGCCGGCAGCCTTCGGAGCCCCGCGCAGCGACGCCCAGAGCGAGGCAACCGTGGTGCCCTTCTGCACCTTGTGGGTCAGGTCGTCGTCGTTGAGCGGGTTCTGGAACGGGTTGGCCGGCGTCTGGTTTATTAAAGTTGTCTGGAGCAGCTCGCCAGAGACGGTGGTGCTCAGGTCCTGAAAGGGGCTCTCGTCACCGAAGAGGATCTGGTCTGAGGCGAGGCGCACGTCGAGGGCCCGCAGGAAGCGCTGGCAAGGACGGCTCGTGGTGGCGATAAGTACGCCCCCCAACAGCAGAATTGAAAGCCTCGCAACCCACACATTACGTGCCATAACCGGTCGACTCTACCTGCCGAGACCGGGGTCGACAAGGGGGCTCACACTCTACAAACGGCGTTCTGGTTTAGGGGGTGAGGTTGCTTCCACTCGCGTTCGATGCGAGCGGCTGGGTCGTGGCAATCCCGGTGCGTGAGTGAGCCTCATCGGGTGCGAAAGCTCCAGAGCCCCTCCCATGCGCGCCGCTACCATACAGAGTATAGTGGTGCGCTCATGGTCATCCTCTCGCTCGACATAGGCACCGTGCGGGTCGGCTGCGCATTCGCGGACGACTCGGTGCGCATTCCGTTCCCGGTAGCAGTGTGGCCGCGGGCGAAGTACCAAGCCGAGCGCGAACTCATCGCGCTGATCGAGGAGCGCAAGGCTGGTCTGCTCGTGGTGGGGATGCCGCTTGGGCCAGACGGCGAGCGCACACCCATCTGCGATTCAATAGAGTCATTCGTGCGGCGACTTGCTAAAAGGAATCCCATCCCTGTCGCTTTCGTCGATGAGTCGTTCTCGTCGGTTGAGGCGTCCGCTCGGCTCAGGGAGGGCGGGAGCTCGTCGAAAACGGTCGACGCTCACGCAGCGTGCCTGATCCTCGAGCGTTACTTTGAACTAAACCCAAAGGCGTAGCGGTGCTTCGCAAGGTCCTCCTCGTTTTTCTGTACGTGTTCATCCCGCTCGCTGCGGTCGCCTTCGCGTACAGCGCAGTGGAGCGGATCTTCCTTGAGCCAGCAAACCCGGCCGACTCGCGCCTGGTGCTCGTCGACTTCTCTACCGAGAAGAGCCTCAAAGCGCTCGCCAGCGAGCTTGAGGCGAAGGGCCTCGTGCGCACCTCGCTCTCGCTGCGCGTGATTGCGAGGCTCAAGAAGCAGGACACGCTGCTCAAGGCGGGCGAGTACGAGCTGTCAGCGTCGATGACCCCGGAGCAGATCCTTGAGAAGCTTGCGCGCGGCGACATGGTGCTGCACCGCTTCACGGTGAAAGAGGGCATGCGCGCCTCTGAGATCGGGCCGCTCGTTGAGGCCGCAGGCATCACGAGCCGCGCAGAGGTCGAGGCTGCCCTGGCCGACAGCTCGCTCATCTCCGAGCTTGGCGTGCCTGCGGGATCCTTCGAGGGCTACCTGTTTCCTGAGACCTACTCGTTTCCGCGCGGCACACCCGGACGGAAGGTGATCGCTGCGATGAAGCAGCAGTTCGACGCGAAGTGGAAGCCGGAGTGGGACGCGCGCGCCAAAGGCCTCGGCCGCTCGAAGCACGAGATCGTGAC
>OMIG01000040.1 GCA_900299035.1 Pseudomonadota bacterium
AGCGGGCTCGACCCGGTCTACGTAGGCCGTCGCGCCTCACCCGGCACATCGACCGGCTCGCCTAAGCACAGCGCGGCGGAGCTGAAGGAGTTCCTGGCGCAGCTTCACTCTGAGATTCGCTAATTTTTCTGCGAAGGCAGCTAAAAGGTCTTTTGAAATTCGGCATACCGCTGGTGTAGAGTCGTCGGCATGTACGCCATTTACTACGACCTTGAGACCACGGACAGGAACTGCATCGGCCAGATCCTCAGCTACTCGTTCATCTTGGTTGATGACGACCTCAAGCCGATTGATGAGCTCTCGGGGCTGGTCCGCATCTCCCGGCTGCAGCTGCCGGAGGCTGGCGCTATCCTCGCAAATCGCACCGACGTGCTAGAGCACCAGCGCAAGGCGGTAGACTACGAGCGCGACGCGATGGCCCGGATCGCTGAATTTATATTCTCTTGCATTAGGCGGGCTAAGGGGGCGGTGGCTTTTATCGGCTACAACTCATCGCGTTTTGACCTGCAGTACCTGCGAACGAGCCTGATCCGTAACGGGCACAATCCGTACTTCGACCAGAAGCTCTCTGCGCGAGATCTCCTGCATGTCGTCCAGAAGGCCTACCTGACCTGCGAGCCGCTGCGGGCGGCGGTGCTTAACGCACGCAAGGGCGAGAAGAAGCTCTCTCTCTCGCTTGAGACTGTTACTCGGGCTCTCGGGCTGCTAGAGGGGGTTCAGGCGCACGAGTCGCGCGAGGACGTGCTGCTCACCATCCGGCTGGCGGCATGGCTCAAGAAGGAGACTGGGCTCGACCCGGCAACGTACGAGGCCTACGAGGGCCTTAGGCTTCACACTACGGCCGGTTCAGGCGCGGTCTACCTAGCGGCCGAGCCCCAGTACGACCTTTCTGAGAAGGCTTTCTCAGTTCGCACTCCGCACACCGTTCTCGCTGCTGACCACAAGCGGGCCCTCTGGATCAACCTCGACCGGTACGCATCGAAGCAGGACCCCAGCGCTATTTCGTGGCGCTCTGCTCAGAAGAGCGCATTCTTCGTTGAGCCGCAGGCCTCGGCCGACCGGGAACTTCAGTCACTAGCCAGGGCGGCAATTAAGCAGTTCCACGGGATTACCCTAAACAACTTCTTCCGCAAGACCACCTGCGATGTGGAGCAAGACATCTACCGCCTCGACTTTCAGGCCCTAGACCTGTTCTGCCAGGCCGTTCGGGCGAACAAGCGGGACCTGCTGGCCGGGCTCACCGCCCCCGAGGCCAAGGTGCTCTTCACGAGGTATCGCCTCGCCGCGCCGGACCTTGACCTGGCCGATCCCGCGACCAGAGAGGTCTTTAAGCGGTATGCGCTGTACCGTTACGGTGGCGAGCTGCAGCTTGCTCGAGTGGTTGAGGAGGGCGCGGAGGCGGAGGGCGCCCGTCACGCTCGACTGTCGGATATGGTTAGGGCTCTGGAGCAGGCTCGCGATGCTGCTCTAGCCCAGAATGCGGCAGAAGACCTCAAGCTCCTTAACTCGCTTGAGTCCTTCTACCGAGACTCTGAAGTAGTCCGGGTGGCTGGGGGCGAGCTCGTGCCAGCGTGGCGTCGCAGCGCAGCCTAAGGCGAAAAAACAGGCCTTAGTCAGGGCCCCTGAGAGATGACGGGCAAGGCCCTAAAAATCGCCTCCTGGCGCACACTTATGCTTGAGCGAGTGGCAGCCAGAGGCTAGTATCCTAAGGTTCGCTTTTGGGTCTCTTAGGGCTTGCCGTGTCGCAGTTCGCACATCTCCATCTTCACACCCAGTACAGTCTGCTCGACGGGGCAAATAAGCTTCCAGATGTGCTTGAGAGAGCTGCCAAGCTAGGGCAGCCCGCGATAGCGATGACCGACCACGGCAACATGCACGGAGCCGTTGAATTCTTCGCTGAGGCCAAGAAGCTCGGCATCAAGCCCATCGTGGGTTGCGAGCTGTACGTCACTCCAGGCTCCCGTCACGAGCGGAGGATGCGCGCACAAGGGGGCGCCGGAACGTGCCACCTAACGGTGCTGGCGAGCAACAAGGCTGGGTACCAGAACCTATGCAAGCTATCGAGCCTCGCCTACAGAGAGGGCTTTTATTTCAAGCCTCGGGTCGACCACGAGCTTCTGGAGCGGTATTCAGAAGGGCTAATCGTCCTTAGCGGATGCCTCGCGGGTGAGCTGGCCAGCGCAACCGAACTTGAGGACTACCGCGGCGCGAAAGAAGTTGTCGAGTTTTACCAGCGCGTCTTTAAGGACCGCTACTACCTTGAGCTTCAGCCTCATCCGATCAAGGAGCAGCAGAAGCATAACGCGGCCGTAGTAGACCTGGCCACGTCCATGGGCGTTCCGCTAGTGGCTACTACCGATTGTCACTACCTTGAGAAAGACGACCACTTCGCGCAAGAGGTGCTGATGTGCATCTCCACCGGAAAAACGGTGCTCGATCCTGACCGTCTCCGCCACGAAGGTTTCCGCCTGCATCTCAAGACCGAAGAGGAGATGCTCGAAGAGCTGTCGCACCTCAAGCAGGGAGCTGAAGCCGTGCGAAACACTGCTCTGATAGCGTCTCAGTGCGACTTCGGGTTCGACTCCAAGACCTACTACATGCCGCAGTTTAAGAGCGATGATGTTCGTCCTCTAAACGACATCATGGCCGAGATGGCGCGCCAGGGGCTTGAGAAGCGCCTGGAGATACTCGCTGCCGGGCAGGGGTGGACATCAGCCCTAACGCAGGCCTACCACGACCGACTTGAGGAAGAGATCTCCCTGATCGGAAAGATGGGCTTCGCCGGCTACTTCCTTGTGGTCGCGGACTTCATCGTTTGGGCTAAGGACAACGGCGTCCCGGTCGGTCCGGGCCGCGGTTCGGTGGCTGGATCGCTCGTGGCGTACGCAATGCGAATCACCGAGGTGGACCCGATCTCGAACAAGCTCTTCTTTGAGCGATTCCTCAACCCAGAACGAATCAGCATGCCTGATATCGACGTCGACTTCTGCATCAACGGGCGGGAGCGCGTGATTAAGTACGTCGTTGAAAAGTACGGTAAGGACAGGGTTGCTCAGATCGCCACCTTCGGAACCCTCAAGGCGAAGGCTGCGATCAAGGACGTAGGGAGAGCCCTCGGCATGAGCTACGCCGAAACTGACCGCATAGCGCAGCTCGTGCCTGCCCCTCGCCAAGGTTTCGATTACCCGCTGAGCGAGGCTCTTAAGATGGAGCCGAAGCTGGCCGAGTACGCCGCCGGCGAAGGCCAGCAGTTGATCGAGTTGGCCCTCAAGATTGAGGGCTTAACGCGCCACTCATCGACTCACGCAGCCGGCGTAGTGATCGGCGACAGGCCGCTCGACGAGCTTCTTCCAATGATGGTCGACAAGGAGGGTAACGACGTCACCCAGTACTCCATGACCTACGTGGAGAAGGTGGGGCTGGTGAAGTTCGACTTCCTTGGGCTCAAGACCCTAACGGTGCTGCACACAGCGATCAAGATTATCGAGGAGAGCCGCGGCATAAAGCTGGACCTCAACTTCCTGCCGCTCGAAGACCAGAAGACCTACACCCTGCTTGCCGGCGGCAACACCACCGGCGTCTTTCAGCTCGAGTCGAGCGGCATCACCGAGATGGTGATGCGGCTAAAGCCAAGCTGCTTCGATGACATCGTCGCTATCCTGGCGCTCTACCGACCAGGCCCGCTCGATGCCGGGATGGTTGATCGCTATATCGAGCGCAAGCACGGGCGTGAGCCAATTGTTTACCTGCACCCAGTGATGAAGGACATCCTGGCTGACACTTACGGCGTTATCCTCTACCAAGAGCAGATCATGCAGCTCGCGCGGGCGCTCTCTGGCTACTCGCTCGGGGAAGCAGATATCCTTCGTAAGGCGATGGGCAAGAAAGACCCAGAGGAGATGGCACGCCAGAAGACCCGCTTTGTCTCAGGTGCCGTTGAGCGCGGAATCGAGAAGCGGCTCGCTGACGAGATCTTCCAGCAGATGGAGACCTTTGCCCGATACGGCTTTAACCGAAGTCACACCGCTGCGTACGCGCTCGTTTCGTTCCAGACCGCGTACCTTAAGGCCCACTACGGCGTTGAGTTCATGGCGGCGCTAATGACGCACGACATGGAGGACAGCGACAAGACCTTCAAGAACTTTAACGAGTGCCGCAAGCAGGGCATTCAGGTGCTGCCGCCAAACCTCAACGAGAGCGCGGCTGGGTTCGCCGTGCGGGGCTCCAAGATTCTCTTTGGGCTCGAGGCGGTCCGCGGCACGGGGCAGAAGGCTGTGGAGGCGATTATTCGGGCGCGCGAGAGCGGGCCCTTCGCCGACCTGGAAGACTTCGTGTCGCGAGTAGACCTGCACAACGTCAACAAGCGGGTTGTTGAGAACCTGGTGCGCAGCGGAGCGCTGGATTTCTCGAAAGCCTCGCGCAGGGAGATGTTTGAGCGCATCGAGGAGCTGCTCAGGATTTTCGGCAGCCAGAAAGATGCGGACCCGAACCAGATATCGCTCTTTGGTGCTGCCACCTCGCGGCCTTCGGTTCCGAAGCGTTCGTTTCAGCTGCCCGAGTGGCCGGTGAACCAGAGGCTGGCCTACGAGCGCGAGGCCCTGGGTTTCTACATCTCCGGACACCCCCTGGAGAAGTTCCGGGCTGACCTGAAGCGTCTAGGCGCAATCTCGACTGCGGACGTCAAGTCAACCAAGCAGCGTGAGGTGCGCGTGGGCGGAGTTGTTACGGCGCTCAAGCTAAAGAACACAAAGAAGGGCGACCGCTATGCAACCTTCGCGCTCGAGGACTGGCTCGGCACGGTTGACTCGATCGTCTGGCCGGACACATACAGAACGGTGGCTGCGACTCTCGTCGCGGACGACCCTGTGCTGATAAGCGGCAGGGCGGACGTATCCGCCGAACGCTGCGCTCTTATTGTCGAGAAGATCGAGTCGCTGATTGGCCTACGGGACAGAAACGCAACGCAGGGATTTCTGATGCTCACGGCAAGAGACGACATAGAAGACCGGCTCCCGCGGGTGCAGTCGCTCTTCGAGCGCCATACTGGCACTTGTCCGGTAAAGGTACGGCTCCAGCTCGACGAGGGCGAGGTGTCTATCGTGTTGCGCGATAGCGCAAACTCTCCCGTGTGCGTCCTCCCGTCGGAGGCGCTTTGCGAGGAGGTCGAGCAGAT
Organism: Pseudomonadota bacterium; assembly: GCA_900299035.1. Classification (GTDB taxonomy): domain Bacteria; phylum Bdellovibrionota_C; class UBA2361; order UBA2361; family OMII01; genus OMII01. The sequence goes on from OMIG01000040.1 coordinate 5,174, forward strand.
CTTCGGCCGTCCAGTTTTAAGCTTTGTGTGAGCAGCGTATGACAAATACTACGACTCGAGATTCATTCCTGCCGCCCCTGTGGGTTCTAGCGGCTGGCTTTGTCGGTCTCTTAGTGTGGCTCATGGTGGAGCTTCGTGAGCTCGTGGTGCTGCTGGTGGTTGGGTACTTTATTGCGTACGCCATAGACCCGGTGCTTGAGGGGCTGGAGCGGCGAAGGATCCCTCGGCGCTGGGGGATCTGGCTCGTTGCGCTCCTGGTCCTGGCGGTCTTTGGACTTCTCGGATTCACTGCGGTGCCAACCCTGGTAGACGAGTTTGGAAAGCTGAGCAACAACCTGAACCAGTACCTCGATGTGGGCAGGGGGAAGATAGGCCCGTTGTTTGAGCAGTTTCGTGAGTACCTTCCTGAGTCCCTGCGAGGCAGCCAGAGCGTGGACGAACTCCTTGGGAGCCTACCGACGGCTCTCTCCGGTGTAAGCGGCGACACACTTAAGGGTGTTCTGCGCGCAGTGGCTGGCACCCTGATGAGCGGCTACAACCGAGTGCTGACTCTGGTGAACATCGCGCTGCTACCCTTCATCGTCTACTACCTTGCGGTTGACCTGCCTCGCATTCACAGCTTCTTCTTGGGGCTTGTGCCCCTGACTCGGCGCGCGCGTGTGGCATCTATCTTTGGCGAGATTGATGGCTATGTGTCTTCGTTTGTCCGTGGACAGGCGATCGTGTGCTCGATTCTGTTTGTGCTGTACGCAACAGGTCTTGCGATTGTGGGCGTTGACTTATGGCTGCTGCTGGCTGTTGTGGCTGGTTTCGGTAACCTGATTCCCTACGTGGGATTTATCTCGGGCATCCTCCTTAGTTCCCTGATGGCGCTCGTGACTTTTGGCGATGTGCAGCACGTCCTTTGGGTGTGGCTTGTGTTCGCGGTCGTGCAGTCGTTAGAGGGAACCTTCATCACGCCCAGGGTTATGGGCGAGTCCGTGGGTCTCCCGCCGTTAGTAGTGATCTTGGCGCTCTTTGCGGGCGGCCAGCTGTTCGGGCTGTTAGGGGTCTTCCTTGCCATCCCGGCTGCTGCGGTGGTCCGAGTGTTGGCCCGTCACTCGTATGAGTGGGTAGTCGGCAGGTAGGGCCGGGGTATGCTCGATTCGCCCCTCGTACGAAGGCTGGTCAGCCTAGCCCTTGAAGAAGACGAGGCTCACGCGGACCTAACGGCGGCATTGACCGTTCCCGAGAGTCACCGTTCAACAGCCAAGCTAATAGCTCGGCAGCCCCTGGTGGCATCCGGCCTCCCTATAGCGGCGGTGATAGCTCGTGAGGCGGGGTTTCAGCTGGCTGTCACGGCGGCGGTCGGCGAAGGAGAAGAGGTCGATGACGGCGCGGCCCTGGTGGAGCTTGAGGGGCCGACTCGGCAGATCCTCGCCGTTGAGCGCACTATGCTCAACTTCTTGCAGAGGATGTGTGGCGTGGCGACCTACACCCGGAAGTTCGTTTCTGCCGCAGCGGGATTAACGATTTTGGACACGCGCAAGACCATGCCAGGCTGGCGGCTGCTCGACAAGTATTCAACGCGGGTGGGCGGGGCATCGAATCACCGCATGTCGCTCGCTGACATGATCCTGGTCAAGAACAACCACATTGATGCGCACCCCGGAGGAATTCGGGCCGCACTCCAAAGCGTGCACGATTCGAAGCCCGCTGGGATCCGTTGGGAGGTTGAGGTGCGCACCCTCGAAGAGCTTTCTGTGGCGCTTGAGTTCAACCCAGACATAGTGATGCTGGACAATTTTACGGATAGCGACGTGAAGTTCGCCATGCAGGCTATCTCAGGGGCGACAGTGAGGCCGATGGTAGAGGTGTCGGGGGGCGTTCGAGCTGATAGGCTCGCTGTGTTGCGCAACCTTGGTGTAGATGCGGTTTCAGCTGGCAGCCTCACCACGCAGGCGCCGAATGTAGACATATCGCTGCGCATTCGAGGAGCACTTCGTGAAAGCTGAATCGTTCTCGGTTCCGGGTTTTGAGTTTGCGCTCCGCTACGACGAGGTTTCGTCGACCATGGACGCTGCACGTGAGCTAGCGAACCGACTTGCCAGCCAGGGGAGCGGTGCTGCGCTAGTGTGCGCGCGGCGGCAAACCGCAGGGCGGGGAAGGCAGGGTCGTTCTTGGAGCGTCGCCCGAAAAAGCTTTATGGGAACGTACCTACTCCGAACCGATGCTCCGCCGCAGGCGCTCTCCGGCTACTCGCTGGCCGTTGGATGCGCGGTGTCGGCGGCGCTGGAGGGGCTTGGGGCGTCGGTGCGGCTTAAGTGGCCAAATGATGTAGTGGTTGTGCGGGGAGATCGGCTCAGGAAGCTCGGGGGAATCCTCGTGGAGGTTCACGAGACAGATCGCGCAAGAGTCTTGCTGGTCGGCATCGGAGTAAACCTCGAGGGCTCCCCGGAGGGGCTTCCAGAGGCCTCGTCGGTGCTTGAGGGCTGCGGGGTCCAGATTGCACCAGAGTCCCTAGAGGGTCCGCTCTCGCTTGCAATGCTTGAGATGCACCACAGGTTCGTTTCTCAGGGCGGGTTCTCCTCTTTTGAGCGAGAGTGGTCGCAGCGAAGCTGCTTCGTCGCGGGCACGACTGAGGTCTCTCTTGATTTGGGGGCTCGCACCGTGTCAGGCACATACCAAGGCTTAGATGGCTCGGGCGCGATTTTGCTGCAGGCAAGAGACGGCCTTCAGGTCGTGCACTCTGGCCACGTGGTCTCCCTGCGGGGGCTCCGGTAGTAGATCGCTACTCAACGCGCTGAAGGACAGCGCGCAGAGTTTCCGGCAGCGTGCCGAGAGGAGACTGCACGTACTCTGCGCCAAGCTCTGCTGCAATCGACTGAAGCCACTTGAGATCCTCAGGCGGTCCTGCCTCTACAGGGCTCCACTGGACACCGACAACGTAGGCCGCGGCTCCGGTGCGCTGTAGCGATTGGGAGAGCTTCTGACGCATCGCCGAGAGGCTAGAGGCAGACCCCGCGTCCCTCTGGCTTGCTACGACCACCAGTGCTTGTCGTGACGCCGATGGCGGCAGCGCGTCTAAGCTGCTAAGAGCTAGCCCCGCTCCGTCGATCGGAACCGCAATGCCCGATGGGCGCAGCAATTCAAGCGAGCGCTGGAACTTCTTGAGGTCAGGCGTGATCGGCGAGAGCAATTCGGGCCGGGTGGAGGTCGCCACCAGCCCGATAGAGTCGCCGGCCACGGTGTCCCAACGGATAAAAGATGAGAGCTCCCGAGAAACTGCGCTCAAGAGGGCTGGGGGAACGCCGCTGGACGTGTCGACCACCAGGGCGATTGAGGCAGGCTTGCGGACCTTTGGCCACGCGTCAAGGAGCGCAGCGCCTACGCCGTTCTGAAAGCGGTGCTCCGTGGTGAGGTTGTCGCTGCTGGTTGTGAAGCTGAGCGACCGAATGAGGGATTGTACCGCTGGACCCGAAAAATGGCGAAGAACGAGTTGGCGCGCCTCTGAAGAGGATGCAGTGGCGGAAGCGGAGACAACGTCGCACAGTGGGTAGTCGAGTGAGAGATTAGGTAGGGCCGATGAGACGAAGAGCAGCCGCGCTCCCCCCTTAGCGGTGTTTGCCGCATGTACTTGCTGCCGAGAGGTAAGCGCGATGGCGGGCTGCGGCTCCATGCGCGTACGCAGCCACCTAAGCATCTCAGCTTCGCCGCGAAAGTATCGGGCAACGCTCGCCTGAGTGGCGCGAAGAGCATCATCCGGTATCTTCAAGGGTTGGGCAGCCAGAGAGTCTAGTCGAACTCCCAGGGCGACAGATGCTTGCATGGCGAAAATTGGGAGCCCGCTAGCTGTTGCCCCTGGAACGGGAAGCACCAGGAGAGGCTGTTTTGCAGGGTCGCTGTTCTTCGACTGCCGGTTGAGCTGCTGGAGGGAGGTGCTTCCATTCTGCTCGTCAAGAGCGAAGGCGTCCGACTCCCGAACC
>OMIG01000041.1 GCA_900299035.1 Pseudomonadota bacterium
GAGAAGTGAACGTCTTGCTCAGATGATCTTCGTTACTCATTACTCGCTCCGTCGTGTTCTTGGAGCATCAAGCGTGGGGATTTTGCTGCAGCGGGCGTGTTGTCCTGCCGCAGCCACATCCTTGTAGCACCGCGGCCCACGTAGGCTCGGTTGCTGGACCCGAAGGCCGCTCTTGATGCACCTAGTACATTCCAGTCCAGCGCTGACGATTCACGAAGGTCGGCGCAGAAGATGGTAAACAGCCGTACCGGTAGGGCGGGGCGGGGCGCAGGGCCGCTGGGCTCTGTCTTAAGTAGCACAGGCAACTTGCAGTACGGTGGACGAACGGCAAGCCCGGTTACCAGGCGTAAGGCTCTCACAGGTACCCGGGGCGCTGGTCAGTACTTCCGGCGAGTGGGTCGAGACCCTCGGCTTTCATCAGGCGGTACGCGATCTTAAGGTCCGTCACGTTGTTGTCGTGAGCGAACCGAGCCACGGTCGAACGAAAACTCGCCCGTTTATCCACGTCCAGACTCACCCCGGCGGTTGCGAGGATCTCCTCGATTTGGGATTCAAACACCGCGGTCGCCTCGTTCACCGCCGCGGCGTAGCGAAGACTCTCCTGCGGAGAGGGCCCGGAAAGATGTTCGACTATCCCGGCAAGCTCCCCGGTATCGATACCGAGCGCCGCCAAAGCGTGGATCGAGAGCACGCCACCCCGGACCAGCAGAACCAGCGCCTCAGCCAGCGCGCTCAGGGGCTCCTGGGCTGAGGAGAGAAAATAGGCGATGACCGAGGCCGGGCTGCGGTCCCAGGCGCTGTCGAGCTTGGTGAGCAGCTCCAACTTCTCTGCGTCGTTACCTGAAATGCGCTGGCCTTTTGAGAACAGTCCCATAGACGCGGATTGTCCCGGGTGGGTGGGCGTTGCGCAAGCGCAATTATCTATCTGCGCCACTAGTAGAGTACTCGCGCCGTGCCACACGCCCTCTTTAGAGAACCTTACACGTCTTAAGACACGCTGTCCCACGGCCTGAGGTGTCTTAAGACCCGAAATGCGCAGACGCGATCCGGGGCGTCGACGCTTTCCGCCCAGTTAACAGGGCAGCTTTCGGGTGGGTGGCTTGTGACTACCCCGGTGATTGGCCACAGACCGTCAGCAACTGGATCAGGGTCGATCACTTTGGAACTTCCCGGCCGAGTATAGAGCTTCGCAGGCAACCAAGGCGTCCCTACTGAGAAACTACTTGCGCGGAGGTAAACGAAACGGCACGGTCCTAAAGGTGTCTGAGAGCCCTGCTGGTTGGTACCCCGACCCGACCAACCCTCTCCAGGAGCGCCTGTGGGACGGGGCTGACTGGGCCGATCGCGTACGCCCGCGCCCTCCTGATGCTGCCGTACCTGCAACAGACCGGGGTCTTGCTACGCTGAAAACGGAGGATGATACACAGATGCTATACGCGCTGCCTGTCTCCGCTTCGAGTAAGCAGATTCACTTGCTAGAAAGTGCTCTCACGGCAAAAGGTATCGCGTTCTACCGGGAAGGTAGGAAACTCGCTATTGACAAAGAGTCAGAGGCTGATGTCAACCTACTATGGGCTGCGTACTTCCCGGAGACGGGTGTCCGTGTGCCGTGGAACAGCCGAGTTATGGCAGGACTCGCGGCCCTTGCATTGTTGGTCGCAGTGTTAGCCGGGAACTCCTGGAAACAGAGAACGAACAGGGAGAACTCGAAAGGCCACGTGAAAGCGACGCTAAGCTTGCTTGAAGCATTCGCGCTGAAGGGGAGCGTCGGTAGGTCTGATGTGGAAATAGCTGAGTACGCTGTGGTGGCGCTGAACTCTCTGCCTGCGGCCGAGGGGGCGAGACTGCCGAGCGTGTCACAAACAGAGAGCTGGGTATCCGTCTCGTTCACGGAAGGCGAGCACGAGTGTAATGGAGCTTTGTGGGTATGGAAAGGCGTAACGCACGTCGAGCAGGTCTTCTGCGACTAGTCAAGGCGCGGGAGATGTCACCGTAGGTCGCAAAGCGCTCACCGCGTCGATGTGAACACAGGGCATGTGCCTATACGGAGAGATGCGGGGTGTGCCGAACTGCTAACCAAGGCCAGTCTGACTCTAGACGACGTGGCTAAACAAGTGGCTATCGAGGTGTCAGCAGGCACCTACGATGCCCACGGGCGGCACCGTCTTATGAGGATTTATCTAGCGTACAACATCCGTAGAATGGAGTGGTTTACCTGGGGCGCCGACGTACGGCGCTACGGACTTAAGACCGAAACGCGGATGCGGGGGCGTCACGAGCAACCACCACAGCTAAGAAATCATTTTAAGAAACTACTTGCGCGGAGGAGCTACACCCGTAACAGTAGGCACTGCATCAAGAGCGGCCTTCGGGCCCAGCAACCGAGCTCACGTGGGCCACGGTGCTAAAAGGATGTGGTCTCCCCGGGGGCAAAAACCCCGGGGAGGCACAACCCCACGCTTGATGCTCCAACCCAACAGGAGCACCAACAAATGAAACCCACCACCGACGGAACC
>OMIG01000042.1 GCA_900299035.1 Pseudomonadota bacterium
GAGGAAACATCGATGTCACAAATACAAAACCAAGTCTCGGGCCGATGGGCTCGCTGGAGGGTCCAATGCTCTGCAGTTCCGTGCTGGGCCAAGCTTGGCGATTCATTCCTGGGGAGCAGTCGGTCACTTCCGGAAGGCCCACAGGGTCTTCCGTGTCCGGATCAGGAAGAGCCCCTGGGAAGCCTGTGACCTAAACACTCCCAGCAGAGCCAGCACGACGAAGCCGAAGATAAAGGTCACGATTAGGTAGCCGCGCGCAGGCGCGGCTGCCCGCTCTTTAGCGCGCAGGTAGACAGCGAAGGTGCCTTCAGCCAGGTTCCAGGCCAGCAGCGTCGCCGCGAGGAGCAAGAGCTGTTCGATGTAACGAGCTGCGACTGTCTCGTCTGCGGGAAGTCGGACGACAGCCAAGGAGATAAGCGCGGGGGCGACTCGCGCGAGCGAAAATCCGACTGAATCGAGGAGCGGACGAGGGGAGGTCATGCGCTGATCGTAACGCGGGTTGGGGTGTGGTGAAAGTGGGCGAGTGGGGGGGATGACTGTTTGGGTCAGCGACCGAGCTTACAGCAGATTCTCGGCGCCTTCCGGTGCTGGAAGAATTGTGGCTGCATTTTAGAGACTGGGGCGGGAACGGGGGTTGGTCGGGTACGTGCACGTTCACGTTTACGAGCACGTTCACGATGAGTAGGCGGAATTTTCGCGCTGAAACCGAGGGTGGGAGCGGTCGGCCCCGAGAGGGCACGGTTTTATTAGGGGGCTGGGGTGTGGTAGATCGTTGACCAACGGTATGGAAAGAGTTGCTCCAGTAACAGAGGAGGGTCAGCCAACAGGCTCGCGTGAGGTGCGGCGGATGTTCGACCGGATCGCCCCTACGTACGACTTCCTCAACCGAGCCCTTAGCTTCGGGCTTAACTGGCTCTGGGAGAGCGCGTTGGTGCGTCGCCTTCCTAAGGACCTGGATGGCACGTTCCTCGACCTGTGCTCCGGAACAGGAGCGCTCGTGCCAAGAATCAGCAGACGGTGTGGCAAAGTCGTAGCGGCGGACATCTCTCCTCAGATGTTGGCGGTCGGCAAGCGTCGGCACTCAAAGATTCGCAACTGTGAGTGGGTCGAGGCGGATGCGCAGTCGCTCCCGTTCTCTGACAGCTCCTTCGACGCAGTCTCAATCGCATACGGAATCAGGAACGTTCCCGACCGGGTTCAGGCGCTCAGGGAGGCTCTGCGGGTCAGCAAGCCCGGGGCGACTCTGGCGATCTTGGAGTTCGGTCAGGCTCGTAACCGGGTGTGGAGGGCGATCTTTGGCTGGTACTCCCGGGTGATTATTCCGGCGGTCGGGGGCCTGATCTCTGGCGAGCGTGCAGCGTACGAGTACCTTCCGAAGACTTCGGCGGCGTTCCCGGCGGGGCAGCTCTTTGAGTCGCTCTTGAGGGAGTCGGGCTGGGTCCCGCTCAGCACCCGCTCTCTGCAGGGTGGGGTGGCGTACATCTACCTAGCGCGAAAGACTGGCTAGAATCCGCAAAAAGCACCGTGATTGGCGGCTGTTGTGCGCGGTGGAGTACCCCTCCAGCGCGTGCTAGGCTAGGGGCAACTTATGAGCGCGACGGTGCAAGATCAGAGAAGTCAACGCTGGGTAGTCGGGGTCACTGGAGCCAGTGGCGTACGCTACGCGCTGCGGCTGATTGAGGTGCTCCCAGAACTAGTTGGCGAAGTCCACGTCGTTTTTTCTGAGGCGGCCCTGCGAGTCTTAAGTGACGAGGAAGGCATCGCTGTAAGCGGCTCAAGCCTCTCGTACAGCCGCCTCTACGAGCGCGAGGCGAGCAATGTTGTTTTCTACAACCCACGCGATATCGGTGCGCGGATCGCTTCTGGGTCGATGCTCACCGCTGGCATGGTGGTTATCCCCTGTTCCATGGCGACTCTCGGCGCAATCGCACACGGAATTCCGACTCACCTTGTGCATCGCGCAGCAGACGTGACGATGAAGGAAGGCCGTAAGCTTGTGGTGGTGCCGCGAGAGACGCCGCTTTCTCAGATCCATCTGCGAAACCTACTCACGCTCAGCCAGTGCGGCGTGACGGTGGTGCCTGCCATGCCGGGCTTCTACAGCAGGCCCGCCTCGGTAGAAGAGCTGGTGGACCAGTTTGTGATGAAGGTGCTCGACTCTATGGGGATTGAGCACCACCTGGGGCGTCGCTGGAAAGAGCCCCAAGAGAGTTAGCGGGGGTGTGGTGGAGGCGAGATCTGCCTTAGATGCTCCACGAGTGGTGGAGGAGTCTTCGAGCCCCAAGCCCGCGTCGTGTGGCTCGTCGCCTGAGGCTTGCGGCACGCCGGCCCGAAGCGCGCCTTCTTTTTGGCAGCGGGTCATCAACTGGGGCGCCCTGGTTAAGTTCTCCCACTCTGTCTTTGCTTTGCCGTTTGCCCTGATCATGCTGCTGGTGCTCTCCCGCTCTCGGGATGTGCAGATAAGCTCCGTGCTCCTGCTGGTTCTTTGCGTAGTGGCGGCGCGCACCGCTGCCATGGGCTTCAACCGAATCGTCGACAGGGAGATTGACCGCAAGAACCCTCGCACCGCTGGGCGGGAGATTCCACGCGGCGTGGTGTCGGTGTGGGAGGCCTGGGCGCTGACGCTCGGCAGCGCGGCAGCATTCTTAGTTGGTTCTGCGCTGCTCGGTCCACACTGCCTCGTGCTCGCTCCAGCAGTCCTTCTGGTTCTGTTCGGGTACTCGCTCATGAAGCGCGTGTCTTCTTCCTGCCACTTCGTGCTGGGAATGGCGCTCGCCTGTGCGCCAGGGGGCGTGTGGTACGCAGTAACCGGCGAGTGGTCGTTGAAGCCGATTCCGCTAATGGCTGCGGTGCTCTTCTGGGTTTCTGGATTCGACATCCTGTACAGCTGCCAAGATCGAGAGTTTGACCGAACGCAGCACTTAAAGAGCATTCCGGTTCTGCTCGGAGTGCGTGGGGCTATCGGGGCGGCCGGTCTTCTTCACGCCGGTTCGGTAGCATGCTTAGCAGCCTTTGGAGCGTCGTTTTCGCTTGGAGCTTCCTTCTGGGTGGGGCTCTCTGCCTTTGGCCTTCTGCTGGCAAGCCAGTACGTGGCGATTTACAGGCAGGGCATCGCCTGTATCGACCAGGTGTTCTTCTCACGAAATGGGCTCGCTAGTATCGCGCTGTGCGTGGCGGTTGCCGTTGATAGTCTCTCACTGACGTAGTGGAGTAGTGCTCGTTCCCTACGCGCGAGGGAGCACGGAGGCGGGCTCTCCGAAGTGTTCAGTAAGAGGCGGCAAGAGACCCGACAGGGTGGCTAAAGAGCGCTGCGAGAGCTCGGCAGGAACAAGGATGCGGTACGACATCTCGGGGCCGAAGCCGTCATTTCGTTCAGCGTGATCTACCATAACCGGAACGTCCTGAGCCTCGAGCAGCGAGCAGGCTCGGTTTACCGAGTCTTGATCAGCGAATTCACCGACGAGCACGTACTGTTCCATGTGGATTCCGAAACAAAATTCCTAATGAAGTTCTAACCTGAGTGGGTAATCGCCACTAGAGGAAAAGTGAACTCCAGGCCGGCCGCAGGTGTCCCGCGCGCGAGGTAGCCCCCTGTAAGGATCGGGCGGAATTGAAAAAGAGGGCTGACCCCGGACGGGCTCGACCGTGGAAACGACCGGTACCTTGTAGTAGCTTCGGGCAGTTCGGGAGTTTGAGCATCGCCGTGTTTTCAGAAGTAAACAGACCAGACGAGCCCGGTCACGGAGCCGACCGCGCACAGCAGCCACATCTTCCGGCTGCGCGCGAGGAGC
>OMIG01000043.1 GCA_900299035.1 Pseudomonadota bacterium
CTCTCAAGGATCTCGTACATCCGCGCAAAGTTCATGTTGCGCTCCGGGTCGCGCAGCTTGCCCCACGTGCCTGCGCGAAGCTCGGCGCCGTCAAGGGTCCTCTTGAGCGAGCCGTGCCCTCCGCGCCCGTCGGTCGTCTCCACGACTCCCCACGGAGCGAGTGCCTTCACGAACTCTCGGTAGTTCATGGCGCCAGTCCTCTCTACCGCGTCTCGAAACGCGCGCCGCTCCTGCTGTCGCGCCTCTTCAGCCGAAGGCTCTTGAGCCCCCGCAGGTTCTTGAGGCTGCTGCGGCGAAGCCTCAACCAGAACGCGAGCACGCCACGCACTAGGAGTCTGCACATCGATGCCAGCTCTTTGAATCACCTCAGCGGCAAGCGCCGACGCTGCGGCGTCTTCACCGTGGCTAAAGAACGCCTCGCGCGCGGCGTTGCCAAGCTGGCTGGCGCCAACTACAACTACCCGCTCGCCATCGAAGACAACAACGGTCGGCTCGCTCTCGCAGATGATGCTGAGCAGCTCAGGATACCTGCGCCACAGCGCTGCGAGCTTCCCCTCCTGGAACGCGAGCGTGTCCCGTACTGCCTGCGACACCTGCTCGGCCTCCACGTTCTGCTCCTGCGGCAGGAGCCGGTGTGCCCAGGTGGGGAACACCTTGTCGCTTGCGTCGATGCGCATGCCCGCAGCTGCCTTGGCTTCAACCCCGAGAGCCTCCACGATACCTAACCCGGAGAGCTGGAAGCCCAGCTCGTACCCTGCAGGCATTGTGTCACTCCTGGCCGCCACACAACGAGTCCCGCTGTGCGTGTCGAAGCCGCCGAAGACGACTGGGTCACCGGCCTCAGTCGGCAGCTCAACGAACACGAGCTGCCCAGGCACAAAGAACCCTCCACGCTCTGCTGGCGCAGCGCCACGTCTCCTGTTTAGCTCAGCGATGCCTGGCAGCGCGTGCTCGACGAACGTGTCCCACGAGCAGTAGTCGAGCAGAAACTGCCCTATCTGCGAGCGATTCTCCTCGAAGTACTCCAGCTTGCGGCGCAGCACAGCAAACCGCTCGCGCGCGCACAGGTTCCAGAGCGAAAGGCGCCGCTCACCTAGGCCAAGCGCCAGCGTCACAAAGCTCGGGAGTGCCGTCTGAAACTGAGGCGCTCTATCGAAGTGCTTGAAGGTCTCAAGCAGCATCGCTTCGCGCATCTCTCCGACCACTGACCCTGCAAAGCTGCGCATACCTTCGCGGCTGTAGCCCGCCGGAACGGCAGCGCCCTCCTCGTCCTGGAGGCTCTCGGGATGCACGATGAGCGGGTTCATGCCCGCCAGAATCTCGCCGTAGATGAAGCGCAGGCAGAGCGTGGCGTGCAGGAGCTGCCGCCCGGTCATGCCCTCGAAAAATGAATGTTTCTGAAGGATGTCGACAACCTGCCGCACCGTGTCGCACACCCAGCCCTCGACCTCGTGCCGCATTAGGTAGAGCTGCTGGACGCGGCCCTCTTGCGCGCTTTGCTGCGCCTCCCTGTCGGCCTCCTGCTTTGCTGGCAGGTGGCGAATTACGTCAGCGGGCCCAACCACCATTGCAGGCACGCACTCGAGCGCATCGTGGACCAGGTTTAAGAGCGGCTTGAACCATTCGTCGGGCTTGTTGAAAGCCCATTCGAGCACCGCGCGGTACGCCTTGAGGCGCCCGTCAATGCTGAAGAACGAGCGCTCGAGCATCTTGTTCTGCTCGGTCTCCTTGGGAATCTTCCCGAGCAAGATGAACTCAGATGCAACGTCAAGCGAGGCAACGGCGCCTCGGTAGTCGTTCTCTGTGTACTGGGATGCTGCCATTCGGTGTTTCCCTGCTGGACACTTCTCGCCGCTCTCCGATTATACCAGCAGTGAAAAACTGATGGGACGCGCCCACTGGGATTAGCGAGTCTGCTCCTGTCCGTTTAGGTCCGATTTGGCGGCTAGCGCACAGAAAAGGGCCGCGCTTCAGCGCTCCCCTGCCAGGCAGGGCACAAAGAGAGAGGGCGGGAGCCCCAGCCGCGTTTGCTTGTTCGCGCTGGGGCTCCCGCCCTCTCTGTGTGTAGCCCATCTTAGGGCCGCTGACTTACCAGGAGAGCGAAGCCGCTGTCTGGTACTCAGTCACGCGGGTCTCGAAGAAGTTCTTCTCCTTGCCGAGGTCGATCGTCTCGCTCATCCACGGGAAGGGGTTCTTCGAGCCGTACTGCGTCTTGAGGCCGATGCGCTCGAGGCGGCGGTCTGCGATGTACTGCACGTAGTCGCGGAACATCGGGGCGCTCAGGCCCAGGATGCCGCGCGGCAGGCAGTCAACCGCGTAGTTGTACTCAAGCTCCACCGCCTGGCGGATCTTGTTCAGGATGTGCTCCTGGAACTCAGGCGTCCAGACATCTGGGTTCTCGGCCTTGATGCCGTTGATCAGGTCGATGCCGAAGTTCAAGTGGATGCTCTCGTCGCGCAGGATGTACTGGAACTGCTCGCCGATCCCAGTCATCTTGTTCTGCCGGTGGAACGACAGAATCATGACGAAGCCTGAGTAGAAGAAAAGCCCTTCCATGATAACGTAGAAGCCGATCAGGTTCTCGAGGAACTTCTGGCGACCCTCAAATGTATCCGTGCTGAACTTCGGGTCGAGGATGGCGCTCGTGAGCTCCATCTCGAACTTGTCCTTGGCGTGGATCGAGTTCACCTCGTTGTACATGTTGAAGACCTCGCCCTGGTCGAGCGAGAGCGACTCAACGATGTAGTGGAAGGTGTGGGTGTGCACAGCCTCCTCAAATGCCTGGCGCAGCAGGTACTGGCGGCACTCTGGGTTGGTGACGTGCTTGAAGATGGCGAGCGTGATGTTGTTGCCAACCAAGCTCTCAGCGGTGCTGAAGAAGCCAAGGTTGCGCATGATAACGCGGCGCTCGTCCGCGCTCAGGCGGTCCGACTTCCACAGCTCAATGTCCTTGCCCATCGGCACTTCACTCGGCAGCCAGTTGTTGGCGCAGCCGTTGATGTAGTGCTCCCACGCCCACTTGTACTTGAGCGGCATGAGCTGGTTGACGTCAACCGTGTTGCAGTTGATGAGCCGCTTGTCAGCGCTCTTTACCCGCTTCTCCTTGCCGCCATCATCGTTGGCGCTTCCTGTTGACCCGACACTGTCCATTCCCTCAAACGTGAGCATATTCCCTCTCTATCCTAACCTTGCTTGTTACGCACAAATTTACTCTTACTGGCAGCTCTCGCAGTCGCCATCGAGCCCGCACACCTTGGGCACCGACGGCTTCGACGCAGCCGGAGCTGTCTGCTGTGGCGCCGACTCAGCCGCGCGATCCAGCACGATCTCGCTCGATGCCGACTTGTTCTTCATCCAGCGCGGCTGCAAGCCACGGCGGTTGATGTCGGTCGTCGACTTCTCGATCTGCGTCGCACCGAGCGAACGGAGGTAGTAGGTCGTCTTGAGCCCCTTCCTCCAAGCGTTCATGTACATGTCATGAAGCTTCTTGCCGCTCGGCTCTGCGATGTAGAGGTTCAGCGACTGGCCCATGTCGATCCACTTCTGGCGGCGGCTTCCGCACTCGACGAGCCACTCGGGCTCGATCTCGAAGGCCGTCAGGTAGATCTTCTTGAGCTCGTCGGGGATCCTCTCGATCTCTTGGATCGAGCCGTCGAAGTACTTCAAGTCGTCGATCATCTCCTCGTCCCACATGCTGAGCTTCTTGAGCTCGTCCACGAGGAACGTGTTGTGAACGATGAACTCTCCCGAGAGGTTCGACTTAGCGTAGAGGTGCTTGTAGTTCGGCTCAATCGACTGGCTCACCCCGGTGATGTTCGAGATGGTCGCAGTCGGCGCAATAGCCATGGTGTTGCTGTTGCGCACGCCGTTCCTCTTCACAGCCTCACGCACCACGTTCCAGTCAAGGGTCGTGGTCGTGTCGACCTCAAGGTCGCCGCCGCGCTCGTCCCTCAGGATCTGGAGGGTGTCGATGGGCAGCAGCCCCCGATCCCACTTCGATCCCTGGTACGAAGAGTACGCCCCGCGCTCTCCCGCAAGCTCAGTCGAAGCCAAGATTGCGTAGTACGAGATCGCCTCCATGCTTTCGTCAGCGAACTTCACAGCCTCTGGGCTCGCGTAGCTGATGCGCTGCGCGTAGAGGGCGTCCTGGAATCCCATGATGCCCAGCCCAACTGGCCTGTGACGCAGGTTAGCATTTTTCGCTTCTGCTGTCGGATAGAAGTTGATGTCGATGACGTTATCCAACATGCGGATAGCCGTGCGCACAGTCTTTGCGATCAGTTCGCGGTTGAGCCCATTCGGCGTGACGTGCTGAACGAGGTTTACCGAACCGAGGTTGCAAACCGCCGTCTCTTCAGCCGACGTGTTGAGCAAGATCTCGGTGCACAGGTTTGAGCTGTGCACGACGCCGACGTGGTCCTGCGGGGAGCGCAGGTTCGACGGATCCTTGAACGTGATCCACGGGTGGCCGGTCTCAAACAGCATGCTGAGCATCTTGCGCCACAGGCCCATCGCCTCAACCTTCTTGTGAAGCTTGAGCTCGCCGCGCTCTGCCTTCTGCTCGTACTCAACGTAGCGCTGCTCGAACTTCTTGCCGTACAGGTCGTGCAGGTCTGGAACGTCGCTCGGGCTGAACAGCGTCCATGTGCCGTTCTGTGACACGCGCTTCATGAACAGGTCTGGAATCCAGTTGGCCGTGTTCATGTCGTGAGTGCGGCGGCGCTCGTCGCCCGTATTCTTGCGCAGCTCAAGGAAGTCCTCGATGTCGAGGTGCCAGGTCTCGAGGTACGCGCACATTGCGCCCTTGCGCTTGCCGCCCTGGTTGACAGCGACCGCTGTGTCGTTTGCGACCTTGAGGAACGGGATGACGCCCTGGCTGCGGCCGTTGGTGCCCTTGATGCGGGCGCCTGTGGCGCGCACGTTCGTCCAGTCGTTGCCGAGTCCGCCTGCCCACTTCGAGAGCTGGGCGTCGTCAGCGACGCACTTGAAGATGTGCTGGAGGTCGTCCATCACCGTCGTCAGGTAGCACGAGCTGAGCTGCGGGTGCAGCGTGCCGGCGTTGAAGAGCGTCGGCGTGCTCGACGTAAAGAGGCACTTCGAGAGAACGTCGTAGAACTCAATCGCACGGTCGTTCTTCTGGTCGCCCTCGTTGATGCTCAAGCCCATCGAAACGCGCATCCAGAAGATCTGCGGCGTCTCGAGCCGGCGGTCCTCGTGGTGGATCAGGTAGCGATCGTAGAGGGTCTGGAGGCCGAGGTACGCGAACTCAAGGTCGCGGTCGAGCTGCATCGCGTGGGCGAGCTTGTCGAGGTCGAACTCACGCAGGCGCGGGTCCATGCGCTCGGTCTCGATTCCGCGCTCGAGGCAGCGGCGGAAGTAGTCGCGGTGAGCGTCCTTGAGGCTTGGGCTGTGCGCGTCCGTGCTGAACGTCTCACGGTAGATGACGTCCAGGAGGAGGCGGGCAGCGACGTACGAGTAGGCTGGGTCCTTCTCGATCTTGGCGCGCGCGGCCATCATGTTGGCCTGGTCGATCTCCTCTACCTTGATGCCCTCGTAGAAGTTCTTGATCGACTCCTGCAAAATCGACTCGCTCGACACGAGGCTCTCAAGCCCCTTGCACGCGTGCTCGATACGCTGGCGAAGCTCGCCCTCGGTGATGGTGATACGCTCGCCCTTCTCCGTCGTAGCGATGAAGGTCTGGCCTGGGCCAGCCGGGCGCTCTGTCGGGGTGGTGAAGAGCTCGTCCTTGACGACCTCTGGCTCCTCGGTGCCCTGGGCACGGAGCGCTGCGCGCTGCGCGCGGTAGATGATGTAGTCCTTGGCGACCTGGTAGAGCCCCTCTGACATCATGAGGCGCTCGACTTCGTCCTGGATCAGCTCCACGTGCAGGGATACCCCCTCGGTGCTGAGCTGCGTGGCGCGGGCCACAACCTTGTTTGTGAGGTCGTTGACCGCTGCGATCACGTTCTCAGGCGTCTGGCCGTCGATCTTGAGCGAGTCGCGGAAGGCGCGCTCGAGGGCCGAGGCGATCTTCATCGGGTTGAAGCGAACGACCGTCTTGCCGTCGCGGCGGGTGACCCGGAGGTTGCGCGGGGAGCCGTCGCGGGCCGCCTTGTGGGTGTCGCGGTAGATAATGTAGTTGCGTGCAGCCTCGTACAGGCCGTTCTGCATCAGGGTCACCTCAACGATGTCCTGGATGCCCTCAACGGTGACGCTTGCGCCCTTGGCCGCAACGGTTCCGACGGCCTTGATGACTCGGTCGGTAACCATCTGAACTTGCTGGCTAAGCTCGAGCGGGAGCTGCTGCTCGGTGGGAATATTGTTAGTGGCGCGCAGTGCGAGCTCAATCGCACGGACGATTCGGGCGCGGCGGAACGGTACCAGGGTGCCGTTGCGCTTCACGACTGCGAAGTTCTCTAGGTTAATCGTGATGGTCGTCGACTGTGGCCCTTCCTGGAGCGTTACAACCCCATTTCCTCCAGTCGTTCCGTATACTTCTGAGCCACTCGCTGCCGTCGTCATACCCTCTCTTACTCCCCTACGAACTGCGCCACTACGCCGTTTTCAGACAACACTTATCCTGGTCGCTTGATAGCGATCGCAAAAAACAACTCTGCTGTACTACCTAATGTGAAGATTAGTATTTGGGTCACTAAGCTACTATATGTAGTAGCCACCCAAGGAACCAACTACAACCTATATGTACGAACAAGAGCCGAAATCTGTCTACACGAAATGTAGGGCTAGGAATAAAAAAAATTTAATCGTTGCCTAACACCTCATAACAACAATGCGATCCGTTTTGAGACGGCTTTCTATAGCAGCAAGGCACCCCCCGTTCAATCAAAATCGCCCCGACCCTCTATCATAAACATTTGAAACGACTACTTGATTTTAAATGGATTCTTGTGCAAGCCCGAAAGCAAAATAGTGTTCTGAGATCTGCCGCTTCCGAAGCCCGATTGATCGTTTTCACAAAACGAGATAGCGCGCGACGAGCCCTAGAGCCGCTCTCTGCGCTGCGTCATGCGACTACTGTCGCGCATCTTCGCGCAGCTTCTCGATGTCGCTCTCAATCGAAGCGTTGCTGTCGTCGAGCGTTGGCGCTGCGCTCGGCTGCGCTGCTGCCGTCGGCGTCGGCGCCGCTGTCGGCGCCGCTGTTGGCGCCGACGCGAAAAAAGTGGGATTTTGCGCCGGTTTCTGAGCAATTCCGAGATCGCGCCGCGCCTCGGCCTCGACTGCAGCTAGCGCGTCACTCGCAAGGCCCCCGCTCGCCGCGACTCCCTCCGCGAGCACTCCGCTCTCTTGCACGTCGATGTCGCCGCGCAGGCTATCTGGGTCAGCCGCCTCCTGAGCCGCGCAAATTGGGGCCAAAGCGACGAATGCGCCACTCGCAACGAGCGCCGCTACGTAACCTGAAACAAAAAATGTAGCTGACAGTAACTCTCTCTTCATATCGTCGCCTCAGTGCGCGCAGCGCTCAGTCACCGCACTACGCCTGCCTAACGCTCGCATCGTAGCGCACGGAAAGCCACTCATCACTTGAAAAAAAACCTCGGCGCATCCATCGTAGGGCGATGCCATCCTCTAGCGCTCCTCGCAAAAGCTTCGTGACAATTGTTCTGTCAGCCGTGATCGGCGCCGGTGTCGTCGTTGGCGGATACTCGCTCGGCTCACGGCTGCTCAAGGGCCTGCCCGGCAAAGAGGCGCCGCGCCCAATTGCTCCGCGTGGGGGGCTCGACAGCGAAGAGCAGCGCACGATTGCGCTCTTCGAGCAGGCTGCGCCGTCGGTAGTCTACATTACGACGCTGGCTGTCGAGCGAAACCTCTTCACGATGAACGTGCTCGAAGTGCCGCAGGGCGCCGGCTCTGGCTTCGTGTGGGACGAGCGCGGATACATCGTGACAAACTTCCACGTAATCAAAGACGCGCAGTCAGCGCGAGTCACGCTCGCCAACCAGCAAACCTTCCCCGCGCAGCTCGTGGGCATCGAGCCCGACAAGGATATCGCGGTCCTCAAGATCTCAGCGCCTGACGTGACGCTGCGCCCGATTCAGGTCGGGTCGTCAAAGGACCTGCGAGTTGGCCAGCGCGTGTACGCGATCGGCAACCCGTTCGGGTTTGACCACACGCTCACGACAGGAATCATCGGCGGCCTAGGGCGTGAGATTAAGTCAGCGGTAACGGATCGCCCGATCCAGGGCGTCATCCAGACCGACGCGGCGATTAACCCTGGCAACTCTGGCGGGCCGCTGCTCGACAGCGCTGGGCGGCTGATCGGCATCAACACTGCAATCGTGAGCCCCTCCGGGATCTACGCGGGCCTAGGGTTTGCCGTGCCAGTCGACACCGTCAACCGAATCGTTCCGCAGCTCATCAAGTACGGTCGCGCCAAGAAGAGCGCTCTCGGCGTACGGCTGCTCGAGACTCACGGAGTTCATCCGCAAGGAGTTCGCGGCGTCATCGTGGCAGAGGTCCTCCCGGGATCTCCGGCCGACAAGGCCGGGCTCGTTCCACTCGCCCGCATGCCTGACGGCTCAATTAGGCTAGGTGACGTCATCACCGGCGCAGAAGGAACTCCAGTCGTCGACGGCGACGACCTGTTCCGCATACTCGATGACAAGAACCCTGGCGACAAGCTGCAGCTCGAGCTGACCAACGCCGGCGAAGTGCGGACTGTGACTGTGAAGCTTGGCGTGCTTCAGCCTTAGGGGCGGGGGCCTGCCCGAAAGCTTTTGGTGGATGGGGCGATTTTCGGGGGTGCGCGTGTACGCGGCTGGGGAGCTTCGATATCGGGAGCGGGGACGTTCACGTTCACGGCTACGTGCACGTGCACGTTGGGATGGCTGCTGGAGCGCCTGAGTTTGTGGGGCTGAAGGGCTAAGCGGCTTCGGGAACTTCGATTTCGGGTGCGGGGACGTTCACGTTTACGGCTACGTGCACGTGCACGTTGGGATGGCTGCTGGGGCGCCTGAGTTTGTGGGGCTGAAGGGCTACGCGGCTTCGGGAACTTCGATATCGGGTGCGGGCACGTTCACGTTTACGGCTACGTGCACGTGCACGTTGGGATGGCTGCTGGTGCGCCTGAGTTTGTGGGGCTTGTTTAGGCTCTGGCCGCTTTCTCGCCTGCTTCTGGTCGGCGGCGCAGGTGCGACTTGAACCACAGCGCCGCCAGGCTTGCTACCTCCTTGAGCGCGCCTGTCTCCTCGAAGAGGTGTGTGGCGCCGGGCACCACGGCGAGGCGCTTCTCGCAGCGAAGCTCTCGCAGCGTGCGCTGGTTTAGCTCAAGCACCTCCTGGTCTTGGCCGCCCACGATCAGCAGCGTCGGCGACACAACGTCTCGTACTGCCTCGCCGGTGAGGTCCGTGCGGCCACCGCGGCTCACCACCGCCTGCACGAGGCCGTTGAGCGTAGCGGCAGCCCTGAGCGCTGCCGCAGCGCCCGTGCTCGCGCCGAAGATGCCAACTGGCAACGCGCCTATCGATTGCTGTCGGCCCGCCCACGCTACGGCCTCGAGCAGCCGCTCGGTGAGCAGCTCGATGTCGAAGCGCTTGCTCACCTTCTCCTGCTCCGAATCGGTGAGGAGATCGAAGAGCAGCGTCGCAAGCCCCTCGCGCTGAAGCGCCTGGGCGACGTAGCGGTTGCGCGGGCTCCTGGCTCCGCTGCCGCTTCCGTGGGCGAACACTACGAGCCCCTGGGCGCCGGGCCCATCAGTAAGCTCTCCAGCTAAAGCGCCACTTGAGACGAGAACCTCCACGGGGCGTGCCTGCATATGCTGCTCCTCTGTCCACCGCATCCTTGTACAGCAGTAACTGGCTTTGGCCGCTGGCGGGTATGGCGCACGCGAGGTGGCGCGGAGGTAGTGCTCCTGGCCGCTTGGCGCCCCCTAGAGCAGCCGAAAGATTGCTGTCTCTACCCCTGCACGACTGGAACCGACGGATTCAAACACCTCTTGGGCTAAAAGAGTTTCCTTATTACTTCGGGCAGAGCTAAGGTTAAGGTACGTATACAGAGCCGCAGGTATGGGAACCTCAACAGTCATAACGCAAGCAGCACAGCAAGCGCAGGGCTTTGCTACCGCGCTTGATGCCTCGCTGCCTGAGCTCGCCTCAACGGGGCGCGCTGCGCTGCAAGAGCTTCTGGCGTTCTTAGCCTCAGGCGGTCAGGCTATTCCTGGCCAAGCTCTCGTGAGCTCAGCAGCGTCGACCGGCGTAGAGCTCGCGGCCAACGCCGCAATCGACGCCATCACGCCGAGCCTTAACCCGCTCGACACAAACTTAACTCCGAGCAGCTCGGACCTCTCTCTCGACAGGCCACTCTCAACCCTCCGCAAACAGTTCGGAGAGGAGCTAAAGCGATTGGTGTCGCACGTAGACGTCGCGGAGCTTCCCGACAGGAGACGCGAGCGCTCTCACCACTCCTGGAGCGTCGGCTCAGGCTCTTCGCTCAGCGATCTGGCCGTGCCGCCCAGAGAACGCAAGCCATTCGTCAAGCTGTAGCGTCTCAGGCAGATTACTCCCTACTTTCCAGCCAGGAACTCGCGCAGCGCAGCGACGTATCCGTCTCTCTCTGTTTCCTGCGGGTGGTGAGCGCTGTGCTCGAACACGAGGCAGCGAGCCCCTGGCACGAGCGTGGCGAAGTGTTCGTGCGCCTCTGGCGTAGCTTCGTCGTGCCTGCCGCACGTGAAGAGCGCCGGGCAGCGAATCTCACCGAGCCTCGGGGTGAGTGAGTAGTCACGCACGACTCCTGAGACTACGAGCTCGTTTGGCCCCCACACGGTTGAGTACGTGAGCGCGTCTGCCTGCTCAATCGAGCGCTCGATGCGCTCTGGCAGCGGCGAGATGCCGTAGACGTGCCGGTCGTAGTAGCGCGCGAGCGCGTCGAGGTACTGCGGCGACGAGTAGTGCTGGCTGCGCCTGCCTTCGCTCAGGATCATGCGCTGCAAGAGCGGAAGCTGTGCCGCGAGCCGCTCGCCGTCAGCCACCCAGCGCGGGATGTCGATTGAGACAGAGGCGAACACCGCGCTCCGCACCCGGCTGGGGTAGGCCAAGATGTACTCCCCTATCACCGCTCCGCCGAACGAGGGCCCGAACAGGTGCATCGACTCAAGCCCGAGCGCCTCACGCAGCTGCTCAAGCTCATCGACGAAGCCAGCCAGCGTAAAGAGCTTGCGCTGCCCAGCCCGGCGGGCGCGGCCGCAGCCAGCCTGGTCGTAGCACACCACGGGGAGCTGGTCGGCCAAGTCAAAGAGCGGCTCTAGGTAGAGCGAGGTGAAGCCCGGGCCGCCGTGCACGCAGACTAGCGGCACCCCGGAAGGTGATCCGCGCCGCTCAAAGAAGAGCTCGCCGGCTAAGGATTGGACATGCCCAGAGGTCATTTTTTAAACCAGGTGTCGTGCAGGCGGATTAGCTAGCATCAAAACGCCATTCTAGCGGGCTGATTTCCGCCCTAAAAGTAACGGTAATGCAATCCCGGAACATAACCGATAGTAACTGTGCAGGACAGGGAGCATGGCCAAGCTAAATCGAGACCTTCACATCTCTGCTGAGTTCATCACGTTCCTCAAGGCGGGGTTCTACGGGCAGGTGCTGTTCGAGTCTGCGCTGGCACGGCTTGAGCCGAGCGTTTCGCCGCTGCCCGCTTCGTACCTTGAGACTGCCCACAAAGCGCTCGACAAGATCGACCGCTGGACGAAGGAGCTGGCTGATGAGCTTCCACTGCTCGCCCTGAGCTGGACGTCCGTTGAGACGTTTGACGCCATATCGGCGATGAGCTTCCTGCGAGAGTTTAAGCGCGAGTGCCTCTGGATCTTGCCTCAAGTTGACTCAGCGCTCTCCACGAGCAACCTGGCGCAGAACCGAGATGCAGTAAAACTCTTAGCAGCATCGCTCGTGCGCTCGGCCGCAACGCGCACCTGCTACGTGGAGACGCTCTCGCAGTGCTTCAGCGACCTAAAAGCCCAAGACTTTGCGGACCGCGTCGCCCTAGAGATCGACGGCGCTCGCGAGTACCTCGGAATCTCCAACTCAATTGTGGACATCTTCTCAGGCGGCGGCGTGTACTCAAACGAGCTCTGCGACAAGCTGCGCAAAGAGGCCTCGCTCGTGCCGAGCGACATCCGCTCGTACGTCCACGACGCCAACATCTTGATAAACATCTTGGCGAAGGAGTTCACCTTCGAACTCGCTGAGATCCCTAGAGACCAGGCGCAGGAGTGGATTGCAGCGCAGATCCCTGCCGCAGCCGCAGGCTACTGGCGCGCGTACGGCTTTGGCCCGCGGGACTACTTCGAGTGGATGCAGATCGGGGTGACCGGCGCGCCCCTCGCCGCAAACTGGCGCCGCGCCCGCTTCATGCCCGAGGAGGCTGGTCCCTGGATACGAGAGGGGATCGCCCCAGTCCTGGCTACGATCTGGAAGTCGCACGGCTTCGACGCCCCTCGCACCGCTGCGCTGCTGCGCCGCGGCGAAACAGACCCCACAAAGGCCCCGCGCTACGACAAAGAGGACTCTGAGGAGTACGTCTCCCTGGATGAAGAAGGGGGCAACCCCGACCAGGGCGGGTCCGGCGGCAAGGACGAGTGATTGCGCTAAGAGCTCAATCTCCCTAAGTTTGACAGCCCAAACATCTGCTAGGCAAAAAAACATTCTGGTAGACACCCCGACGCATTGACATAAAAGGCAAGCGAAGGGTATACCAACCAATAAACAAGGGGTTACAGCTACCCCGAAGTAGACTCAGCAGGCTCTGTGAAGGGATCTCAAGACAAGTTACTCAGCTCGGTGAAGGTTGGTCAGAGGGCCATGGTCTCTGCCCTCAAGAGCTGCCCGCAGGATCTCCTGCAGAAGCTCATCGCGATGGGAGTCGTCGCGGGCTCTGAGGTGACCGTTACGCAGCGCGGCCTGTTTGGCTCTCCGATCAACATCCACCTCTTCGGCTCCGTGCTTTCGCTCCGCAGCTCCGAGGCTGCACACATTCAAGTTCAGCCGCTCTAGGCTTTTCCACCTCGGGGTACGAGCAGTGAATCCCCAAGCCTCAACTCCCAAAACCGTTGCCCTCGTCGGAAACCCTAACTGTGGAAAAACGACGCTCTTCAACGCGCTCACCGGCTCGCGCTACAAGGTCGCAAACTACCCGGGCGTTACCGTCGAGAAGAAAGAAGGCTCCCTGCGCCTGAATGACGGCTCGAGCGTTCGGCTGCTCGACCTGCCGGGAACCTACGCCCTCGAAGGCTCAAGCGTCGACGAGAAGATCGTCACCAGCCTCCTTACAGGGAAGCTGCCCGGAACGCCGCGCCCAGACCTCGTCGTTGCAGTCGTCGACGCGACGAACCTGGAGCGAAACCTGTTTCTCGTCTCCGAGCTGATCGACGAAGGGTTTCCGGTCGTGCTCGCCGTCAACATGATAGACGCAGCCGAAGAGTCTGGAATTAAGGTGTACGACGAGCTGCTCTCTCGGGCGCTCGACGTTCCGGCTCTCACCATGAGCGCCCGCTCAAAGCGCGGCATCGACTCGCTCGTAGAGGCTATTGGAGCGGGGCTCTCTCGCAGCTCTGCGTCGTCTCGCCGAGGGGCGTGGCGCACCTCCGAGAGCAGCGTGGCCTCGAACCAGGCTGCGCCTGTCGACACGTTCCCGGCCGCAAACGCTGACACCCTGGCTGAGATCGGCTCACAGCGCTACCGCTGGATCAGGGAGATTGTGGCGCGCTCGACGAGCAAAACCGGGTCCGGAGCCCAGGACAGCGGCGCATCGCGGCTCGACTCGCTGCTCACCAGCCGCGTGTGGGGCCTCCCGATCATGCTGCTCGTGTTTGGGCTCATGTTCCAGGCCATCTTCCTGTGGGCGCAAGCTCCCATGGACCTCATCTCCGGCGCGGTCGACAGCGTAAGCCTGTGGCTCTCGCAGAGCCTCCCGCCTGGCATGCTCTCGAGCCTCATCGCCGAAGGGATCGTGCCCGGCGTGGGCAACGTGGTCGTGTTCGTGCCGCAGATTGCGATCCTGTTCCTCTTCATCGGGTTGCTAGAAGACTCTGGGTACCTCTCGCGTGCGGCGTTTCTGCTCGACAACGTCATGCGCCGCTTCGGGCTACAGGGACGGGCGTTCGTTCCTCTCCTGAGCTCGTTTGCGTGCGCCATCCCTGGAATCCTCTCGACCCGCACGATCCCGTCCCGCTCTGACAGGCTTGCTACCATCATGATCGCGCCTCTCATGAGCTGCAGCGCCCGTCTCCCGGTGTACGCAGTGCTCATTGGAGCGTTCGTGCCGCGCAAGCTCGTGTGGGGCTGGGTTTCGCTGCAGGGGCTTGTGCTCCTGTCGATGTACGCACTCGGCGTCGTAGCTGCGTGCGGCGTGGCGTGGGCGCTCAAGAAGACGCTGCTTCGCAAGGACCCGTCGTTCTTCGTCATGGAGATGCCGCCGCTGCGCCGGCCGCTGCCGAAGGTCGTCGCGCGCGGAGTTGTCGACAGCGTCATCTCGTTTCTCAAGAATGCGTCGACAGTGATCCTCGCCTGCTCGGTGGTGGTGTGGTTCCTCGCCTCCTACCCAAAGCCGTCTGAAGGCTTCCAGGGCAACCCGGTTCAGGCCAGCTTCGCCGGGCAGCTCGGAACCGCTATTGAGCCTGCTATCGAGCCGCTCGGGTTCAACTGGGAGATCGGCATCGCAATCATTTCGTCTTTCCCTGCGCGCGAAGTCTTCGTGACGACGCTCTCCACAATCTACAGCATCAGCGACGACTCGGGCGAAAACGAGGGGCTCATCGCAAACCTTCAGGAGCGCCGAGAGCAAGGAGTGTTCTCAACGGCGACGGCGCTCTCGCTGATGGTGTTCTACGTGTTTGCCTGCATGTGCATGTCGACCCTCGCTGTCGCCAAGCGCGAGACGGGCTCGTGGGGCTGGACGATCGGGATGTTTCTCTACATGACGGCGCTCGCGTACGCAGCGTCACTCGCCACGTTCCAGGCTGCAACGAGGCTGCTATGATTCAAGAAGTGGCAGGATTCACCGTTCTCGCTCTGGCGCTAGCCTTCTTGGGGCGCCGGGCTTTCGGTGCCTTCGCGCAAAAGCAGGGGAAGAGCGCTGCGGCTGGGAGTGCGTTGCAGTGTGGTTCGTGCGGATGCTCGGCAGCGAGAAATCGTTCGGGAGCAAGCGAGCGTAGGGTGAGGACATCACAAGACTAAGACACGAACCTTTGCAGGTGGTGTCGTAGTCGTTGTGACGTCGACACCCTTTTTTAGTAGATACCCAGAGAAATCAAGGCATCAAGAAACGCCCTCTTGTTGAGAAGCGTTTTTTTAAGCAGCCGAATGTTATTCTTGCTGCTCAATCTTTTGCCAAGATTGGGCTTGAGCCGAACGTGGGTCTCTTCCTTCTGGAGCTTGAGCGTCACGACGCCGTTTGCGTCGCGGCTTGCGGATACAACTCCGCGCTCAAAACCCCACAGGCGATTGCGGTCGAAGCGACGCAGGATGTACTCGGCCGCATTGTGCGCGGCTTTGACGTCCGAAATCGATCGGCCTTTCGACAAGACCAGTGGCTCTACATCTACCAGTTGAGACATGAAACATCCCCTTTTCCTGGGAACAAGAAACAGAGCAACCCATCCGAAGGCAGCTCTCCTAAGCAGCCGCGGCGCGGCGTTTTCAAGAGAGCTGCCTCACAAAACCTACAGTCATGAGTCATTGTGAGTCCTCGTCGCAGCGCACGGATCGAGCGCAAGGATTAGCGCAGTTACGCTCCGAGTAGGACTCACAGCTTGCTACCCCAAATGTGTCTGAAAAAGAGCGCCAGAAGATGAAGAACGGCGCCTCGCACGGAACAACGGAAGGAACGAAAGGAAGAGGGCTGCTTGCTACTTCAACTACCTACTTCCAACCTAGAGTAATAGTTAGGATAAGTCCAACAAAAACAGCCGCCGCACGGGGGAAATCCGGGCAGATTGAGACTCAAACCGACTGATGTAGCGGCCTCTCGCCCGGCCAATGAAACGAGATTGGGAGACGCGACCAGAAACGCTGGCTGTCAGTACTTGGTGACGGTCGGATCAACTTCGTCCGACCAGCGCAGCATGCCTCCAGCCAGGTTAGCTACGCGCTCAAAGCCGTGCTGGCCCTTGAGCGCCAAAGCGATCGCTTGGCTTCTGCCGCCGCTGCGGCAGTAGACGACTACCTCCCGGTCACGCGGAATCCGCGAGAGGTTTGCCGCAACGGTGTCTTTAGGAATCAGCTCGCCGCCAATGTTGCAGATCTCTCGCTCGTGCGGCTCGCGGACATCAAGCAGAAAGAGGTCGTCACCTCTGTCCATGCGGGCTTTAAGCTCGGTGGGGGTGATTTGTGGGATGCCCATGAGATTTTCCATAGTGGCTGCTTAGAACAAAAAAGGAGATCAGAAAAGGGGACAGACACCTTTTCTGATCTCACCCGCGCCTGCAAGGCTCTTTTACGATCGTGCTGTGAGAGCCCCGATCGGTCCCCTGTCAGCGAAGTGGCGGAAGCAAGATGTTCCAAGCGCTGCACTGCCTGAGCTTCTTCATCTCCGGCCCACTAACTTCAACCGGATTGTGAGCGAGAATCTTGTTCAGCAGCTTCTGGTACTCCTTTGAGCGGCAAGGGCTAGAAGGTTTTCCCGGAACCTTTGAGGGATCCTTGAGCTGATCCTCAAGAGACCTTACGGCATTTCCGCACACGAGCTGCATCTCTTCATTGAACTCTTCGAGGTTGTCGATCAAGTGGGCGTAAACACCCTTTGGAAGATCTCCAACTTTCCCCACTCCGTAGTAGCGTATCAATGCGGCCCAGATCATGGAGAACCTCCTCTCGCATTCAAATATCGCCTCCTCGTCTGGACCCGACGGCATGACGAATCCATCTGGAACCAGCACCGGCGCGTTCGGCTGAAGCCGCTTTGGGTCTCCGTACCAAGGGGGGATCTGATGCGGCTTAAGAGAGCCCGCCGGCTCCATTCCGTACGCAGTGCCCCCAATCTTACGCTTCGGGAATTTATTTCCTGGAGGGGGCGGCTTAGGGAGAGGCTTATCCCCAGGGCCGGCTGCCGGAGACGCTACCGGAGACGCTGCCGGAGACTTTGCCGGTGCCACACCTAGCTGAACAGAAGATTCTTCGGCTAAGGCTACGCCGGACACCGAGACTGCCGAGACGAAGCAAGCGAAAGCTGCCTTTAAAGAACGGTTCATGCGACCTCCCCAAATAATCCCTTACTATCTTCGGCTGGGTACTGTGAGAGCTTTAGCCTTAGAAGCAGATTTTTCAAAAAAACGGGGGCATGCCCTTCTTGCTGCCTCAGCCGCCGGCGTACAGCCCCTTTTGGACGCAGTACTCACGCACGGGAGCTGGCAGGAGACCCTGCAGGGGCTCTCCAGCAGCGATCTTTTCCCTAAGCTCCGTGCTTGAAACTTCAACTTCATCTGAGTAGGGCTGAAGCAGCATAGTCGCCTTCCATCCAGCGGGCATGAGCGGCTCTGGCGCTCCTGGCCGACGCACCACGAGCAGGTGGGCCAGCTGCTTGAGGGTCTCTGGCTCGCGCCAGGTGTGCAGCTCCGGGACGAGCTCTGCCCCTACGACGACCAGCAGCTCTGCGCTCGGCATCTCTTTTTTAAAGTGCGAGAGCAGGTCAACGGTCGCATACCCTGCCCGTCCAGCAACTTGGGCGTCAGAGACCTGCACCCGACTATCGCCGCAGAAGCGCGACTCGACTGCAAGGTGCGCCATGGCGAGCCGGTCGGCCGCGGGCGAGGTGTGCGGCTTGTCCGGCCGGTCGCCACACGGGACGACGAGCACTTGGTCAATGAGCCCACTGGAGAGGAGCAGCGACACAGTCGCAAGGTGCCCGTTGTGGAAAGGGTCGAAGGCGCCTCCGAAGAGCGCCACTCTCTTTAAACTTGCGCTCACGCCCGCCCCTTGCGCGCCTTCCTGCGCAGGGCCTGGAGCTCCTTCTCGAAGCCGCCAGAGAGGATCGGGAAGCGACACCACGTCTTTGGGTCTAGGTTCTCGTCATCGAGGTGAAACGACGGCGCGTAGCGCTCGCGCTTCCACTGGTTTCTGCTCCAGAGCGTGAAGAACCGTTCGACCCACCGCACGAGGTCGCCTGGGGAGTAGCGGCCCTTGAGCTGCCCAACGAGGCGCTCGTAGACCTCTAGCGGGAGGAGCTTGTCGCGGATGGCGAGCCGCTCGATGGCGTCGAGCACGACGTACGGCATCAGGTCCGCTTCGTCGGTCTGCTTCTCTTTGGGAGGACGCAGCTCTGCGGTCGGGGCCTGGGCGTTCACGAGCCTGAGGGCCTTGACGTTTGTGAGGCCCACGGGACCCTCTCGCTCTAGCCACTCGAGCCACTCGCGCAGGTATGCCTTGTCGATTCCGCCCAGGGGGCTCAAGCCTCCGCTGCTGTCGCCGTCCATCGTCGTGTAGCCAACTGCCGCCTCGCTGCGGTTGCTGGTGGAGAGGAGCAAGGCGCGGCGCAGGTTGGTCAGGAGCCACACGGCAGGCGAGCGAACTCGCGCCTGGATATTCTGCCGCGCGATGTCGTGCTCTTTCCACGAGAGCCGCACGCCGGTCGCCTTGCTGATGAGCTGCTCGTACTCGCCGACGAGGCCAGCTATCGATATGTCGAAGAATTCCGCGCCGATTTCGCGGGCGACCTGTCGGGCTGCGTTGTGGGTAACCTTTGAGCTGTTCTCGCTCGCCTGGTAGACGCACGCCAACAGCCGCTTGGTTAGGGCTGCCTCGCTCTTGAGCTTCTCGATGCCCTTCACGTACGAGATCTTCTTTGCAAACCGCGAGAGCCCGAGCTGCCCTACTCCGTGCTGCACCATGAGCGACACCAGGCAGCTTGCAGCGCTTGAGTCGACTCCACCGCTGAGTGATACGACGAAGCCCTCGCTCCGGCTCTTGCGCAGGTAGTCGAAGAGCCCCAGCATCTCGGCGCGCGCAAACTCCTCGTGCTTCAGGTTTGGCGAGCTCTCCCAAATCTCGGGCTCGCTCCGAAAGGCTTCGCGAGCTGGGGCAAACGAGAGCTTAGGGACTGACACCAGCCGCTCGCCCACATCGAGCGCAGGGCGAAAGCTCGCCTGCCTGCGCCGCATCAGGCGCGAGCGCTCGACGTCGACGACGCCGCACACGACCTCGACGTCCTCAAACGACAGCCGACGCCCCTGGGCTACAAGCTCGCCGTGTGACGCGATCAAGGCGCCGCCGTCGTAGATGATCCGGCCGGCCTCGCAGCCAAGCAGGTTTGAGTAGACGTACGAGACGCCGCACGCGCGCGAGCCTTCAAGCACGAAGCGCTTGCGAACCTCGAACTTTCCAAACGAGAACGGGCTGGCGCTCGAGTTCAAGATGACGTCCACGCCGTGCTTTGCGAGACCAATCGCCGGCCGCTCCGCTACCCACGCGTCCTCGCATATCTCAAACCCAAACCGCACGCCGCCCACGTCGAAGATGAGGTCTCCGACTGGTGCTTGCCTACCGCCCACCGTCACCGACGAGACAGCCTGCTTGGGCCAAGGCTTAAACCAGCGCGGCTCGTAGTGGATGCCGTCTCCCGCGAGGTGCTGCTTGCACACAAACCCGGCAACGCGCCCGTCGACGAACACTGCCAGGGCGCTGTAGACCGCCCCCTGCACCTCAAGCGGCAGCCCCACGGTGGCAACCATTCCTCGCGTGTCGGAGGCAAGCGCCTCGAGTGACTTGAGCGCCTCAGCTAGCACGCCGGCGGAGTGGAAGGCGTCCTCGCAGCCGTACCCGGTGACGCACAGCTCCGGGAGGCAGGCGACCTGCGCCCCCGCTCGCCGGGCTCGACGCAAGGCCTCCCGGATGCGCGCAAGGTTGCCGTCCCAGTCGAGTGGGGTCTGGTTGAGAGCGGCAGCAGCGACGAGAAGGCGGGTCATGCGGTGATCCTGTAGCTTCACCTCTAGTATCGGCCTGAAGCTAGGTGGGGTAGACCTTACACTGGGGTTGCTGGGCTTACAAATAACGGCGCAGCCGTAACTGCCCGACACTACCAGCGAAACGGCCTCTCATACCGTAAAACAGAACCTGCTTACTGAAGCGCTCGGCTCGCCTCCGGGTTGAAATCATCCCACTGCATCGCGTTTTTCCTGTAGGCTCTCTCAGCTATGGCTATTACCGCTTCTGCCCCTTCCACCATCATCTTCGAGCGCACCAAGCTCGTGCTGACTCACCCTGCCACCTGCTGGCCGACGATCGCCAGCGAGTCGCGCTCACCGAGGGAGGTGTTCACGCTCATCTCTCTGCCGCTGATCCTGCTCGGCACGATCTGTGCGTACACCGGCGCGCAGCTCTTCGGCCCCGTCGGAGCTGCGCTCTCGACGAGCGCGCTCGTGAAGCAGACCGCGATGTCTTTCGTGCTCGCCTGCGGAGCGCCGTTCCTCTCGGCCTTCGTGCTGACGAGGCTCGCGCCGTTCTTTCAGTCCAGCGTCACGTTCGAGAGGGCTTTTAGCTGGTCGGCGCACTCCTCAATTCCATCCCTCGTTGCGGGGCTCTTCTCTCTCTTCCCCCTGCTGGGGGCGATTCTCTCTCCGCTGCTCGGCTTACTGTCCCTGTACGCTGCCTACGCAGGGCTCCCCACGATGGCCACCGTGCCTCAGAACCAGCGAGTGGCGCTGTTCGTCACGTTTATTGTCACGATGATAATCGCAGGCCTCTTGCTAGGCGCCCTGCTTGTGGCCACGCGGCTGTAGCGCGACTGGCCGTCGCTGCGCTGGCCTACGAGTCAGCCGAAGCCTCGCTCAGCTCCTCGCTCTTCACCTCTGCGATCGCCTGGTCCCAGCCGCCGCCGAGTGCCTTGAAGAGCGCCACGAGCGACGTGAGGAGCCCTGTCTCGCTCTCGGCGAGCTGGAGCTGGTTTGAGAGCAGCGCCCGCTGCGCGTCAAGCACCGGCAGCAGGTCAACGAGCCCGTTCTCGTACTGCGTGCGGGCGATCGAGACCGCCTTGCCGCTCTGGTCGACGCTGTCCTTGAGGTAGTCTCGGCGCTTCTTTGAGGATGTAAACTGCGCCAGCGCACCTTCAGTCTCTTCGAGCGCCAAGAGCACCGTCTGCTCGTACTGCGCCAGCGCTTGCTGCTGTGCGGCCTCAGACTGGTCGATGCGCGCAAACACCCGGCCGAGGTTAAACGCTGCCCAGGAGAGGGTTGGCGTTGCTGCGTACTGCCCAGCGTCAGGCCCAGAGAGTCCGCTCCACGTGTTTGACTGGTACCCAAGTGAGCCGTTGAAGGTGATCTTCGGCCACAGGTCGCCTTTAGCTACGCCGATCCCGGCAGTCGCCGCGTGGAGCTGGTGCTCAGCTGCGCGAATGTCGGGCCTGCGCTGCAGGAGCGCAGCTGGGTCTCCGATCGTCACAGGGCCCGCAAAGTTCGGCAACGGAGCGCTGGCCTTGAGCATCGGGATGAGCTCTTGGGGCTGCTTGCCGCACAGCACCGCGAGGCGGTACACGTCAGCCTTAGCGCGAGCCTCGAGCGGCGGCACCGTGGCAAGGGTGCTGGAGTGCTGCGAGCGCGAGCGCACGACGTCAAACTCAGTCGACTGGCCACCCTTGAAGAGCGCCTGGGCAACCCGCACAACCTGCTCCTGGGTCTTGGCGTTCTGCTCTGAAACAGAGATCTGGAGCTGCGTGCCGCGCAGGTCGAAGTACGTTCGGGCTACCTCAGCCACCAGAATCCGCACCGCATCGTGGAGCTGCGCTACTGACGCAGCGCTCTCGGCATCCTTCGCCTCTACACTGCGCCGCACTCGGCCGAAGATGTCGAGCTCCCACACGGCGTCGACGCCGATGTTGTAGTACTCGTTCTCGATGTATGGGCTGTTGCTCGGGAACGCGCCGCCGGCGAAGGTCTGCGTCGGAGTCTGCGTCTTGGTGTAGATTAAGTCCGAGGTGACGGTCGGGAAGAGGTCGAGGAAGCGCTCCTGGCGAATGGCCCTAGCTTGGTTGACGCGGGCGATCGCTCCGCGCAGGTCGACGTTCGAGCGGATCGCGTCGGCCACGAGCGTGTTGAGCGTCGGGTCGCTGAAGTTTGACCACCAGCGCTCTAGCAACTGCCCCTGCGTGGCGCCAGCCTCTGCCGCGCCCGAGAAGTCTGGCTGAGTTGCTGTCTCGGGCTTCACAAAGTCAGGCCCGACAGCGCAGCCTGACACAAGGGCGCCGCTGGAGAGCGCCACGAGTGCTGCCTTGAGTGTCGGGGGAAGCTTCATACAGCCGCGCGTTCTTAGTGCAGGAATCCTACCATGCTCGATGCTGCCTCGCCCTCCGGGAGGTCTGACGCAGCCAGGCTGCGCGGCTTGGGCCGCGAGATGAGCGTGTAGAGCACAGGTACCACAAAAAGGGTAAAGAGGGTACCGATCACCATGCCGCTCACCAGCGTGATGCCGATGCTGTTTCGGGCAGCGGCGCCGGCGCCGCTCGCGAGCACCAAGGGGAAGTGCCCAACCACCGTAGCCACGGAGGTCATCAGGATGGGGCGCAGGCGAGTGCACGCGGCCTGAATCGCCGCCTCGGCCTTCGGGAGGCCTCCCGCCTGGAGCTTGTTGGCAAACTCAACGATCAGGATGCCGTTCTTGGCGATGAGTCCCACCAGCGTCACGAGACCCACCTGCGAGTAGATGTTGAGCGACGTCGAGCCCAGGAACACGAACATGAGCGCCCCGGCGAGCGCCAACGGCACAGAGCCCGCCAGAATGATGAGCGGGTCGATGAAGCTCTCAAACTGCGCAGCGAGCACGAGGAAGATGACGATCAGCGCCAGCACGAGCGTTGCCGTCATGCTGCTGCCCTCTTTCCTGAGCTGCCGAGACTCTCCGGCGTAGTCGACGATGTACCCTGGAGGGAGGATCTCTTGCGCCTTCTTCTCCAGGATAGAGAGCGCCTCGTCTATGGAGACGCCTGGAGGTATCGCGCCCTGAATCTTGGCTGAGTTGAGCTGCTGGAAGCGGTTGAGCTGCCGCGGCTGCACCGTGTCGTTGAGCGAGGCAACGGTCGCGAGCGGCATGAGCTTGCCCCTCGGGCCGCGGATGTGGAACGAGAGGAGCTGGTCGGGGTTGAGCCTGTCCTCGCGCTTCACCTGCGGTATGACCTTGTAGCTGCGGCCCTGAATGGAGAAGCGGTTGACGTAGTTGCCGCCGACAAGCGTTGAGATGTCCTGCCCGACTGACGCCAGCGAGAGGCCCATGGCGTTGGCCTTGTCGCGGTCGACCACGATCTCGCTCTGCGGCAGGTCAAACTTGAGGTCCGTGTCGGCGTACATAAACTTTCCGCTCTGGAACGCTGCGCCAACGAGCTGGTTAGCGTACCCCACCACCTCGCTCGGCTCTGCCGTCGAGGAGATCACCATCTCTACCTGGAAGTCGCTTCCGCCCGGCAAGGGCGCCGGAGAGTTAACGATCACCCGAGCGCCTGGCACAGCACCGACTTTGCCCCACAGCTCGGGCTCCATCTCATGCACCGAGCGTGAGCGCTCGCTCCATGGCTTCGTCACGATGCCAGAGAACCCAAAGCCTGGCCCCGTAAGCTGAAAGGAGCCTTTGTACTCGGGGAACGACTTGTAGGCCTTCTCTACTTGGCTCGCCGAAATCGCCATCTGCTCGACGGTTGCGTTGGGCGCTCCCAAGACGATGCCGAAGAGAACGCTCTGGTCCTCACGAGGCGCAAGCTCCTTCATCGCGAAGAGGTAGAACGGCACCACGAGCAGCACCACGCAGATCGCTCCAGTGACGACGGCTCCCCTGAGTCGGAACGCTGTCTCGAGCGCGCCGCGGTAGCGGTCGCGCAGCCGCTCGAAGAACGAGTCCACTCCCTCCTGGAATCGGCTCTCTCGCTCCTTGGGCACGACCAGCCGAGAGGACATCATCGGAGAAAGGGTCAGCGCGACGACTCCTGAGATGAGGACCGCGCCTGCAAGCGTGAAGGCGAATTCCTTAAAGAGAGCGCCGGTGAGGCCGCCCTGAATTCCGATCGGCGCGTAGACAGCAGCGAGCGTCAGCGTCATCGCTATCGTCGGTGCTGCAAGCTCTCGCGCCGCCCGCAGCGCTGCCGTGACTGGGTTCTGGCCCTCGCGCACGTGGCGCTCGACGTTCTCGAGCATCACGATAGCGTCGTCAACCACTAGCCCCACCGCCAGAACTATCGCCAAGAGCGTGAGCAGGTTCACGGTGAAGCCGCACGCGAGCATCAGCGCGGTAGCTCCAACGAGCGAGAGCGGGATGGCGACGACCGGCACAATAGTGGCCCTGAGCGAGCCGATGAAGAGGAAGATGACCAGGATGACTATCAGGATGGTCTCTGTGAGCGTCGTCAGCACGTCGTGAATCGAGTCACGGATGTACTGCGTTGCGTCGTACGGGACAGCGAGCTGCACGCCGGAGGGGAGGTTCTTCTGGATGTCTGGCAGGATCTCGCGCACGCGCTTTATCACGTCGAGCGAGTTGGCGTTCGGAAGCACCCAGACCCCCATGAACGTGGCCGGGTCGCCGTTGAAGCGCACGTCCTCGTCGTAGCTCTCAGCGCCGAGCACAACGTCTGCTATCTCCTCGAGCCGTACGACTCTGGCCCCCGACTCCCGC
Organism: Pseudomonadota bacterium; assembly: GCA_900299035.1. Taxonomy (GTDB): domain Bacteria; phylum Bdellovibrionota_C; class UBA2361; order UBA2361; family OMII01; genus OMII01. The sequence goes on from OMIG01000043.1 coordinate 24,582, forward strand.
ACGACGAGCTTCTTAAACTCCTCCGGGCTGCGCAGGTCTGTGTTCGCCACCAGGCTCACGGAGACCATCGACCCCTTGGTGTTGCCGACGGCGGCGAGGAAGTTGTTCTCGGCGAGCGCGTTGCGCACGTCCTCCGCGCTTATGCCGAGAGCGGCCATGCGATCGGGGTGAAGCCAGATGCGCATGGCGAAGACGCGGGCGCCCAGAATCTCTGCCTTCTCGACCCCCGGCACAGCAGATATCTGCGGCTGCACGACTCGGCTCAGATAGTCTGTGATCTGGTTGGGCTCCCAGTCTTTCGAGAAGATGCCGAGGTACATCGAGGCGAAGCGGTTGTCGGCGCTCTCGACGTTGATGACTGGAGACTCGGCTTCTGGAGGAAGCTCGCTTCGCACCTGCGCCACCTTCGCCTGAATCTGGGTCAGGGCGGCGTTGACGTCGAAGTTGAGCCGCAGGTGGGCGTTAATCTCGCTCACTCCCTGCTTGCTGGCTGACTCGATGTAGTCAATTCCGTCGGCACTCGCGATCACCCTCTCAAGGGGCGTTGAGATGTAGCCGCGCACCAGGTCAGCGGGCGCCCCCACGTACACGGTCTTAATTGACACAACGGCGCTCTCGCTGCGCGGGTACTGCCGCACGTTGAGCTTCTGGATTGAGGTGTACCCGGCTATGAAGATGAGCAGGTTGAGGCAGATGGCGAGGACTGGCCGCTTGATGAAGAGATCGGTGAACCTCATGCTTGTCCCTACGTGTCCTTCACGGCTGGCGCCTCTGATGCGCTCGGAGGGCTAGCGTTATTGATGGCAACGGCCGCCTCAGGGCGCAGCTTCATAGTTCCAGAGGTCACCACTTCGTCTCCGTCGCGCAGCCCCTTGGTGACAACCACCAGGTCGCCGCGCCGCTCGCCGAGCTGGACGATCTGCTGCCGCGCCACGGTCGATGACGCTCCAGCCTGATCAAGCCTGCGCTCGATCACGTACACAGAGTTGCCGTACGGAGCGTAGCTTATGGCCGTAAGCGGCACGCTCAGGACCGACGATTGTGAGCCTAGCGAGAGCTGCACGCGGCCGAACATGCCCGGCAGGAGCTCCTGCGAATCGTTCGGGATGGTGGCCTGAATGTCTATTGAGCGCAGGTCCTCGTTGATTTGCGGGTTTACCGCCGTGACAGAGCCGTCGAACGTCCGGCCGGGGAAGGCGTCGACGGCGATGGCCACCTTGCTGCCAGGCTTGAGCATCGGAGCGATCTGCTGAGGCACCGAAAAGTTAAAGTAAATCGGGCTGACGGTGAAGAGCGGGACGAGCGGAGCGCCAGCCATCACGTACTCTCCCTCGTTCACGGTCCGGATGCCGGCGCGTCCGGCAAACGGCGCCACGATGCGCTTGCGCTCAATCGTGCCCTCAATCGACTGCACATCGGCCTCGGCTTGGCTCACCTGCGCCTCTGCGTCTTCAAGAGTTGCGGCAGACATCGCGCTCTGCGTGCGGAGCATCTTCGAGCGCGTGAGGTGCTGGCGCGCCAGCTCAAGCCGCGCCTTTGCGCCGCGCAGCCTCGCTTCCTCCACCGAGGTGTCGAGCGCAAGCAGCACCTGGCCAGCCTCTACAGGAGAGTCTGACTGAAAGGAGACCTTGGCGACGTTCCCGGCCTCTTGCGTGCTGAGCGTTGAGCCGCGCACGGCCACGAAAGACCCAACCGTGTCAAAGGCGCTCGCCCACTGCGAGGGGCGCACTACTGTCGTCGTCACTGCGGCTGGCGGAGGAGCAAAGCTCGCATGCTTCGCAATCTCTGCCCGAATCTGAAAGAACTTGACCGAGCCCAAGAGCAGCACAACGCCGAGGGCTGCCGCGAGGGTGTAAAGAATCTGCTTTTTCATGGCGGCGTACAGGGGATAGGTAGTGCCCCGGAAGTATAGCCCTGTTGTGGGGGGCTGTACATTCCTGCGGAGAGGCGGGCCTGCCACCTTTTTCCATCCAAACCCACGTGCACGTGCACGTTCACGGCTAGAAAAAAAAGGGGACAGACACATTTATCCGCAGCGGCTTCGACCCGGCGGCTGTCGGCATGTCATCGACCAACATCCCTGACGCAATCTTA
>OMIG01000044.1 GCA_900299035.1 Pseudomonadota bacterium
CTCCGCCTAGAGCCGCCAGAGCGCGCTCCATCAGCGAGTGGCAAGCGCCGGTGTCGCTGGCCTCAAACGAGGCAGTGTGCACTTGAAGTGCGTTTCGCACCTTGAGGTCGTTGGCCAGCCTTTCTAGCTTCTCGGCGTTGCGGCCGATTAGGAATAACTCAGCGCCTTCCTGGGCAAACAAACGCGCAGTTTCTGCGGCCATTGCAGAGGTTGCGCCAACAATAACTACCTTCTTCATGAAAGCTCCATAACGCGGCGCCACAGGCTCGACGAGAAACGCGGGTCGACAAACTGCTTGAACTCGTCCACGCGCGGGTACGAGAGCCGGAACATCTCAGGCGACATCCGGGCGTCTTTTGCGGCGTAGATGCGCCCCTTGGCCTCTTTCACGATCGTGTCGAGCTCATCCATCAGCGCCAGGGTTGGCTTGCCGTCATTTGCGAAGTCGAGCGCAAGCGTCACTCCCTTGTCCGGAAAGGACATCATTCCGGGCGAGGGCACATCGCCGAAAGTCTTAAGCACCGCTAGGAAAGACGCGCGCTTTGAGCGCGTGATGCGGCGGAAGATCTCCTTGATGATGTTGCGGTCCTGCTCGAAGGGAACCACCAGCTGGTACTGGAAGAAGCCGCGCTTGCCGTACATCCTGTTCCAGTTGAGGATGGCATCAAGCGGGTAGAAGAACGGCTCGTAGTGCGTCAGGGCGTCGACCGAGCGCTTGACCTGCTTATTGTAGTAGAGCGTGTTGAACGAGCGCATGAAGAACGAGTTGAGCAGCCAGGACGGCGCTTCGCACGGGAAGGGGAGAGCCAGCGATGGGGCTTTCTTGTTCTTGGTTCGCTGCGAGAAGTTGCCGGCCATGAACAGGCCGCGCCCGAGGTTGTTCCCCTCCGAGGTGCAGTCGACCCACGAGACGCTGTAGTCGAACAGCTTGTCGCTCTCAGCCGAGATGTCGAAGAACTCATCCAGGTTTCGAAACTTGGTGGTGCGCGAGTCGATGTAGGGGGACTTGATCGGCGCGAGCTGTAGCTCTACCCAGGTAATCAGCCCGGTCAGGCCGAGTCCGCCCACAGTGGCCGCAAAGAGATCCTGGTTCTCGTGCAGCGAGCAGGTGCGGTGCACTCCGTCAGACCTGAGCAGCCCGAAGCTCAGCACGTGACGGCCAAACGTGCCTGCCTTGTGGTGGTTCTTGCCGTGGATGTCGTTGGCTATCGCGCCGCCGAGGGTCACAAACTTGGTGCCCGACGGAACGGGCAGGAACCAGCCGCGCGGCACGAACACGCGCAGGATCGTCGCCAGGCTGACGCCAGACTCTGCCCGCACGACGCCGCGCTCGGGGTCGAAGGAGATGAAGCACGACAGCCCGGAGGTGTCGATGACGGCGTTGTCGTTGTTGATACAGCTGTCGCCGTAGCTGCGCCCGAGGCCGTACGGCAAGACCGTTCGTCCGTCTGGGGGCAGGGGCAGCTCCGCCTTTGGAGAGGCGATGCCGAGAACCTTTTGGTCATGCAGTTTGGGGAAGCGGCCCCAAGATTCTAAATTCTTCACCAGGAAACCTCACATGCCATGCCGAGGCAGAATATCCGCAGCCCCCACGGCCGCGCAATCCGAAGAACAGCAGCGCCTTTGAGCGGTGACGCAAGAGATTTCGCCTGCTATAACGGGGTTCATGCAGGGAGAGATGCTCAAGCAACAGCCCAAAACCCCGATCGTATGCGCCGACGTCGACGGCACCATTCTCGCAACCGACCTGCTCTACGAGTCGCTGCTCTTCGTCATCAAGCGCAAGCCCGGCATCCTCTTTCTGTTGCCGTTCTGGCTGCTTCGGGGCCGTTCCTACCTAAAAGAGATGCTCGCCAAGCGCTCCTCGTCGCTGGCTGTTGACCTTTTGCCCCTAAATGAGAACGCGGTGGACTATCTGCGACAAGCCTCGTCGGATGGGCAGAGGGTGGTCTTGGCCTCGGCCTCCCACCGCTCGTTGGTGGAAAAAGTTGCCCACCGCCTCGGCTTTGTTTCGGAGGTAATTGCAACCGACGGATCGGTGAACATGAAGGGGGCCGCGAAGGCCAAAGCGATCCAGGACTACTTGGGCGGAGCCGCCTGGGAATACGTGGGGGACTCGCGGGCGGACATGGCCGTGTGGCGTGAAGCTTCCTCCGTAGTCTGTGTCACTTCGAGTGCCGCATTCGCGCGAACCGTTCAGTCGGCTTACCCCGGAGCAGAGATCCTCTCCAAGCCAGCCTTCACCCTGCCTGTGCTGCTCAAGGCGCTGCGGGTGCACCAGTGGCTAAAAAACCTGCTGCTCTTCGCCCCGATTGTGCTCGCCCACCAGTGGTTTAACCCTGAGGCGGTGAAGGCCACCGTGCTCGCCGCCATATCGTTCTCGCTGTGCGCCTCCGGCGTGTACCTGATGAACGACCTGCTCGACCTCGAAGCTGACCGACAGCACCCGCGCAAGCGGAAGCGCCCCTGCGCTGCGGGCCGGATGCCGCTCTCGTTCGCGATGGGGCTCACGCCTGTGCTGTTCGTGGCAGCCTTCGCCATCGCAGCAGCCACTAACATGAACTTCCTGCTGGTGCTCTCGATCTACCTGCTCCTGACGAGCCTCTACTCGTTTCGGCTTAAGGCTCTAGCCCTCGTCGACATCATCCTCCTGGCGGTTCTGTACACCATGCGCATTATAGCGGGCGGTGTCGCGGCCAACATTCACCTCTCGCAGTGGCTACTCGCGCTCTCCATGTTCCTGTTCCTGAGCCTCGCCTGCGTCAAGCGCTTCTCCGAGCTGCTCGTGCTCCAGCAGCGAAACGAGAGCCGCACTTGGGGGCGTGGCTACTCTGTTGGCGACATTGAGCAGGTGGCCCAGTTCGGCTCCGCGAGCGCGTACATATCTGTGCTCGTTCTGGCCCTGTACGTAAGCAGCAAAGAGATTGTTGAGCTGTACGCCAAGCCGGAAGTGGTCTACCTGTGCTGCCCGCTGCTCCTCTACTGGGTTAGCCGGATCTGGCTCCTGGCCCGGCGGGGACTAGTGCACGACGATCCGCTCGTCTTTGCGCTCCGAGACAAGGTCACGTATGTTGTGGCTGCCATAACGATCGTTATGTTTTTTGCAGCAAAGTGAGCCCACACGCACATATCCTGAAGAACCGCACCCGTGTCCTGCTTAGCGTTAGTGTTGCGCTGCTTGGCACTCTCGTGGGCTGCGCTGTTCCAGTCTCGCACCGGCAGTTCTCGGTGCCGGCCGGGCCAGACAAGGAGGGGGATTTCGCCTCCAATGAAGATCTGCGAGTAGCCGGCCTGGTCTCGGAGGCGATGAGCTACTCCAAGCGCGGCCGATTTTTCGAGGCAGAGAACCGCCTCCGTCAGGCCGACTACGTAACTCCTCGGAACGAGCGGATCGAGTACAGCCTGGCAGTCGCCATGAACCAGAACAGCGAGAGCGAAGATGCCAAGCAGCTGATTGAGGAGCTACTCAGGCGCAAGCCAAACGATCCCAACCTGCTCTCTGCGCTTGCAGACGTCGAGTTTAGCCGCGGCGAACCCGGCTCGGCCAGAACTCTTCTGAAGTCGGCCTTTCAGCAGTTCCGGCAGGCCGACAACGCCCCGCAGGCCGCTCGGTTGGCCCGCTCCATAGCGAACCTTGCATTCATCGAGGGTAACGAGCAGGAAGCACTGTGTTACTCGTTTGAGGCCTGGACCTTGGGACAGAATCCGGAGCAGCTGGCCTGGCACGCGCGCTTCTTGGTGGCACTCAACCTCTTCCAGGAAGCCAAGTCCACAGTTGAGTCCGCCGCCGCAAAGAATCGGGCGCTGTTGCGCAGTGCTCCAGTGCAGCTAGCGCTTGCGTTAGCGAAAGTCGGCCTCAACGACTACCAGGGAGCGAGCGAAGCGGCCGAGGTAGCGCTTGACCTCAGCCCAGAGGTTCCGGAGATGGGAGCAGAGATAGCCGCCGTCGCATGGCTCATAGGCCAGCGCCTGGGAGCGCAGGCGGCGGCTGCAGAAGGGGTTGAAGAGCTCGAGGCTGAGCGCCTGGAGGGGGTGCTGGCGTTCCGTGAGCGAGACCCCCACGAGATCATCACCTGGCCCCCAGCGCTCCGGGAGCAGCTCCAAGCGGTTAAGGGACCGGAGTAGGGCTTGCTACAAGAAGCCGCAGCGGGGCTGCGCTGGCAGGCGCGCGGACACGTCCGTCGCTAGAAATCTTCGCTCGCCGGCCCTGCATCCAGGGCAGCCACAAAGTCTGTCTCGTCAAGGTTGTCGAAGCGAGTGTACTCGCCCGAGAAGGCCACGCGCACCGCGCCAGTGGGACCGCTGCGCTGCTTGGCTATGATGATTTCAGCGACTCCCTTGTCAGGAGACTCCTTGTTGTAGACCTCGTCTCGGTAGATGAACATGATGAGATCGGCGTCCTGCTCGATAGCGCCCGACTCACGCAGGTCAGACATCATAGGACGCTTGTCATTGCGGGACTCTACGGAGCGGTTGAGCTGCGACAGCGCAATGACTGGAACGTGCAGCTCCTTCGCGAGCGCCTTGAGCGAGCGCGAGATGTCAGAGATCTCCTGCTCGCGCGAGTGGGCGTACGAGGGGCTGCGCAGCAGCTGCAGGTAGTCCACTACGATCATGCCGAGCGGCGTGTCACGGTGCAGCCGCCGAGCTTTCGCGCGAAGCTCGGTGATAGTGAGCGCCGGAGTGTCATCGATGAAGATCTCTGCCTCGGAGATTCTGCTCGCTCCATCGACGATGCGTGCGAAGTCGCGCTCCGAGAGGTCTCCGGTGCGAACCTTGGAGTTGTTGATCCTCGACTCGCTGCACAGCATACGGAGCACCAGCTGCTCCTTCGACATTTCGAGCGAGAAGAAGGCCACTGGCTTGCGAGCGTAGATGCCCACGTACTGGCTCCAGCCGAGGGTGAGTGCCGTTTTTCCCATCGAAGGACGGGCTGCGACGATAACGAGGTCTGAGGGCTGAAATCCTGCGGTGAGCTTGTCGAGCTTGTCGAGACCGCTCGCCACTCCAGTGACGGGCTCCTTCTGGTCGTAGAGCTTCTCGACCAGCCGGATTGAGTCCTGCACAACGTCGCTGACCTTGTGGAAAGAAGAATTAACCCGGAAGTCAGACACTCCGAGGATGCGCTGCTCGGTGCCATCGAGGAACTCTTCAAGGTCGCCCTCGAGGTTGAATGCCGATGAGATGATGTCGTTAGACTCGTGAATCAGCCGTCGACGGATCGCCATCTCTTTGATGACGCGCGCGTAGTACCCGACGTTCGCCGCATTCGGGACAGACGACGCCAGGTAGGAGAGCGCTTGTGGTCCGCCCACGTTCTCAAGCTGTCCCATCGAGCGCAGCTGCTGGCCGAGCGTGACGATGTCGATCGGCTCTCTGCGGTCGGAGAGGGTGTCCATGGCCTCAAAGATTGTCTGGTGTCCCGACTTGTAGAAGTCTTCGGCCCGGATGCGCTCAAGGCACACGTTGATCGCCTGATTGTCGAGCAGGATGCTGCCGAGCACCGACTCCTCTGCCTCGAGCGACTGCGGCGGCACCCGCCCGGGCGGCATGTTCTGCGGCGCCTCAGAGCGCTGGCTATCACGGAATCGGCGGCGGGTGTTTTCCATACGTGCGGAGGCTCGATACGGGCTTGAGCGCGGAGGAAAAGGTAGTCCCTTTCTCTGCCCCCACCGGTAGGCTCAAAGCCCCACTACCGGGCGGTCCCGGAGTATCGAACAGCACCCTAGAGAGGTCAACGACAAAGCTGCCGATTTTGCCCTTCGCGTGGCTTTGGCTGGCGGCTCAATCGGCCCTTGCCTGAGGAGCTTCCACAAGCCGAGGGTGGCGTGCAGGTAGGAGAGGGGGGTGCGTTAAGCGGCCGCTACAGCGACTCTCCGATTGACTTTAGCAGCTTGGCCAGGGGTGAGCCGGTAACATCAGCAAGCGACTTCGGCTTCGATTCCGCCAGGGCCACTGCAAGGTCAAAGATCTGGAACAGCTGGTCCGCGTCAAGGATGCGGCCCTCGTCTTGCACGGACCTGCTTCGCTGCAGGTCGAGCTCAAGCCGAGCCGACCTGCCGCCCTTCTTTCCGTACGAGAACTGCCCGAGCACCTGGTGCGCTCCGGTGTGGGAAACCGTGAGTTCGAGGGAGCCTGCGGACTGTGTTGAGAGCGGTATAGCCACCAGGCAGCGGTCGCTGTTCTCAATCCAGTCCACCGAGACGTCTCGCGGGTCGCCGTTGGTGGCCAGCGCCCACACGCGCGCGCAGCGAGCTGCACGAAGGTAAGCAGAGTTTGCCAGCGGGCGGTTCGATGGCGGGATGCGGTGCCCAGAACCGGTGGCGTGGGGCGACACCAGCGTGCTGGAATCTGGGGCCCGATTAACGAGGTCGTCGAGCACCGAGACCATCAGGCGCCGGTTGCCCGGAAGCTGCCTCTTGCCAACGTGGTTGAGGGCGCGTGCTACCCGTCGGATCACTTCGCTGTAGCCGTTTGGCTCCTGTTCGGTAGCCAGGCCTTTGCAAGTCGAGGCGGCGATCTTGGCGCTCAACTCGCCACCCAGGCGGTTGCTAGCTTTGACTGAGAGCGCTCCGTCGGCGTACACGCCGAACATGAGCCGGTCAAAGCGAGTCAGGGCGCGAGAGTTGCGGCGCGGGTTTGAAAGCCACATCTGGATGGGCTGTACGCCGTTGAGAAGCTCCAGCACCTGCTCCTGGCTTGCAACGTGCACCGAGCTAAAGTTGACGTTCTTGAAGCTCGCAAGGTCTACCTGGAGAGCCTGCCCAAGCACCTCGTCTAATGAGCATGCCCGCGGGAATACAGCCTTGGCGCCGTTTCTCTGGCTGACGAGGCTGATAGCAGCTAGGCCGTCTAGCGCAGCGCGGCGCTCTTGTACGGTTCGACCGCACAGCATCTGCGCGAGGTGGTGCAGCTCTCTGTGCAGCAGAGAAGGCTGGTTTTGAGCACCCGCTTTCGGGTCGAGCGCTACCCATGAGATCGCTGCAGAGTTTGGCGACTGGCTCGCGCTGACAGTCAGCACAGCGACCTTCGCTCCGACTGACACCTTCACCTGAGCCTTGCTCGGAAGGACTTTGATGAACGTCGTCGCCCCAGCAAGGATGTCTCCCGACAGCAGGCGGGTGTCCGCCTCATCGACCTCTCTCCCAGGGGGTTCTACTGAGCGGCGCTGAGGCCCGACGTTCTTGAGGAGGTTGTCCCTGAGTCCGTCGATTCCGCTCTTGCCGAACTCGTGCATAGCGTCTGCCACTAGGCTCTCCAGGCGGGCCTGGGCCGATCTGCTGTCAGTTCCTGGCCCCAGCGGTACCACCACCGAGAAACGCTCAGAGTCCTTGTTCTGGTTTTCGTCAATCGTCGTCGCCACGAAATCGACTCTGCTGGGGGTACCCGGCACAATAGTGGCTTCCACTGTGGTGTACGGGCCTTTATCGCTGTTTGCGGAGAGCCACCGCCGGTCGAGGGCTGACTCTGGCTTCTCTGCCACCTCTTCGAAGCGCGGCAGCTGCGTCTGCATCCGTATCAGCGGCCGATTTGGCTGCGACTCGACGGGGTCGCTCTCGTTCTGCTGGCGCAGCATCTCAAGCTGCTCCTCGGGGGGCAGGTCTTGATTAGAAACGGATGTCGGGCCGTTGTGCTGGACGGTTGGGGCACTCTCGATTCGGTCGGCCGGCTTCTCCAGAACCCAGCTGAACCCAGGGAACCTTTCGACTACTTTGACGAGGCCCGCCAGCAGATGGTCCGCGTTGTTCGCCATTCCGGCAGCGCTGCCCTCACCAGAAGGCGCAAACAGGAATCGGTCGATTGCAGCCGCAAGCGCTGGGCTCACTGCGGGCGAGAGCGTGTAGGTGCCGATCTGCACGTCGCTTCTGTCTCGCACATGGATCCAAAGATTGTAGACCTCCGAGCGCTCCACGTTGTCTTGGTCGAGGAAGAAATCCCGCACGCCCTCGATAGAGGTTCGGGAGCCCATCTTGGTGAAGATAGCTTGGTTACGCGGGAACTTGAGAAGGGCGCCTAAGCTTAGATCAGTCGCGACGGAATCCGCGCTAGCGTCAAGCGGCCCGTGTCGCAGCGAGTCAGTGTCTGGCCCGTGGTTTTTGAATGGGTTGGTGATCACGTAATGGGACCTCTGTTCCCGGGCGACATTGTCATCTGAGCCCTTCTCAGACACAAGGCTTAAGGGCCCCAAAACCATCCAGGGCGCGGTTTAAGCTGATTTTACGCCACAATGGCCTGCAAGTCGCTGAGTTCGTTACGTAAGGCAGGGTTGCCGGAGGCCTGCAGAAACGGACCGGCCGGCGGCCTAATCCCGCCAGATCGTTTCCGAGTCAGACAGGTCGATCCACTTGGCAGCCGACTTGAGGATGTCTCCCGTGTTGAACTGGCCGAAGTCTGCCGAGGTGGTGTCACACCCCAGGTCTTTCGCCATGCCCAGAGGGTACGAGATCTCTCGGCTTGGGCACACCACAACGATCGAGCGCTGCACTGAGAGGTCTGCGTCTCGGCTGAGGAGCGCTTTGTCGCGGGGCGAGCCTTCTTGGGGCTCAGCTGACTCATGCCTCTCAGGCTGCGAAGCCGCCTGCTTCCGCCCGAAGTTCGCCACAACGGCGCTCGGCGCCGCTACCCGCAGCGGGTGATCGGCCGGCATGTACTCATTCTCCTTGCTGAAGGACGAGAGGCCGAGCGAGAACGCCACGATGTCCGAAGCCATCTCAAGGTCAACGCTGACCTGGCGAGTGATCCCCTTAGGCGGAAGACGCTTGACGATCACCGAGAGCCCAGCGCGGGCGACGGCATCGAGGAAGGCTCGCTGTCTTGAATCGTCTTCGTACGGGATGAGTGTGTAGTAGCGGGCTATGACGGGATTGAGACCGGAGGTAACGCCGCGCACCAGGGCGCTCATGTCTACCTTACGGTTGATGCGGCGGGTTGCTCGGTCGAGCCCCGTTCCGTCGATGAAGAGCCCAACCACGCGCTTCTCGCGCTTCTTGATAAATCCACCGCCAAGCTCTTCGTACTTCATGCTGTTACTCCTTGCCGGGCTGCTAAGCATTCGCGAGGCAGCCACGGACGTTCCCGTCTACTCAAAATAATTGATGCCCCGGGTTATACACCCTCTGGGCGCGTTAGTCGAATGGCCCCGAAAACAGCTCTGAAGGCTGATTAACAGGGTAATGTTAGGGGTTTCATGAACTTTGGGCAGGGTAGAGAAGGAGCGGGGAGAGAGGAGCGGCTAGCGCACCTCAACCACCGTGCCGACCTGCACTAGGCTAAAGAGCTCGTCCATGTCGCGGGGGCTGATGCGCAGGCCGCCGATCTCGCTCGTTCCGATCGGGCCGCTGTGAATCGGCGTCTGGTTGCTGAGGAATAGTGCTTGGCTGCCCAGGGCTCCTCGCTTGAAACGCTCACGACTGCCTTCGGCTGGAACTCGCAGGTCGCGTTGCTTGAAATACGAAGCAGGGGCGTACCAGAGAGGGTTGGCCTGCTTGAGAGCGATGGTGTAGCGGCCCGGCCGAAGCGTGCTGGCGACCTGAGCTGAGAAAGAGAGCGGCTGCGAGTCTGGACCCTCAAGCGAGAGCCTTCCGGCTGCGCGGGTCACGCGCAGCACCGTTGCTGTTGGTCGCGCCGACTGTTCTGGGAGCGCGTCGGGGCGCAGGCTGGCTCGCGCTGAGCTCGCCACGTTGATGGGCGGAACTGGACGAGAGATTGCGAGAGAGCCGTCAGTGAGCCAGCCGCGGCTGCTGCGAGCCGAAGAGCTGGAGCCCGAAAGGAGCGCGCAGCCACTCATCGTGAGCGCGCACAGCGCCGCGCAGAAACACGCCACGCGACCCGTCCAACGGCTTCTGCCTAGCGCAGTGATGAAGTTTCTGGCTCTCGCCATGCAAACCTTTAAAACCTTTCGTTCAGGGCCCGTGCTCAGCTGAGTCGGGCGCCTGATGGGAATCTTATTAGTTCTTATGATGCGGCGGATTGAACTACCGATTGAGCGTTCCTCGGCAGACCCCAAAACGCTTACAGGGCCGTTTTTTAGAAAGGCGTTTAGTTTTTATGGCGTGAGAGCTAGGCCAGTTTTTTCAGAGCCTTAGGTTCATATACCAGTCGCAACCCAACCTCGCTCGCTTGCCTCCCCCCGGCACATGGGCTGTACTTGCAGGTGCCGCCGGCAGTCCCATCAGGTCTGGGTGGCTCTTTTTGTTGTAGTTACCTACCAATATGGCCCTTCTTATTCGCCGCCTCTGCTTGGTCCTTTTTGCGCTCGCCGTGGTCGTTCCATCGGTTGGTTGCGGCTTCATCTCGCGCAACCTGGGCGGCTCCGACCTACAGTTATCACCTGAAGACGAGCTCAGCTTGGAAGGGCAACGCCGACAGCTCGGTGTGCAGACAGCTCGCATCCTCCCGAAGCCGGAATTCGGCGTCACCCCAGAGGTGCAGGTTGAGCTGGACCGTTTCATGAACCACGATCGCCGCACGGTGGAGCGAGTCTTGAACGAGCACGCCGGACAGTTCGACAAGATGGGCGATGTGTTTGAAGGAGAGGGGGTGCCCACTGAGCTTCTCTCAGTCGCAGCTATCGAGAGCGGACTCAACCCAAAAGCGGCCAGCCCAGCGGGAGCGAAGGGGATGTGGCAGTTCATGCGAACGACCGCCCAGCTCTACGGGCTAAAGGTCAATTCTAAACAGGACGAGCGCCTCGACCCAGAGCGTTCCACGGTGGCGGCTGCCAAGCACCTGAGAGACCTCTTCGTGAAGTTCAACGACTGGCACCTGGCTCTTGCGGCGTACAACGCAGGCAGCGGTGCTGTGGGGAAGGTTCTTGCCCGCAACTCGGAGGCAGACTTCTGGGATCTCTCGCGAGGCGGACAGCTTCCAGGCGAGACCCGGCGCTTCGTGCCGCGCGTGATTGCGCTCTCGTTGATCGTGAGAAATCCCTCTCGGTACGGCTTTGAGCCGGCCAAGGCAGTCGGCTAAGCGCCGCCTTATCCGACGCTCGCCACCAGTGAGTTGGCAACGTCCATCAGGTGATCGAGCCCTTTAGGGAACACGCCAGAGGTGAGCACTTCTGCTCCCCGGGCGCCTACCAGCACATCGTCTTCGATGCGGATGCCGCAGGCGGGCAGGGGGCCGACTGGCTTGCTGAAGTACAGCCCCGGCTCAATCGTAATGACCATTCCTTTCTCAAGCCGCTCGATCTTGTCGTTGGCGCCCGGTGCCACGTCGTGCACGTCGATGCCGAGCGAGTGTCCGATTCCGTGCGGGAAGAAGGGCCGGTAAGCCTGCTTCTTCATGAGCTGCGGGAGCGGGCCTTTGAGGATCCCGAGGTACTTCAAGCCGAGCGTCAGCTCCTTGGCGGCAGTCAGAAACACGTCGTTCATCAGCACCCCAGACTTAACCTTCTTGATTGCCACCATCTGCGCGCGCAGCACGATGTCGTACAGGTCACGCATCTGCGGTGCCAGGGACTCTCCCACAGGTATCGAGCGCGTGACGTCGCTGCAGTACATGTTGAGCTCACAGCCGGTGGCGATCAGGACAAACTCTCCGTCACGCGTCTTCTTTGAGAGCGCCTGGTAGTGCAGCGTGGCAGCTGATTTGCCCGCTGCGACGATGGTCCCGAATGCCGGCTCAGCGCCGTGAGAGCGGTAGAAGTAGTCGAGGAACGACGCAATCTCACGCTCTGGCATGCCCGGCCGGATGAGCGGAAGGGTGCTAAACAGAGCGCCCGACGTAAGCTCGGCGCTCTCCTTGATGAGCTTCACCTCGTGGCTGTCCTTCAGGGCGCGCAAGCGCGCTGTAAAACGCTCTGCTTCGACGATCGCCCCAGGCAGGCCGCGGCTCGCCAGGGCGCTGCGCGCGGAGAGGTCTGCCTTGAGGGCTGCGCTCGCGGTTCCGGCTATCGATTGCACGTGCGCAACGTCAGCGCCGCGCACCAGGCCCAAGAGCGACTTGAGGTGATCGCTTGACGTAATCAGCTCGGCCTTGAGCGCGCGCGCCAGCGGCTTAACAGCTGGCTGAGGGCCGTCCCAAACCGCCTTCCCCTTGTCCTCGGGCAGCGCGAGCAGCACCACCGGCTCTTGCGCGTAGGGCCGCAGCACCAGCGTTAGCTGCTCGGCATAGCTCCCGGTGAAGTAGTACAGGTCGCTGTTCTGCCGGTACGGGAAGTGTGTGTCGCGCGACCGCACGGCGAGCGGGTTGCTCGAGAGAACCAGCGCCTCCCGTCGGCCCGACTCTTTGAGCAGCTTGAGAGCTTTTGCAACACGCGAGGAGTAGATCGATTTCATAGTGGGTCACCTTCTTGCTGCGGGGATGATCTGCCGCTAGCCAATCAAAGCACGATCGCCGCTGTTCCGCATGGTGAATTCGAAGTCGCTCGATTTGACAGCGCAGCCCTCGATGCGCCAGCATGACGGCGCTGGGAGGCCACCATGTTCTCAATCACTGTAGAGATCGACGATGCCTGGATCGAGCCGGTGTATGACCACGTACACCACGGCCGCAGCCTGTCGCTGTTTGAGCAGGCTCGCTGCGCCTTGCTGGAGCACATCGGCTTTCCCAACGACAAGCTGCTGGCAGAGGGCAAAGCGCTGGTGATCACGAAGGTGACGGCGTCGTACAAGCGCGAGATTAAGCGCGGGGTTGCCACTGTGACCTGCGACCGGGCAGAGGTGCGCGATCGCACCCTGGTCATCCACCAGACCCTGCTCAACGAACGGGGGAAGCCGGCGGTCGAGCTGGTGATCGAATCAGTATTTATGGACGTTAAAAGTCGCCGGGGAATGGAGCCACCCCCCGAGTTTCTCAAGGCTTTTTTGGCCTGGGCCGAAAGTTGACAGGGGTGCCCCGGTACAGTACCCTTCCGCGGCTATGAAAGAGAACATCCACCCAACCTACTACGATGCCACGGTTTATTGCGGAGGCTGCGGAAGCACCTTCTCGACTGGGGCTACTATCCCTGAGATCCGCGTTGGAGTGTGCTCTCAGTGCCACCCGTACTACACAGGCAAGCAGAAGCTGCTCGACACCGAGGGCCGTGTAGACCGGTTTAAGAAGAAGTACGGCAAGTCATCCACACCGTCTTCGAGCACTCCCGCTCAGTAATCGAGAGGCAAAAATATGAGGGTCGTATCACGCGGTTTGGCTGCAGTGGTAGTAGTACTCGTGTGCGCATGCTCGGGCGGCGGCTCGACCAGCTTTGCGCCCGGCGACAAGGCTCCCGAGGTAAAGGGTACCGATGCCAAGGGCAAAGAGGCATTACTCAGCCAGTACCAGGGCAAGGTAACCCTCGTGAATTTCTGGGCGACGTGGTGTGCGCCGTGCGTTGCTGAGCTGCCGCTCCTCCAAACGATCAACGACACGCTCAAGGACAAAGGCTTTCAGGTGGTCGGCATAGCTGTTGACGACACCCCAGAGGCGGTCGAGAAGATGAAGGCCACGTACGGCCTGACCTACCCGATGATCATAGACTCAGACTCGCAGAGCAAGCGACTGTACGGCGTGCAAGGTCTCCCTGAATCGTTCGTGCTCGACGCGCAGCACCGCGTCATGGATGTGGATGATCCAGACAACAAGAGCGGACGCGTTGCGCGAATCATCGGTCCCCGCAACTGGAACTCCGCTTGGGTTTCCAAGATTCTCGCGGACGCATCGTCTTCAGGCGGTGCGGCCCCGGCTCCGGCCGCCGACACCACCGCCGCTAAGTAAGAAAAGAATCGGATGATTCCGACACTCGTTACGGTCGGCCCCTTGCCTGTGCAGAGCTTCGGGCTGATGGTTGCCCTCGGCCTTATTCTGGGAGGAATGCGCCTCGCCAAGAGCTTCAGGCTGTACGGCATCGAGCCCCAGCTCGCTGAGCGGTACGTGATGGCGGGCGGAGTGTCTGGGCTTCTCGGCGCGCGGCTCTGGTTCATCGCCGAGAACTGGCAGCACACCAGCAAAGATCTGCTCGGCGCCCTGTTCGCAAGCGCGGGCTTCACCTTCTACGGCGGCTTCATCATCGCCGCCATCACCGTCATCAGCATGGCTCGCCGAGACAAAACAGACGTGGGCCGGCTGCTCGACTCGCTCGGCCCCTGTCTCGCCCTCGGCTACGCAGTTGGCCGCCTCGGCTGCCAGCTCTCCGGAGACGGGGACTACGGCGTTCCGACCGCAGGGTTCTGGGGCATGTCGTACCTGCAGGGAGTTGTCCCGACGCTGCCCGGGGAGCTCGTCTACCCGACGCCGTTGTTCGAGTCAGCTGCGAGCTTGGTTGTGCTGTGGGTGCTCACGAGAGTCGAGCGCTCTGGCAGCTACCTTAACCTGCGCTTCCAGCGCTTCGGCCTCTACCTCTTTCTCATTTCAATCGAGCGCGTGAGCGTTGAGTTTCTGCGCAACAACCCCAAGGTCTTTGCCGGGCTCAGCGAGGCGCAGCTGATAGGCTTGATGCTGATGCTGCTCGGCGGCGCGCTCTTGGGCTTCCCGCGCCCAGCTACTTCGGAGCAGTAGGTTGCTCTACCGCCAGCTTTAGCCGGCTTGGCAGCGCATCGATTCAAACCGGCGTTTTGTGCTGGTCGGTAGCTATCCCCTCGAAATTTCTTCTGCATCGCGCTCGCAGTCGCGCGCAAAACTCTGCAGCCCTAGGCTGTTTCCCCCTGTCGAGACTTACCAGAGTGGTGCACAATTCGGAGGCTGTTTGCGCCTACAGAGTGGGTTTGGGCTCGTACCGTGGTTTTATTCTCCAGAGTTACGGCCATCTCGGATGATCAAGGCGCTCCGAGAACCGTATGCGCCCGGCGTCGACCGAGAAC
>OMIG01000045.1 GCA_900299035.1 Pseudomonadota bacterium
ACGGCGACCACCGAGATCTACACAAGGAGTATCGTCGGCAGCGTCAGATGTGTATAAGAGACAGATGCACCGCCGCAGCGAATGTCTTGATGCGTGAGAGCGTTGTGGTTATTTCGGCAGCGATCTCTCTGGTCGGCGCGAGCTGCGGAGCCCGCAGCCAGTAGTGGCCGACCATGCGCTTCTCGTCGGGGTTGGCGATCTCTCCTGCCTCAAGCTGCGCCATGGCGTCGAGCGCGGCCTGCACCTTAGGCTCCATTTTTGAGAGGAATGAGTCGTCGTAATTTAGCCGGCTGGTGTCGAGCGAGAAGCCCGTCGTCGCGTCGGCGAAGAGCCGATTCTTAAACCGTTCCCAGAGTGCTCCGTTGTCCATCGACGAACCCCAAATTTTTCTGACCTAGCGCCTACGCAAATGCCGCACGAAGGCTCCTTGTTCTACCCTTTTAGCTCCCTTTTATGAAGCTCCCTCAGGAAGCTGCCGAGGATCACGATTGGCGGGGTGGGTACGGGCGTCTGTCCAAGCAAGTCCCTGACGGTTCACATGGTCGAAGAGCGGCATTTCGATAGTATTGGTACCGGCGTTTGGAAAAGCGCGGCTAGGGCTCGAAGAAAACCGGAGAGCGGCCACTTTCTTCGGCTCGAAGGCTGGACCGAAGCCTTACAGATCATTACATTATGCCCCCTCAGGCCGCCGGGCCGCGCAGCGCTAAGGCGAGGCACGGCTTGGGGTGGCTACACGCCGGAAGTTTGCTGCCATAACCCTCTCTGGTCTGAAGAAGTTCGGGGGGGCGCATGAGCCAAAACCTTCCGGAACTGGGTCACGGGGACACGATCGTCGGTATGATTAAAGAGAACCTCGTCTTCCTTAGGGAGTTCCTGCTGGAGTTCAAGACGACTGGGGCCTGCTTCCCCACGTCTCGCTGGGCGGCTCAGGCCCTCATCGCTCCCCTGCGAGAGGCCCAGCGCGCGCCCAAAAAGATCCTTGAGCTCGGGCCCGGCACAGGTTCTGTCACTACGCCGATGCTGCGCGAGATGCGCGAGGGCGACACCCTCACTATCTGTGAAATCAATCCGCGGTTCATGAAGATGCTCAAGGACCGCCTTGAGCTCAATAGCGACTACCAGCGCCATCGAGACAGGGTGTTCTTCTTCGAAGGGCCCGCGCAAGAGCTGCCGCTCGGCACACGCTACGACATGATCGTGTGCGCCCTGCCCTTTGTGAACTTCGACCTCGACACCGTTCAGGCTATCTTCCAGAGGCTGCGCGAGATCAGCTCTCCGGAAACCCTCATGACCTACTACGAGTACATCGGCATGCGCACCTTCAACGGCGCTCTGGCTCCGGCGGACCGCGCAGAGCGCGTGAAAGAGGTGAATGAGTACCTAAAGAGCTCTGGATCGCTCAATTACCTGGCTCGGGAGCGTGTGTGGCTCAACCTACTGCCAGTTAACATCTACACCGTTAAGCCGTCTGCGGCTTAGGACAACAGCTCAGGCGAGCGTCGGTGTGCTCGCGCTCAAACTACCCTTCTCAGCAACGGTATTCGCTACAGGTTAAACGCGCCCGCGGCGGGCTGAGACTTGGCGCGCGCGGGCCCTCCGAGCCACGTCGGCAGCTTGCCACGCACCCTCATGAACGGGCCGCTTCCCGCGTACCAGCCTGCGAGAGCCAAGAGGCCGAGGCGAGAGTCATACCAGGTCAGGGCAATCAGCAGGCCGAGGGCGATGTGCCACCGAACCTTCACGCCGGAGAGCTTAAACTGCTTGATACTAAAGAACTCGATGGTGGAGACCATCAGGTAGCCGATCGTGAGCATGGTGAGCGAGCCCACCACCAGCATCGGGTACGAGTTCTGCTCAAACGGCAGCGCGTGAATGACAGACACCACGAAGATGGCGGCGCCCGGTGTTGGCAGCCCGGTGAAGCTCTTGAGGTTCTCCGCTGAGATGTTGAAGCGCGCCAGGCGGCTTGCGGCACACAGCGCGTAGAAGAAGGTCAGCGCAACGCCGAAGTCCGGCGCCAAGCGGTGAAAGGCCCAGTGGTACGTCATGACGGCCGGGGCAACCCCGAAAGAAACCAGGTCCGAGAGCGAGTCGAACTCAATCCCGAAGCGCGACGTGGCGTTGAGCCTTCGGGCAACGCGGCCATCGAGGCCGTCCAGCAGGATCGCTATCAAGATCGACACGGTCGCCTGCTCGAAGCGCCCCGTCGAGGAGTACATGATGGCCAGGAATCCGCAGAACATGTTGCCGACGGTGACGGCGTTCGGGACCGCGTAGCGCCGCCGGTAGAGCAGCTCCTTGAGCTCTTCGCGAGAAATGCGCTTGTCTGAGAGTCGTATCCCCATCATTGCTTCACCACATCAACTCGCGCGGCTCGCGAGTGCCGCACGTCGTACATCCTGCTCCGCATCCGGGCAGGAGCGGCTTCGCTTGAAGGGCGCAACCGTACCACAGAGGCGAAGTGTCTTTCGAGAGCTTCTGGCACGCCCGCGCAAAGTGCCGTAGCGCCTCGATCATTCAGCTCTCCGAGCATGCGCCACACAAGCTCTTGGTGCTCTTTGGCGAGGCAAAACGGGGTATCGATCAGCACAAGCTCGTGTCCAAGCGGGGCTGGGCCAGATCCTTTTCTTGCCGACAGCACCCGACCGAGCCCCGCACAGATGGCGAGCGCCCGTCGCTCCGCAGCTGTCAGCGTAGAGCTGCGTGTGGCTAACGTGCAGCGAGACGAGAGGTCGCCTGGGAGAGACTCGATGGCTGAGGCGATCGCTGAATCTCTCCACAGGAGCTGCGCCACAGCACTGAGCGGCGCGTGCAGGATCTCGCTCCAGCGCATCTTGTTAAAGACGATGCCGCCGACTGCTGAGCCTAATTCTGCGCCACCACACGCCTGGCAGCCATCGGCCGAGTCGCTGTCCGCGCAAGCCGCACACCTGCGCGGAGATGTCGACAGGCTGATGTCGCGAGCTGTGAGCCCGCGCTCGCGCGCAGCCCGGGTTCCCGAAAGCTCCTGGGCGATGAGCGACATGACCTCGATCAGGTCTCCCACAAGCTCCTCTGCGGGCCGAAATGGATCAATCAACGTGCAAGACTTAAGGCCTGGAAAAGAGCAGCGACTCGCCAGCTTTTTGCGCTTCGAGAAGACAGCGGCAACTTCTCGCAGGAGCAGTGACTTTCCGCTGCCGCTCTCGCCTTGAATGAGGCTCGCAGCCCCGCACGGCACAGAGAGCTGCGCCATCTCAAGAGGCCCCGCTGCAATATCTCTCACTGAGAGGGCTGCGCTTGGCGGGGCATGGCTGCCTCGCTGCTGCGGAGCTGCCGTTTGCGGAGCAATGAGCGCTACGCCGTGAGAGCCGCTCTCCGCCTGGCCCGAGAAGAGGCTCGCTGCGTCAGCCACGAGGCTTAGGCCTTCGATGCGCGAAAGCTCAAGGCAGGCCAACGAGAGTCGAGCCCGCTCGCCGGCTGACATCGTCCCAGTGGGCGCGCCAAGCGGGTAGCTGCCGAAACCTCGCGAGATCGCCACATCGAGCGCCTCGGCCGCTGCGCTACCGCCCGAAAGCCCAGGCCGCAGCGCCGCAAGCGGCAGGGCAGACAGGCAGCGCAGCTCGACTCCCCGCCACTCGTACCCAGAAAAGGCTGTGCTCCGGCCAAATCCGCCGCATTCTTCGCACGAAGTGAGGCGCTTCGCCTCAACCTCAAGCCAACCCTGCCCTTTGCAGCGTGCGCACTCCTCCGCCGCCAAAACAGCACTCTTGCTGGCTGGCTCAAACAGCTTGCCGCAGCCCGCGCAGGCCCACGATGCGCGAAGCAGCGCTAGTTGCGTTGCTGGCGCGTGCCTCTCTGCGAGGTGGACAACGCGCACAGCGGCGCTGCCCCGGCCGAGCCAGAGCCTGACTGCCGCGCGCAGCTCCTCTGGGCTTTCGGCCGAGACCAGGGCGAGCACCGGCTCTCCATCATCAGACTCACACTCTTCAACTCGCACGATACGACTCTGCACTAGGGCTCGCTCTGAGCCGAGCAGCTCACAGCGCTCACGGAGAGCCACGTCGTGTCGATCATCGACGAGCACCGCCGCGAGGAATCCTTCTTTCGGGAGGCTCAGGGCATCAACGGCAGCGGGAGGCTGCGCAAGGGTGCCGCAGGCGCCGCAGCGAGGGGCGAGCTCAGAAACTATGCCGTCGAAGAGTTGGCCTACGATGCCGAGCTGCGCGGCGATTGAAGGCGCGAGCATGCCGAACGGCGTTGGCTCAAGGCGCCCAATCGCTAGAGCCTGCTCTCTCGGCTGCACCAGGATGGGGGCGCCCCCCTCGCCGCTCGGCGCTTGGGCCAGCGCCAGGTAGCGCCGATCGTCAACGACCTCTGAGTTCGCCTGTGGTTTCATGCCCAGGCCTCTCGGAGCCTGCCGCGGGCGGCTGCGCCTACTCTATTTCCCAAGTGTCGACGGTGCGTTATGGTTTTAACGGCGCACTCTTGATTCGGCACGGCTGCCCTGTCGTCTTTCATCGGAAGTGGCGTACACACGGCTGGATTTCGCATCGTAACATCAGCCCCAGGGACCGCTTAAGACCCTTGGCCGCAGAAACGATGAGTTGCCTAGGCGGTTAAGGGCGCTGAGAAGCTATAGTTTTAGCACTCTCGTGCGCAACAGGCGTTAGAGAGGTTTGTTGAAAGATTTTCCACAGTTTTCCACAGCCAGATCGGAGCTGTGGAAAACCTAGTTAAAACGCCGATACTACTTGATGAAATTGACAGCCCTTCAATCCTGCATGAGAGCCATCAAGGGAGCTTTCCACAGGGTCTTCTCGCTCTCTGGAGTGGGGCCGCTCTCGACTCGCGCGGTTGTCCTCTTACTATTCACTGGGTACCTGCTGCTCGGCCCGGTCCCAGGCCACTCCGACATCGTATCAGCTGCGCTCGCGTACGGGCTGCTGGGGGTTCTCGCCCTGGCGTTTGTGGTGGTCGTGCTTGAGGGGACCTTGATGCGCCGGCGCCTGACTGTGACGCTCGTGCCTCCCGCAGCCGCTTGCGTCTCCCGTGAGCCGGCTCGTGCTGTGGTTGTCCTGCCCTCCCTACGGGTGTTGCCCTTCACCTCGCTCGACATCTCGTTGGAGAGCCCGATTCCAGAATTTCCCAAGGCTGCGCTGCGCGTGTCAGGGACAAGCTCTGCAGAGCGCAAGCTCGCGCTCGACCTTACGCTGCCGCACCGCGGAAGCTGGACGATCTCTGGACTGCGCTGCGAAGTGCGTGACGCGGCGGGGCTCATTCGGCTGCGCTGGAGGCAGCCCGTCGCGGCAGCGCTTGAGATCGTGCCGCCAACAGCGATTGAGACTCGGCTTCCGCTCGTAAGCTCAACGCAGCGGCCGGGTGACATGGTCACTGACACGCTCAATCGACAGGGCGACCCATTTGACATCAAGGCGTACCATCCCTCGGACGGCATCAAGAAGATCGTGTGGAAGGC
>OMIG01000046.1 GCA_900299035.1 Pseudomonadota bacterium
CGGCGGCTACGAGCGCAATTAGCACTACAGCCATGACCGGCAGGAAGAGCCGCAGGTAGTCTCGGTTCTCGTTGCGTGATCGCCGCTCTGACCGCTCAGCAGGCTCCCACTCAAGCAGGTGTTTCTTGCTGATGAAAACGCGGTACAGCGTCACTCCGATTGCGTGCAGCATCAGACCGCTCTGGTGCGCCAGGAACGCCACGGCGCAGATCGAGCGCAGGAAGTTTCGCCAGAGATCGCGACCGATATCCCCTAGAAAGCCGCCTATAGAGATTCCGACGCTTGGAAGGGCGAAGACGCTGGCTAATCCGGTGAACACCGGGAACGATATGACGAGCAGCACCAGTACGGTCCAGACGAGCGGACCGCCCGGCAAGAATAGCCACCCGGCGAGCAGCGCCAGGAGAGAGGCCGGCGGCAGCAGGCTGCGGCGGAGGTTGTCAAACATCTTCCAGCGTGACAGCCAGGAGAGGTGGTTCTTCTCCCTGCCGTTTCTGGTGGGCACGGAGGGACCAAGCCACGGCAGGAGCTGCCAGTCGCCGCGCACCCAACGGTGGAGGCGCTTTGAGTAGCCCATGTAGCGCGAGGGGAAGTCGTCGTACAGCTCTATGTCGGAAGCCAGCGCCACCCGTGCAAACGATCCCTCAAACAGGTCGTGACTGAGCAGCGCGTTCTCTGGCACCCGGCCTCGCAGCACGTGCTCAAACGCATACACGTCGTAGATGCCCTTGCCCCAGAAGGATCCCTCGCCGAACAGGTCCTGGTACACCTCGGAAACCACGTTCGTGTACGGATCGAGCCCCGCCTGGCCGCTGAACAGGCGCGAGAAGAAAGAGTTCGTGGCTGATGTCAGAGAGATAGTGACTCGCGGCTGAATGAACGCGTACCCCTTCACGACACGGTTTACCTTTTGGTCGATGACCGGGCGGTTCATCGGATGAGAGATTGTGGCGATAAGCTTCTTGGCGACGTCCCGTGAAAGCTGTGAATCGCTGTCGAGCGTGATAACGTAGCGCACGCCCTTAAGGCGCGACTCATCTCCCGCAATACACTTGAGTGAGGTCTCTCCCTCGCCCAGGAGGTAGTGGTTGAGCTCTTCGATCTTGCCCCGTTTGCGCTCCCAGGCCATCCACACGCCCTCGCTGGGGTTCCACAGGCGCGAGCGGAAGAAGAGCGCAAACGGCTTCTCTCCGTTGCGGCTGTGCCGAGCGTTGAGGACCTCAATCTGCTCTGCGGCTACTGAGATAATCTGCTCGTCTCCTTGAGCGTGCTCTGAGCGCGCGTCTGGCAGGTCGGCCATCAGCACGAACGTGAAGGAAGGGTCATCGTTCGCCAAGAAGCGCACCTCGAGGCCGTCTATAGCCCGCTGAATCGACGCAGTTGAGCTAAAGATGGTGTGGACGACGATGATGGTCTTGTGTTCGGGCCCAAGGGGTATGTCAGGGTTGAGCTTAGGCAGAGGTTTCGGGGTTACCCAGCGAGACACCAGGTACTGCACGAGGCTGGAGGCCAATTCAGAAACAGGCAGCGCCGCCAGCAGCATCGTGGCGATGAACTCCCAGAATCCGATCTCCGCCCACTCCGAGAGCAGCACCACGTAGCCAACGAGCAGCAGCGATACGAGAACCATCGAGCCTAGGTAGGTGCGGAGGGCGTGGGATGAAAGGAATCGCTGGACCTTGAGCAGGAGCGAAGGGCTGAATCGCAGCGCCCTCTCAAGCTCAAGGCGTCCGTCGCCTATGAGGAAGGTGCCGACGTGCTTGCGCACGAGCGACTGATCGTCCTTCCCTGGAAACTCGGACGCGGCGCGCTCTGCGCACTGTAGGGCAACCGCCGCAATCGCCGAGTCAGTCATCTTGTTGCGTTTTGAGATTAGCTCGATCTCATGACGAATCGCGTCGCGAGTGGGGAAGTCGCTGCGTCCATAGAGGCCTGAAGGGTCTTTGCGAAGCACGCGGTCGGCGAGGCTGATGCTCTCGAACCAGTCGCGCCAGTTCATCTGGTCGATGGCGGTGAGCGACGTAAGCGTGTTGCCTACCGAGATCTGCCGAGCTGCTTGGTTGTGGTCCTCTGCGCGCAGGAGGTCCTCTGGATCGAGGCCGCGCTCACGCAGGGTCTCCTCCAGGAACTGAAGCGCCATGAACGCCTTGCGCCCGCGCCCACGCAGCCGCTTGAGAAGCTCAAGTGCGCCATGCGGAAGGAAGCTCTCGCGCTCACTGAGCCGCTTCAGCGGATCGAACATGATCTGAGTGATCTCGGTGCCGGTGCGGGAATCGTCACCCAGCACTTCATCCACGAGCCGGAAGGCGTCCCGGCGGGCGATGAGCTCCTTCTCAGCTTCGCGCATCAGGCGCCGCAGGTTCTCAAGCAGCGCGAAGCGCAGCATGATTGGGAACGCCCACAGCTCCCCTGACGAGAGCTCCAGCTTTCCCTGGTACGCACTGAGAAAGACGCCGGCGAGCTGAGAGTCGAGCGCAGCATCGGTGTGCACAACGAACTCGAGAGCCAGCTGGTAGATTCTGGGGAATCCGCGGAACTCTCCCTGCCGGATCATCGGCAGCGTCTTGTAGAATCCCCACGGAAGGTACTTCTTGATAGCTGCCGCATGCCGCTCAACGACGTGGTAGTTGTCGAGCAGCCATTCCGACCCTGCGGTAAGGGGCTCACCCTTGTGCGCTGCATCAACGAGGCCCAGGTAGACGCGCCGCAGCGTTTCACGGTTCGCCCGGTAGCTGTAGATGAGGCGCTTCGAGCGCAGCGGCCCACAGGTTGCTTCGTGCTGCGAGGCGATTGTTTGAGCCAGCTCGATCAGCGCTTCACGCGAGAGCACCTGGGGCCGCCATGGCGTATCTACTGCTGGATCTTGCCCGGCCCCTGGCAGATTCACCCCAATCAGCGAGAGCGGCCCGCGAATGAAGCGGTTCCGGAAGGGCGCGATCAGCAAGAGGAACGGATTTGCCACTGTTACGGTCTCACGCAAAGTTGACGGGGATGGCCGCGGCGCGGGAGATACTCTCGCGGTACGCCTCAGGAACAGCCCGTACGCGCCCGTAAGTATAGACAAAGACGACTCATTTAGTCGACCCCGAGCAGCCCTTTTCCAGCACATTAAAGGCTGCTTTTTTGTGGCTTTAAGGGCAAAAAGCGGCTGAGCCCGGTCTTGCGCTCTTCGCTAGGGCCGCTGCTCATCGGTATGACCTCGGTTCGCCTTCAAGAGGCGCTCAAGGCGCACCTCTCGTAGGGTGCCAAATGAAGCCGGCTGGAGGTCAACAACGGCGACGGAGCTCTTCCACTGAACGGGGGCATTAAGGGCGCTCGGGTAGTAGCGATTGACCAACAACCGACGCACCTGCTCCTGCAGGTCCGGCGTGAGTGGGTTTATCTCGAGAAGCGCAAGCACCGCTGCGTATCGCACCGCAGGATCGTTCTTGTCTCGCAGGCTCCACACCTTGGACACGATCGGAATCGCTTGAGGGCCGAGGGCTGCGCCGATTCGGCACGCTCCGATGAGCCGCTCTCGGTCGTCCGACTCTAGGGCGGGCGCCACTTCCTCTAGCACAACGGCTACCGGGATGAGCTTGAGCGTGTCTCGGACACTTTCGAGCGCCTGCTCATCTTTGCCCACGGCCTCAATCATCTCTCGCACCAGCTCTCTCCAGCCAAATGATTGGTCACCGAGAGCTGCCAGAGCGTTGACCGCCGCCGAACGAAGCTGTTCGTCGTTGCCGGAGTGCTTCGCCACCTCCTGTATCGCTGCGAGAACGCCGCTTGACCCGAAATACTGAAGCGTCGCGGACTGAAGAATCTTCATCCGGGATGCGCGAGAGCCATGCGTAAGCACCTCTTGCGCCACCGCCGTCATCGGCTCACTAGCGCTCGAGGAGTCGAGGATAAGAGAGAGGAGCTGATCTTGGATCTCATCGCTCAAGCCCCCACCTGCGAAGGCTCGCGCTAGAGCGGGAGACTGTGAGATAGCGCTTGCGAAGCTTCCAGCCAGAAGCGCTTTTGCGTCCTGCTCTGGCAGCTCTCCAAGACAAAGGGCACATCGGTCGCGCAACGAAGCTTGAACAGCGGGTTCGAGGTCTCGGCGCGCCAGAATTTTTTCTACAGCAGAGGCCCTTCCCACTAATTGAGAGCAGCCCTCAACCGAGAGCGCTGCAGCGAGCTCGGCCGACTCGGACTTCGAAGCCAAGCCAAAGGACTGCAGCAGGGCGAGTAGGGCAGTTCGTGCGGGCTCTTGCGCACGAGGCAGAAGGCTCTTAATGCGCGGACCTGCAGCCGCAGGGGCTAGCTTCAGCAGCGCCTCCTCTGCGCCTCGGCTCGTCAGCGGATTGCTCAGGAGCAGGAAGGCAGGATCTACCGCCTTCTTCGGCAGCTTCTTCATGTTTTTGAGCACCAAGAGCGCGCCGTTTGCCGCGACAGGGTCTCTGCCGCTGAGCGCGTCGAGCAGCGAGGGGTCGGCCTCCTCCGCCTTTGCGAGGAATGCAACTGCCCCCGGGGCTGGAGACGATGAGGTTACCGCCGCGAGAGCTACAGGGACGAGGCTGGACGATTCTTTGGAGAGCTGCATCTCTGCCATCGCCTCGAAAGCGAGCTCTCGTCGCGAGGGAGAAGGTTGTTCCCCAGCTGGCACGGGCTCGCTCAGGGTCTTGGAGATAGCGGCGGCTGCCTCCGCTCGCTTGTCAGGAGAGCTGACCAAGCTCTTGAGCGCAGCCCGACGCACCGAAGTATCCTGGCTGTCGGCTAGCTCGCGAATTCTGGCCCAGGCGGCTGCGCGCTGTTCAGCACTGAAAGCCTTTGGGGTAAGGCTAAAGAGCGACATTGCATTAAGCTGCTCGTCTGGGTCAGACGAGGAGAGCATCGCCACAACGCGCTTTGAAAGCCCCGGAGCTGCGCGCAAGAGGCAGCGCTGCTCCTCAAGCTCAAGCTGGTCGAAGGAGCTTCGCTGGGCGAGCGCGGCGGCGGATGAAGCGTCAAGCATGAGAGACCCGACGGCGAGACACGCTTTCCCTAGCAGCGGCATGAAGGCTGGAGATTTAGCGCTGTCTGCCGCAAGGCGCGAGAGCTCTGGCAGAAAAGACTGGAGAGCTTGCGGCAAGGGCAGTGGGATTTGCCGCGCGAGGCGGCGCTGCTGCTCGTCAGGAAGTGACACCAGCAAGTCCAAGAACACCCGCATCGAGCGGCTGCCGTCTGGATCTGCCTCCGAGAGAAAACGCGCCACCTTCTGGCCGTCGGTGCCATCGAGCATCGAGAGGTGCCTTATGACGTGCGGAAGCGAGACTCCCACGTACTCGTGCAAGAAATTTTGAGCGATCAGGGGGTGCCCGGTTTCGAGCAGCCTGACAGCGTTCTCAAGCTCTTTGTCGTCCGGGTACAGGCCCTGTTTGTGCGCCTGCTCCGCAATCGTTGCTGCCGCTTCTTCCAGGGCAACGGCGATCTCGTCGCTCAGGTTCTCTCTGCTGTAGATCTCTGCCAGCACCGGCAACGTTCCCAGTGCTGCAGCGCCAGCCTCTTCGAGCAGCTCAATAGCACAGCGCTTGCCGCGCACCTCGCGCTTTGCGTCACGTGTGTGCCAGGCCGGCCCAGCGCCGAGCTCTCCAGGTCGCGCCTGCCCAGGCATCTGCGCTAAGAGCTCGGGAGCTGCGGGAGCCTGCGTGTTGAGCGTTATGACCCTGGGGAGGAACTCAAACAGGGCTCGCCGCTCGTCGGCACTGAGCTGCGCAGCCTTGTCTCTCGCAGCTTCGCAGTTTTCGAAGACGAGATCTTGCACCGAGGATTCAGCTCGCGCGCCAGCCAGCGGGATGAAGAGAGCAGCGGTGAAGCAGGCCAAGAGCCTTACCGGTATGACCACGTGCCGTCTCCTTTCAGCTCAAGAATATGCTCGTGGAACTCGTTGAGGTCAGACACGCTGCCGGTGCTCACGTACTGCTCAACGACAGAGGGCAGAATGCCGTACAGGTCGCGCTCGGTGTTTCTGTCGAGCGCTGTCGTGGACTCGTCCAGAAATGCGAAGCGCGGCTGGATGAGCAGCAGGCGCGCGAAGGCGAGCCTCTGCTGCTCTCCGGTGCCGAGCACGTTCGGCCAGTCGAGCGTGGCGTCTAGGCCGCCCACGCGATCGAACATCTCCCCGAGCTTCACGCGCTCAAGAACGCTGACCAGCTCGCGGTCAAGGACGACGCGTCGCCGCAGACCATACACGAGCTGTGAACGGAGGGAGCCCAGCACCATGTACGGCCGCTGGGGCAGGAAGAGTGCCTCGCGCAAGTCGGGGCGGATAACCTGCCCCTTGCCGGCGTCCCAGAG
>OMIG01000047.1 GCA_900299035.1 Pseudomonadota bacterium
CGCCGGCGCCCTCCTGGCCGCGGTGCTGCTGGGCGTAGAGCCCAAGGTACGTGAGGTTGGCCGCCTCAGGGTGGTTCCACACCGCCATGAGGCCGCACTCGTCGTGAAACTTGTCCAAAGACTCCATCTCGTTTCTCTCCTACGCCTCAAAGAGCTGCTCGAGCCCATTAAACCAGGAACGGTACGCCGCCTCGGCAGGAATCGCGGCAATGCCTGTGACTTCAATCGTTGGGCCGCCGACGGAGCCTTCTCCGCCGATTGCGACCTGTGCGGCCTTAGCAGCAGCCTTTACCTTCTCCAGGTTGGCTGGCGAAACGCTCACGAGGAAACGCGCGCCGCTCTCCGAGAAGAGTGCTGCGTCGGGGCGAAGGTTCTTGTGCGAGAGCGAGAGCTTTGCCCCAAGCGGAGCTTCGTAGTCACTGAAGCAGCACTCGGCCAGGGCAACGCCGAGGCCTCCCTCGGACAGGTCGTGGCACGAGTTGATGAGCCGCTCGTCGATCAGCTTGCGGACCAGGTCGCAGGCGCGCTTCTCCGCTTCGTAGTCGAGAGCCGGCAGCTCTCCGCGCTCGGCGCCGTGCTGGTAGGCGAGGTAAGCGCTGCCGCCTAGGTCGCTCTCGCGCGTCTCGCCGAGGAGCAGCACGTGGTCGCCTGCGGCTCGGAACTGTGAAGGCACCGCCTTGGTGACGTCATCGAGGAGCCCCACTAGGTCCAGTAGCGGAGTAGGGTGGATGCCCTGGCCGTGGGTCTGGTTGTAGAGGCTCACGTTGCCGCTCACAACCGGGATGCCGAAGGCACGCGCGGCCTCCCCGAGACCCTTGATGCTGCCGGCGATCTGCCACATCGTCTCAGGCACCTCCGGGCTAGGCATGTTGAGGCAGTCTGAGATCCCCAAGGGCGTGGCGCCCGTGGCAGCGATGTTTCGGCACGACTCAGCCAGCGAGAGGGCCGCGCCCTTCACGGCATCGATGGCGCAGAAGCGGGAGTTGCAATCGAGCGAGATGGCGATGCCCTTCTCCCGGCCGCGAGATGACTTGAGCCGCACAACACCCGCATCGCTTCCGGGATGAACCGCGGTATCTCCACGCACCGTGCTGTCGTACTGGTTGTAGACTGGGTGCCTGGAGCAGAGGTTCGGGTGCGTCAGCATCGAGAGCCAGGCAGCCGAGAGGTCCTTCGGCGCCGGGAACTCTGAGAGCGTAATCGGGGCGCGCAGCGCAGCGTTGGCTGGGTTGAGTGCGGGGTCTTTCGTCGGCCACTCGTACTGCGGCACAGCGCTCGTGAGCAGGTGCGCTGGAATCGATGATACGAGCTCACCGTTCCACAGCAGCTCCACGTTGCCGCCTTCGGTCACTTCGCCGATGGCAACAGCGTCCAGCTCCCAGCGCTTGAATATTGATATCAGCTTATCTTCCTGGCCGGCCTTGACGATGAAGAGCATCCGCTCCTGCGACTCAGAGAGCATGATCTCGTACGGATTCATGCCAGTCTCTCGCTGCGGCACCCGGTCGAGGTGCATTCGCACGCCGTTGCCGCCACGGTCTGCCATCTCAAACGCCGAGGAGGTTAGGCCTGCGGCTCCCATGTCCTGTACGCCAACGACGTGGCCGCTCTTGAACGCCCCAAGGCAGGCTTCGAGTAGCAGCTTCTCCTGGAAGGGGTCTCCCACCTGCACGGTCGGACGCTTGGCGTCTGAGTCGTCGCCGAACTCCTCCGATGACATGCTCGCGCCGTGAATGCCGTCGCGGCCGGTCTTCGAGCCGACGTAGAGCACGACGTTTCCGACGCCGGCTGCCGTTCCGAGGAACACCTCGTCCTGCTTAACCACGCCGAGCGCGAAAGCGTTCACCAGGCAGTTTCCGTTGAAAGACGGGTGGAACGACAGCTCGCCGCCCACGGTCGGTATCCCCATGCAGTTGCCGTAGAAGCCGATGCCGTTCACGGCCCGGCGCAGCAGGTAGCGGCTCTTCGCAAGCGCGGGGTCTCCGAAGCGGAGCGAGTTGAGCAGGGCCACGGGGCGCGCGCCCATCGTGAAGACGTCGCGAAGAATTCCGCCCACGCCCGTTGCCGCGCCCTGGAAAGGCTCGATGAACGTCGGGTGGTTGTGGCTCTCGACCTTAAAGACGACGGCCTCGTTATCACCGATGTCGACCACGCAGGCGTTCTCGCCCGGACCAACGATCACTCTCGGCCCCGTCGTCGGAAGGCCACGCAGGTGCACCTTGGTGCTCTTGTATGAACAGTGTTCGGAAAAAAGGGCCGAAGCAACGCCGAGCTCGACCATGTTGATCTCGCGCCCCAGAGCCTTGCGGACAGCCTCAAACTCACCAGCCTTCAGTCCGTGCTCTCGCGCGTCGTCTGCCGTTGCCGTTCGCTTCCAAGCCGGGGTCGAGGTCATGCTGTGCTCCTGTGCCGAAGTAAGGACGGCGGGAGTCTATACCGCAGGGGCAACAACCTCAATATTTATGCAGGGAATTTGGTAGCTTGGAGCGATTTGTGGGAATGGAGCGGTGCTCGCGAGGGCGCGCGCAAGCGGTCCCTGATCGAACGCCGTCCCACAAACAGTTCTCGCCATTCCAGAGGGCTGATTTGAGCGCGTATCGGCCGCTCTGGGACGACATTAAGGGTCATATAATCCTGGGCTTATCGGCTCCCAAGAGCGGGCTTCTCCCGACAAAGCGGTCCGTCCGTGCGTAATCTTCTTAGGCGCAGTCTCAGCGCATTTCGTAAAGCGTAAGGATTTTTTTGCCGAGTTAACCCATAGGCCAACCAATTCTGGGCCCTCGGGCATCAGAATTATGGGGACCACTGCATCGAAGGCAGCGATACCGCAGGAGTTCTACGTTGTGGACCTACTGCAGCATCGCTTACCCTAAAGGTAAGGCATCTCACGGTTGACGTTGTGGCGCACTCATCAGCGCCACAGGCAGTTAGCAACGAGGAAACCCTCGCGTTGTGGCAGGCAAGGTGTGCCTCAACGTTGAGATGCTTGTGAAGGTTGTTGATCTCCGGTGGCAGTGGGCGGTCTGTAAAAAGAGCGTCGTTGAATTTGGCCGCGGCATCCCGGGCGGCCTCTCTCGTCGGCGCACCTGAGTGAGGAGAAGGTTCCATGAGCAGCAACGACAACAGCAACGACTTCCAGCGGCTAATCGACGAAGACCGCGAGACTCGCAAGAAGACCTCATGGAAGGGCACCATGCTCGAGTACCTTGAGCAGGTGCGCGAGATTCCCGGCCTCCACAAGCTCGCCCACAAGCGGCTCTACGACATGATGATCGACCGCGGCGTGGTCGAGGTCGACCTTGAGCAAGACCCGCGCATGAAGCGCATCTTCAAGGGCGAGAAGCTCAAAGTGTACAACTTCTTCGCCGACGAGTTCTTCGGCATGGAGAAGACGATTAACCAGATCGTGCGCTACTTCCACTCTGCCTCTCTCAAGGGTGAAGAGAGCCGCCAGGTGCTCTACCTCGTGGGCCCGGTCGGCTCGGGAAAGAGCTCTCTCGTTGAGCGCCTCAAGAAGGGCCTTGAGCAGCTTCCGCCGGTCTTTGCGATCGAGAACTGCCCGATGTTCGAGGAGCCGCTGCACCTCGTTCCGCGCCACCTGCGCAAAGAGTTCTCCAAGATGCTCGGCATCGAGATCGAGGGCGACCTATGCCCAGTGTGCCGCTACCGCCTCAAGGAAGAGTACCAGGGCAAGTGGGAAGACTTCCCAGTCAGAACCTACGACCTCAGCATCCGCGCCAAGCGCGGCATCGGCGTCGTGCCGCCGGTAGACCCTAACAACCAGGACACGAGCGTCCTGATCGGCGGCGAGGACATCTCCAAGCTCGACCTGTACTCAGAGGGCGACCCTCGGGTGCTCGACCTCTCGGGCGCGCTCAACGTGGGCAACCGCGGAATGGTGGAGTTCATCGAGGTGTTCAAGAACGAGACCGAGTACCTGCACGCCATGATCACTGCGACGCAAGAGAAGTCGATCCCGGCGCCGGGGCGCCACGGCATGATCTACGTCGACACCTGCATCGTGGCGCACTCCAACGAGGCTGAGTGGAAGAAGTTCAAGAGCGACCACACGAACGAGGCGATCCTCGACCGTATCGTGACCGTGAAGGTTCCGTACAACCTGCGGCTCTCGGAGGAGGTTAAGATATACAAGAAGATCATCCGCCAGTCACAGTTCACGGCTGACATTGCGCCGCACACGATAGAGATCGCCTCGATGTTTGCGATCCTCTCTCGCCTTGAGCCGACCAACAAGTGCGACCTGATGACCAAGCTCAAGCTCTACAACGGCGAGGAGGTCGTTGAGAAGGGCAAGACAAAGAAGATCGACGTGCTCGAGCTTCGCGAAGAGGCGAAGAGCGAGGGCATGAACGGCATTTCGACGCGCTTCATCATGAAGGCGCTCGACAACGCGCTCTCGGACAACATGGAGCAGAACGCTATCCACCCGATCTCGGTGCGCGAGGCCCTCGTGCACATGGTGAAGGAGTCGGATTTCGCCGACGACGTCAAGAAGCGCTACCTGGAGTTCCTGCAGGACACTCTCCACAAAGAGTACCTGGAGGTTCTTGAGAAGGAGATCACGAAAGCCTTCGTCTACTCGTACCAGGAGCAGGCCGAGTCGCTCTTCCAGAACTACCTCGACCACGCCGAGTCGTACGTTACCAAGAAGAAGTTCAAGGACCGCAGCACCGGCGAGACTATGGAGCCCGACGAAGGCTTCATGAAGTCGATCGAGGAGCAGATCGCAATTATCGGCACCGCGTGTGACGGCTTCAGGCAGGAGGTCATCGCGTACCTCTGGTCGGCTGGGCGCCGCGGCGAGAAGGTCACCTACGAGAGCTACGAGCCGCTCAAGGAGGCTATCGAGAAGAAGCTCATGGCGAGTGTGCGTGACGTGTCACGCATCATCACCAAGGCCCGCACCCGCGATGATGACCAGCACAAGAAGTACAACCGCATGGTTGAGCAGCTCATCAGGAACGGCTACCCGGCGAGCTGTGTCGACATCATCCTAAAGTACGCCGCCAACAACCTCTGGAAGGACTAGTCCCTCATAGAGAAAAAAGGAGGCGCCGCGAGGCTAATGTCCACGATTTTTCGCCCCTACACTCCAACCTCCCAGCGCTCTGACAGGAGCGCCAGGGACAGGCTACGGCACCGCCAGAAGATTAAAGACTCAATCCGCGACAACATCGGAGACATCCTGGCGGAAGAGTCGATTATCGGGCGGGACCGCGACAAGATTATCAAGGTCCCGATCCGTTCGGTGAAGGAGTACCGCTTCATCTACGGCGACAACGCCCCTGGAGTGGCCCAGGGAGACGGAAACCAGAAGCCGGGCGACGTGGTCGAGCAGGGCCAAGCCGACGGACAGGGGCAAGGGCAGGGGCAGGGCGGCAACCAGCCTGGCGTAGATGCCTTTGAGACAGACATCACCCTCGAAGAGCTCATAGCGATCATGTTTGACGACCTTGAGCTGCCCGAGCTTGAGAGGAAGGCCATCAAGGAGGTGATGTCCGATGACGCCCGGAAGCGCAAAGGGCACCGCAAGGCAGGCATTAGGCCGCGCCTCGACAAGCGCGCCACTGCCAAGAACCGAATCAAGAGGAAGCTCGCCGTGCAGGGCAGCCGCGAGATCGACCTTGAGGACGAGGAGCAGCGATTCCCGTTCCACAAGGACGACATGAGCTACTTCCACATCGCGCCAACCACAAAAGAGGCCTCAAACGCCGTGGTGTTCTGCATCATGGACACCTCAGGCTCGATGGGCACGGTGAAGAAGTACCTGGCGCGCAGCTTCTACTTCCTGCTCTTCCAGTTTGTGCGCCAGAAGTACAACAACGTCGAGGTGGTCTTCATCGCGCACCACACCGAAGCCAAGGAGGTGTCAGAGGCAGACTTCTTCCATAAGGTCGAGTCGGGCGGAACCTACATCTCGTCGGGCTACCGCAAGGCGCTCGACATCATCCAGGACCGTTACCATCCGTCGCTGTGGAACGTGTACGCC
>OMIG01000048.1 GCA_900299035.1 Pseudomonadota bacterium
GAACCACCCAGAGGCCGCCAACTTGGTGTACCTCGGCCTCTACGCCCAGCAGCACCGCGGCCAGGAGGGCGCCGGCGTGGTGTCCGTCAACCGCCAGAGCAACGGAAATGGAAACGGCCCTGTGCACGAAGAGCCGCAGTTCTCTGTCCACAAAGGGCTTGGGCTAGTCGCCGACGTATTCTCCGACTTTGACTTTGCGCAGCTGCCGGGCTCTGTGTCGATCGGACACGTGCGATACACCACTGCTGGCGGAAATAAGCTCGCAAACGTGCAGCCCTTCGTCGCCGACATCTCGCTCGGGTACACAGCGGTAGCGCACAACGGCAACCTGATTAACGCCGACGAGCTTCGCCAGGAGCTCATCAGCCAGGGCTCAATCTTCGCCACCACGTCTGACACCGAGACTATTCTCCACCTTCTGGCACACGGCGACCGCAGCCAGCCGCTGGTTGAGACGGTTGTCGGAGCCTTGCAGCGCATCCAGGGGGCTTTTTCGCTGCTGCTGCTCTTTGAAGACCGGCTGATTGTGGTTCGCGATCGCCATGGGCTGCGGCCCCTCGCAATTGGCGAGCTCAATGGCGCCAAGGTCTTCGCCTCAGAGACGTGCGCGTTTGACCTGATCGGCGCTACGTACGTGCGCGATGTCGCCCCGGGCGAGCTGATTGAAGTGATGCGAGACGGGACCATGCGCAGCTTCTTTCCGTTTGGCTTCGCGCGCGAAGCTCCATGCATCTTTGAGTTCGTGTACTTCGCCCGGCCGGACTCAAACGTGTTCGGCAAGAACGTCTACCAGCTCCGAAAGAACATGGGGGCTGAGCTTGCGCGTGAAAACAAGGTAACGGCTGACCTTGTCACAGCAGTCCCCGATTCCGGCACCGCCGCTGCCATCGGCTACGCAGAGGCATCGGGCATCCCGTTTGAGATGGGGCTCGTGCGCAACCACTACGTAGGGCGCACCTTCATCGAGCCGAAGCAGAGCATCCGTGACTTCGGCGTAAAGATTAAGCTCAACCCGAATCCAGAGCTGCTCAAGGGCAAGTCGATTATTGTCGTCGACGACTCAATCGTTCGGGGCACCACCAGCCGCAAGCTTGTGGCGATGCTTCGGCAGGCCGGGGCCCGTGAGATACACCTGCGCATCTCCTCGCCCCCAACCACTGACCCCTGCTACTACGGGATCGACACGCCTGACAAAGAGGAGCTGATCGCAGCCAAGCACTCGGTGGAGGAGATCGCGCGCTACATCGGCGTTGACTCCCTCGCCTACCTCTCTCTTGACGGGCTGTACCGCGCCGTGGACTCAACGCCAGGCAAGTTCTGCGACGCCTGCTTCAGCGGCAAGTACCCGGCTGGCACGCCTCTGGCGATTACGCCTAAGCGCCAGCAGATGCTGTTTGAGACCAAGCGCTAGGACTGCGCGCAATCTCTGGCTATCGGTCGCAGCTTGTGTTGTACCGCGGGTACTTCCCTATCTCTACCTTCGCCCGGTCGTAGATCTTCTGCGCCTCTACAACGAGCGGGTCGGTCTTGCCATCGGCAGGCCGTGTCTTGCCGGTCTTGAGGAAGTTGCCGCGCGCCGCTCCACGCTTCACGATGTGGTAGGCCACGTCGAACTGCGCATTGAGCGTCTCGATAGCCTCAAGGTTGTCAACACGCACGCACTGCGGCGGGGTGTCGCTCGCTGGGCAGGTGACGAAGACGTTAGGAATCTTCACCGTCGCGGCTTTTATGGCAGCCAGGTTGCTCGCCGTGCGCTTCTTTACATCCTGCGCACTCGTCGTGGCTGCCTTTGTGCCGACGCTCAAGATGAGAGCGGCAGATTTCTCTGCAACTTTGTTGAGCGCCAAGGCGTCCGCGTTGAGCTGGCTCCTTATCTCGAGCCCACCGACTGCGGGGCATGAGCACTCAGTCGCCGAGGGCTTCACGAGCACCGATTTCGTTGCCAGCTTCCAGGTGAGCTCAGAGTTGAGCCCCACGACGGTAAAGGCAGCATTGTTTAGCCCTTTCAGGAACCTCTCGGGCTGGCCGCGATTCGCCGCGCCCGGCTCGAACTTGTTCGCTGCTCCGACCTTGATCAGTATGTCGAACGCATTCGTGTTCCTGTATCCCATGACAGCGGCGAACGTACCGTCGCTGTTCTGGATGACGCACTGCGACAGAGGCTCTACCTGGGCGAGCTTCGGCACCGAGGTTCCAGAGAAGGAGACCGTCGATGGAGTCGCGCCCTCAGCGCCAACTGTGTAGCTGGTCAACTCCCCGCCGAAGACCACCACGATTGCGCCCGGATGCGATCCCTTGAGGAAGGTAGAGGGCTGGCCGCGGTTAGCCGGGTTGGGAGAGAAGAAGTTCTTCGCCGAGCCGTTGAGGCCCGCTGCGATCGTTATGTCTTGGTTAAAGGTGTTGTTGTACCCGATGTACGCCGTAAACGTGCCATCCCCGTTGTCATAGATGCCGTCCAGAGAGAGCGAAATCTGGCCCGTGCTGACTCCGCCAGTCGGCGTCGCCGTTGCAGTAGCCGTCGGCGTCGGCGTGTTTGCGGACTGCACGAAGTTAAAGCCGCTCACATTCACAGCGCCGTTAAAGCCGGGGTATGGGTTGATCGACGCGACCGTGCTGAGGCTCCCCGAGATATTGAGTACCTTGGCCTGAGCGCCAGCGCCGCTGTTGCCTACCACAATCTGCGGATTAAACCTCGAGCCGCCCACGAGCACTCCGCCTTGGTAGCCGCCACCAAACGCCAGGAACTCGCTGTCGAGCTGGGAGTTTGCGCCAGAGTAGACGCGCACGGTTGCATCTCCTCCGGACCCGCGGCCGACGATTATGTCCCCCCTGTTGTCGCCCGTGACGTTACCGCCAGCAACGAAGACGCCGCCCCTGAAGGTATCCTCAAAGACGAACTGATTGAACAGAACCTGTCCCGCTGCTGCGCCGCTGTAGACCGTTACTTGCGGCCCACCGCCCGGCCCGGCACCGACGATGATATCATCCTTGCCGTCTCCGTTAATGTCTGCGGAGCCCACGGTCACGCCCCCACGGAAAGCCTCCGCAAAGGCGAAGAAGTTTTGGAGAACCGAGCCATTCTGCCCGCTAAAGACCTGCACGCGGGGGCCGCCGCCGGGGCCTGCACCAACGATAATATCATCAAAGCCATCGCCATTGGTGTCTCCGCCAGCGACGTAGACGCCGCCTCGAAAGGCCTCCTCGAATACGAACTGGTTGAACAGAACTAGCTGCTGCCCCTGAGCCAGCTTGAGGCCATCAAAGACCTGCACCCGTGGCCCGCCACCTGGGCCTGCGCCCGCAATAAGGTCCTCGTAGCCATCGTTGTTGATGTCGCCCGCGCCGACCGTTGCTCCACCGCGGAACTGCTCCTCAAAGGCGAAGAAGCTGTTTACCGATGACCCGGTCTGCGAGATAAACGAGACAACATGTGGGGCGCCCCCATCGCCAGCTCCTGTGAGAAAGCCCGGCAAGGTTGTTTGCGCATGCGCGCTACATGCCGGTTTTACGAGTGCGCTCAGAGCTGCGACGCACGAAAGCAGGGCTAGTCTGCAATAGTAACGGTTCATGTTCTCCCCACGGCCTACCTAAAGCTTCCAATGTTAGCTTCGTCGGCTGTGGAGATTTGCGTGACATCGCGGCGCTAAAAATTCTAGTTTGCGATGAATTCCGCTCGCGCCGTGGGGACGCAGCGGTTCGGCATGTAAGAAAGTCGCCGGGGAGAGGTAGACGAAAGAGGCTCCTGTTTCTAGCCGCTTAAGCTTAGAGCCGAAGTAGCACTTGCACGCATCCGCCCCTACGAAAAACTCCTATAGGTATCGGCGAGGGTCCTTCCGAAGCGGGACCTCCAGGACACGTTCGGGGAGTTCTGCGACGCCGGCTTCAGCGGGAGCAGCTGCCGGGAACACCTCTGGCGGGTAGGACTAGCAGCGAGCAGATGCTGTTTGAGACGACGCGTTAGGTTTAGCCCTAGCTTCGACCGCACCGCTCGGGCCTCTGCAAGCTTTTGCTACTAGGCCCTAAAGTTCTTTCGCCCGATTACCGACGCTCTCAGTAGTCGGCGGGTGCCTTGCCAATCATGTCGATCCTTTCCAAGGATATCGTCACCCGCATGGGAGCTAGGGGCTAAACAGGATGACACGACCCGAAACACGGCTCAGCGTGGGGAACCGAGCCAGAACCTTCTGTGCGAGAAGGTCGCTGATCGGTCACTTCTCTAGCTTTTCTCCATCAATCAGCCGAAGCGAGCCTCAGTATCGCTTCTTAGTGCTTGTGCTGCTGGCTGTGCTTCTCGCCGTTAGCGCTCCTCTGAAAGCTTTTGCGGGAGATACTCCTTTCGTGGGCGGAGCCATGTTCTCTACCCCGCAGGATTGTTGGGCAGGGCGTCCTGCGCCTCAGGCCCCCAACTTTCTCGGACAGGGCGCTTTCGGACAAGTATTTCAGCTTGAGGATGGGACATGCATCAAGATATTCAAAAGCAGCTCAACTAGCTTAACCTGTGAAATGGAGAAGCTTCAGACCACCGCCCGTTGCGGTGGCCCCCGGATGCTCGGGCTAGGGAGCTACAATGGAAGAACGGGAATCCTGATGGACCTCGTACCTATCAGGCAATCAGTCGCGCCATTCCCCGCCGCATTTTCGACGATTAACGCCCTGGGCCCGTGCGCGCAGCAAGCAGTTGCTGACAGCCTGGCTCAATTCGCGCACCAAGGGATCATCCCAGACGACTTTCAGGGATACCTGTTTAAGGATGGCAATAAGTTTAAGTTCATCCCCCTCGATTGCTTCTGCCAAAATGTTAACAAGTCCACTCCCGAAAAGGCAGTTGCAGCGGCTAACGCCATGCTTGAGGGCTTCTTTCCGGATGGTCCGCGGATTCGGCCCAAGCCGGCTGAGCTTCCAC
>OMIG01000049.1 GCA_900299035.1 Pseudomonadota bacterium
CTTTCTCAGAGACCGCGCAGGGCCTCTCTCGGCACAGACTCCAAGAGTTGATTTCCGCCGAAAAATCGAGGAATCTCAGCACCTATGTCACAACCGACCGCTGAACAGACCCACCCAGCCCTACAGATGCTCCACCTGACTAATGAGGACGGCCTCATGATTCTGGTGGGCGTGGCGTTCATCTACCTGCTCTACTTTACCCTCTCGAAGAAAGTCTTCGGCCCGCTCTTGGCACACCTCGAGCACCGCGAAGGTGTCACCGAGGGCGCGCTTCACTCAGCGGCGCAGATGCGCGAGAAGGGCCAGGCTCTCCGGGCGCGCTACGACGAGGGGCTCTTCCAGGCCCGCCTTGAGGCGAATCGACAGAAAAATGAGATACTTAGCGCCGCAAAGAAGAGCGCCTCCGAGACCATCGGGGCAGCCGAGGCGGCAGCAGCCAAGGAGCTCCAGACGGGCCGGGCAGGCATCGAGAAGCAGATCCGAGACGCCCACGGCCGCATCGAGGCCGAGGCCAAGGAGCTGGCGCAGAAGCTCGCCTCGAAGGTTGACGCCCAGCTCACCGTGCACTAATTCCAGCCCGATATTTCGACGGGAAAAAAACGGGCTAAAGGGGTGACTTCTATCGTGATAGTGGCTATCCTTCCGCCGCCTCGTGAGGGGCAAAAGGCTCGCATTTTTCGGACGCTTTTAATGACCAAGTTCGCCCGCATGAACACACGCGCCGCTCTCCTTTTTATTGGTATCGCAGCCCAGCTCGTGGCGCTGGCGATTCCTGCTGTCGCCTACGCCGAAGAGTCAGGTGCGCCGCACCACGGCTCGGTGCTCGACCTGGCTGCGAACTGGGTGAACTTCCTGCTCTACGTTGGGCTGCTCTACTTCTGCCTCCGCAAGGTCATCCCAAGCGCCTGGGCCGCTCGCCGCAACAAGATTCGAGAGACCGTGCTCGCCAGCAAGGCTGAGCTTGAGGACGCCGAGCGCGAGCTCGACACCGTTCAGGCGCTCACGCGCAACCTGGCGCAGGAGCAGGCCCGCGCCAAGCAGGAGATCCTTGAGCAGGCTGAGCTTGAGGCGGCAGCGATCAAGGGCTCGGCAGCAGAGCGCGCAGAGCGCATCAAGGTTCAAGCGAAGGAGCTGCTCGTCGGCGAGTCTCGCTCGGCAGAGGCGCAGGTTCGCCAGTCGCTCGTAGCGCGCGCGCTCGAGCTTGCTCGCGCGCAGTTTGCGTCCGGCGAGTTCTCGGCACGCCAGCAGTCGTACGTTGACGCGGCGATTGACCGCGCTAAGCGGCTCGTTCAGTAGGATTCGTCAGGAGAGGGAAGGGAACGCATGAGCTCAGGACGCCACACACTAATCGCCAAGAGGTACGCAAAGGCCCTCTTCGGCGTGTGCCAGCCGGCCGACTTCGACAAGACCGAAGCGCAGCTTAAGACGCTCGCCACCGCTTGGGTCCAGTCGCGCGAGCTTCGCGACAGCATGCTCAACCCGCGCGTCAACGACGCCCTCAGAGTTCAGGCGATCGACGCAGTCGTAGCCGCACTCGGAGGCTGGGCGACCGAGCCTGCCAAGCGCACCGTCCACACGCTCGTGGCGCTGCGCAAAGCTGCGGTGCTGCCCGAGCTTGCCGAGGCCTTCTCGCGATTCGTCGCAGAGTACCGCAAGAGCTTGAGCCTCGAGGTAACCCTGGCGACTCCGGCAACCGACAGCGTGGTCGGCGACCTCAAGGCGCGCCTCTCGAAGGCGCTCGGAGGCGAGGTAACCCTTCAGGTGAAGAGCGACCCGTCGCTCCTCGGCGGAATGACAGTTCGTTTAGGTGACAGGCTCTTGGACCGCTCTGTGGCTGGCTCGCTCCAGCGCATGGCGATTGAGCTGTCTCGGTAGGCAAGTTGGGACGATAGATTTTTTGAAGACGAGGTAAGTATGGACATACGTGCAGATGAGATTAGCAGGATCATCAAGGACAAGATCGGCTCCGCCTCTGGCGACCAGGATCTCTCCGAGGTCGGTTCGGTCTTGAGCGTCGGCGACGGAATCGCCCGCGTGTACGGCCTCGGCAAGGTCGCCCTCGGCGAGCTCGTTGAGTTTGCAAACGGCACCCGCGGCATCGCGCTCAACCTCGAAGAGGACAACGTGGGCGTGGTGGTAATGGGTGAGACGACCACCATCAAGGAAGGCGACACCGTCAAGCGCACCGGCGAGATCGCCAGCGTCCCAGTCGGCGAGGCCCTCATCGGCCGCGTCGTTGACGCGCTCGGCAACCCGATCGACGGGCTCGGCGACATCAAGACCACTGAGACGCGCCGCCTCGAAGTTAAGGCCCCTGGCATCGTCGGCCGCAAGTCGGTTCACGAGCCGATGCAGACCGGCATCAAGGCCATCGACTCCATGACGCCAGTTGGCCGCGGCCAGCGCGAGCTCATCATCGGCGACAAGAAGACCGGCAAGACCACGGTCGCTATCGACACCATCATCAACCAGAAGGGCAACGGCGTAATCTGCATCTACGTCGCCATCGGCCAGAAGCGCTCCTCGGTTGTGCAGGTCGTTGAGCGCCTCAAGGAGTTCGGCGCTATGGACCACACGATCGTGGTTGCAGCGACGGCCTCCGAGCCAGCGCCGATGTCCTTCCTCGCGCCGTACACCGGCGTGTCGATGGGCGAGTACTTCATGAGCAAGGGCAAGCACGCCCTGGTAATCTACGACGACCTCTCGAAGCACGCCGTAGCGTACCGCAGCGTGTCGCTCCTCCTGCGCCGTCCGCCAGGACGTGAGGCGTACCCAGGAGACGTGTTCTACCTCCACAGCCGCCTCCTTGAGCGCGCTGCGAAGCTGAGCGACAAGCTCGGCGGAGGCTCGCTCACCGCGCTCCCGATCATCGAGACGCTCGAAGGTGACGTGTCGGCCTACATTCCGACCAACGTAATCTCGATCACCGACGGACAGATCTTCCTAGAGGCCGACCTATTCAACTCAGGCATCCGCCCCGCGGTAAACGTGGGACTCTCGGTATCCCGAGTAGGAGGCGCTGCCCAGGTTAAGTCGATGAAGAAGATCGCCGGAACGCTCCGCCTCGACCTCGCGCAGTACCGCGAGAAGCAGGCCTTCGCGCAGTTCGGCTCGGACCTCGACGCAGCAACGCGCGCGCAGCTCGCAAAGGGCGCCCGCCTCGTCGAGATCCTGAAGCAGGGACAGAACGTGCCGATGCCGGTTGAGCTCCAGGTGCTCTCGATCTTTGCGGTAGCCAACGGCTTCACCGACAAGCTCGACGTCACGCAGGTTCGTCCGTTCGAGGACGCGCTGCACCGCCACATGCTCTCGAACCAGGCCCAGCTCATGAACGACCTTCGCTCGAAGGCTGAGCTCGACAAGGACATCTCTGAGCGCCTCAGCAAGGCGATCGGAGCCTTCGTTGAGCAGTTCATCGCAGGCTCAGCCGCCACGCTCGGCGCGTCGTCAAACGGCGCGCACGCTCCGGCAGGCAAGGCCAAGAGCGCCCAGGCTCACGCAAACGCCGCGTAAGGGCAGTAGTAGGAAGCACGAGGGAACACCCCCATGGCAGGTCTCAAGGACATCAAGCGCCGCCTGAAGTCGGTCAACAACACCAAGAAGATCACTTCGGCGATGAAGCTCGTATCGGCGGCCAAGCTGCGCAAGACGCAGGACGCTGTCGTGCGCTCGCGCGCCTACACCGACGCGCTGCGCGGCATCCTCGGGCAGCTCCAGGGTGGCTCGGACTTCTCGCACCCGCTGCTTGAGGCTCGCGCTACGGTGAAGAAGATCCGAATCCTCGTGATCGGCGGCCAGCGCGGCCTGTGCGGAGGCTTCAACACCAACACGAACCGGCGCGTTGAGGCGCTCTACCAGGAGCTCGCAAAGAAGCACCCGGGCGCAGAGATCTCGGCTGTGCTGCT
Organism: Pseudomonadota bacterium; assembly: GCA_900299035.1. Lineage (GTDB taxonomy): Bacteria > Bdellovibrionota_C > UBA2361 > UBA2361 > OMII01 > OMII01. Next base: position 3,906 of record OMIG01000049.1, read on the forward strand.
CGGCAAGAAGCCTGCAGAGTACTTCCGCCGCGTCAACCGCGCGTACCTCGACTCAGTTGAGAACCTCGCCGACGACCCAGCCGCGTGGCCGACTCAGGACGTCTGTCAGCGCCTCGAGATCGACTTCCTCAAGGGCGAGATAGACGAGGCGTACCTCGTGTACACCCGGTTCCGCTCGGCTATTTCGACTATCCCGACCGCAGAGCGCATCCTGCCCCTCGACAAAGAGTCGCTCTCAACCGCTTCAGCCACCTCGGCCAGCGGCGCCGCAGCGGGAGTGACCCTCTTTGAGCCAAACCCACAGCGCGTCTTTGACGCCGTTGTTCCGCGCATCGTGCGCGCCATCGTGCGCCAGGCCGCCTTCGACACCAAGGCGAGCGAGCACGCCAGCCGCATGACCGCCATGGACAATGCGACCAAGAACGCCAAGGAGCTCATTCACAGCCTCACACTAAAGCGCAACAAGCTTCGCCAGACGGGCATCACGAGCCAGCTGCTCGACATCGTCGGCGGCGCAGAGGCGCTCAAGTAATTTTAGGGAGAGAGATCGTATGACACAGAACATGGGACGCAAAGGAAAGATCGTTCAGGTGCTCGGCGCCGTTATCGACGTCGAGTTCCCGCAGGGCGGCGGCATTCCGAACATCTACGATGCCGTTGTCACCACCAACCCAAACATCGACGACCAGCAGAACAACCTCGTGCTCGAGGTTGCCCAGCACCTCGGCGACAACGTCGTGCGCTGCATCGCGATGGACTCCTCTGAGGGTCTCGTTCGCGGCCAGGAGGTCGTCGACACCGGCGCGCCGATCTCGGTGCCAGTCGGCCAGAAGACACTCGGCCGCATCATCGACGTAACCGGGCGCCCGATCGACGAGCTCGGCCCAGTTGACACCGACACCCGCTGGCCGATTCACCGCCCAACACCGTCGTTCGAGGACCAGTCAACCTCGAAGCAGATCCTCGAGACCGGCATCAAGGTCGTTGACCTCGTCGCTCCGTTCCTCAAGGGAGGAAAGATCGGACTCTTCGGCGGCGCCGGAGTAGGCAAGACCGTCATCATCATGGAGCTCATCAACAACATCGCCAAGGCGCACGGAGGATTCTCGGTGTTTGCCGGCGTGGGTGAGCGTACCCGTGAAGGCAACGACCTCTGGCACGAGATGAAAGACTCCGGCGTTATCGACAAGGCCTGCCTCGTGTACGGCCAGATGTCAGAGCCGCCAGGAGCGCGCTTCCGCGTTGCGCTCTCAGCGCTCACGACCGCAGAGTTCTTCCGTGATGAGGAGGGCCGTGACGTTCTCCTCTTCGTCGACAACATCTTCCGGTTCCTCCAGGCAGGTTCCGAGGTGTCGTCACTCCTCGGGCGCATGCCGAGCGCGGTAGGCTACCAGCCGACCCTCGCCACCGACATGGGACAGCTCCAGGAGCGAATCACCTCAACCAAGAAGGGCTCGATCACCTCGATCCAGGCCGTGTACGTTCCAGCGGACGACTACACTGACCCGGCTCCGGCGACGACCTTCGCGCACCTTGACGCAACGATCGCACTCGAGCGCGCAATCGCCGAGAAGGGCATCTACCCAGCCGTAGACCCGCTCACCTCAAGCTCAACCGTGCTTGAGCCAGGCGTCGTCGGCGAGGAGCACTACCGCGTTGCCCGCAAGGTTCAGCAGACCCTGCAGCGCTACAAGGACCTCCAGGACATCATCGCCATTCTCGGAATGGACGAGCTCTCAGAAGAGGACAAGCTCACCGTTGCGCGCGCGCGCAAGATCGAGCGCTTCTTCTCGCAGCCGTTCCACGTCGCAGAGACCTTCACCGGCACGCCGGGCGTCTACTGCAAGCTCGAGGACACCATCAAGAGCTTCGGCGAGCTCGTCGACGGCAAGCTCGACGACCTCCCAGAGCAGGCGTTCTACATGGTCGGCACGCTCGACTCCGTTCGTGCCAAGGCCGAGAAGCTCGCGGCAGAGTTCTCAAAGGCAGCGTAGCGCATCAAGCGAGAGGGTAGGGGATGTCAGACGGAACATTTCAGCTAAAGGTGTTTTCTGGCCGGGGACTCGAAGTCGAGGCGACCGTGCGCTCAGCGAACGTGCCCTCAGAGGGCGGCGAGCTCGGGTTCCTCCCCAACCACTGCGAGTACGTGGGGCTACTCTCGACCGGCATCGGTGAGTACATCGCCGCCTCCGGCGGATCGACTGCGCAGAAGTTCATCGCCTCGGGCGGAATTGTAACCTTCAGCAACAACGTGCTCACGCTGCTCGCCGACACCGTCGACCTCCCAGAGTCGCTCGACCTCAAGCCTCTCTCAGAGGACGTCGCGCTCATGAAGACAGAGCTCGAGCGCCTGAGCCTCTTTGACCCAGAGCACGAGGCGCTCTCGCAGCGCGTGGCGCGGATTGAGGCTGTGAAGGCCTTGGCTGGCAAGTAGGCAGCCGCTCGCGGACTCAAGCTAAGTACCTGGTCTGATGCGTTGTTTAGGGCCTTCCTCAGCCGCTGGCTGAGAAGCTTGTGCGCTCCCGATTCGATACTCCCCTCACAGCGACCAAGCCGCCATAACCCCTAAGGTATGGGAACTCAAGCGCACACCGAGCATTGCTCTACGGGCGACGCTCGTCGGCAGACCGATTCTGTAAACATCTCGGAGGAGGCCTCGCTCGCTCGGCCGGCAAAGCCTGGTCGCGCTGAGCTGCGGCCATTAACCGCTGCGGAGCTCGATCCGGCAACACAGGTGGAACATATTCGGATTCAGCATGCAGGGATGATTGAGGAGCTCTCCAAGGCTGTAAGCAAGGCTCCCGGCAGCGAGAACGACCCCCGTGCACGGGAGATCAAGGCGCTCGATACCCTCATTAACGAAGCCTTCCGCATCGCTGCGCAAGGGCCTGAGTTTGTGCTGCCTGCCATCGTGGCCTTCCTGGATGTTGCTGAAAAGTCACAAAGCCTAATCGGCGTGGAATGTCCGACTACCCACCAAGCGTTGGTAGACTGCGAGCTTCACATCGATCGAGGGGAGCTTGTCAGGGCCCAGGTGGTGCTGTGTGAAAGGCTAGAGGAGATTGTCAAAGGTTCTGTCTACCACTCGTCCCAGCAGATTCAAAGCACAGAGCGGGCCGACACACAAACGAAGCAGCCGCGCAGGACAGCAGAGGAGGAAGGTGATACCAAGATCGCGACAGAGTTCGGCGTTCCGCTCATCCATTTCGGACTGCATGGGCAGCATGTTCGCCTCCCGCGCCACACCGACCCAATCGAAAACGCGATACTGACGAGCTCGTTTCTCACGCTTGTCGAGGAGTGCCTTCATGCATCTCAGGAGCAGCGGCGGGCGCGGGTCGAAGATCTGTACGGATACAGGGCAGCCACGGGGGTAACAGAGGAGGAGCTGTCATGCTCTCGGCTAGCACCGGAATTCTTCCGGGAGAGGTCGCTAAGGGTCCTCCCCAAACATCCAGCCGATGGCTTCGATTCTAAAACCCTAGAGATCGACGTCGTCGCCCGAGCAGTGGAGCTGGCTCGGGAGCACAACTTTCCGCTTCCGTGCCTCACGCTGGAGTTGCAGCAGTACCACGAGGAGACCCGCAGTGACTTCGTTGCCTGGCTTACCGACAAGGAGATCGTGCCATCTCTCGACAGCGACAAGGACTTCTTCTTTAAGGGGCGCGGGCAAGCCGAGGCGGTACCCCGAAGTGAGAGATCGCTCACTTCGGAAGGAGAAGAGATTCTCGAACTGCTCAAGGAAGCAGGCACAAATCTGCACAGAGGGGGATTCTATAAGACGATGTCCTGCATGGAAAAGATCGTTGGTGACCCAGCCGAGCTAGCGCATCTGCAGATGTGCAGCGACCGCGCTGACAGGGCCACGAAAACCAGGGTGCTCAAGAACGTCAAAGCTGGAGAGAAGGCGGAGGCCATCCCCTCAGGCTGGCACGCCTTCGCAGAAGAAGAGCTGCGTGGACACGAGAAAAAGCTCCTGGTCGGCCTTATCATGGAAGAGTACCTGTACCGAATCGGATTTCTGAAAGAGAAGTGAAGCCGAAAGCTTCCCGAAGCAGGCGCTGAGGGGTGATGTCATTGCGAATTGCATGCGGTCATTAGCCGATGTCGCTCGCTCCCGTTCCGCAACTCTCGGGAAGCGGTGCGGCCGGGGCCTCGGTGTGCCTGAGATTAAGGTTGCGTAGCGTGGGTGGTTGGGGTCAGATCGAGTAGGGCAGGGGAGGCCTCGAGATGAGCTGCATATTCTGTAAAATTCTCAACAATGAGCTGTCGTCAAGCCGTGTGCTTGAAGATGAGGGCACCGTCGCAATCCTCGACATCCATCCTGTGAGCGAAGGGCATACGCTAATCCTGCCGCGGCGGCACGTTGAGTCATTTACCGATCTTTCGCCTGACGAAGCTGCGGCCCTGATTGCCAGCGGACAGCTGATTGCAGCTCAGCTCAAGAGGACCCTCGAGGGCTGCGAGGGGGTGAACCTATCACTTGCTGATGGTGCTAGCGCAGGCCAAGAGGTGCCACATGTTCACCTACACATAATACCTCGTAGGGCAGGCGATGGCTTTGGCTGGAAGTTTCCGCCTAACTACAGCAGCGAGCCGGTAGCTCGAGATCGCCTCGACGATGTGGCCTCCCGCCTGAAACAGGCCTTGGAGGGAGCGTCTAAGAAGACTGCCACGTAGGATCGCAGCACGGCCCCCGCGAGTCACGAGACGCGCCCCGCCCGTAGCGCCGGCTTTCTAGCCGGCAGTGAAAGGGCTAGAGGATCTTTGGTGCCTCGTTAAGCTCGTCAGCGCTTTAGCTGACATTTGGCCAAGAAGCCGGATTGCCAATCGAACTCCTTCACTGCCGGCTGGAAAGCCGGCGGTACGGGGTAGTTGCAAAAACTGCTCGCAGAAAGCGAAGGCAAGCCTTTCGGCAAGCCTGCCAGAGGACTACTGCGGAGGTTTATCTGTAATTCCCGACTACTTCCGTCGACCGAAGTAGCCGCTAGCACCCTACTCGAACGAAGAGAACGAGATGATTGTGTTCCCGAAGGCGTATGAATCGGAAGGCGCGTCGGCGCCGGTGTAGCGGCGCAAACGGTCTTTGCTCTGCATCTCATCTGCCCAGCGGTTGGTTGAGGGCTCGAATACGCTACGGTCGTCTGCGAAGTTTAAGAAGCGGATCTCTTTCAGCACGGCGTCGTCAGGAACGAGCTTGAGGAAAGGAACAACAATCTCAAATTCTCCATGCTCAATCTCAACTCGTGCGATTGAGGCCTTGAAGTGCTCGTTATCGATTAGGGCATACGCCTCAACCGTTGCCATGTCCTGCAATCCGAAGGTGTAGAGCCTGATGCTTGAGATCGGCTCTAGCCTGATCGCGTCAGCATGCTGCACGAACGTGAGCGGAGCAGTGTATATTCCAACAATAAAGCCGCGATCCCACAGGCATGCAGCGGCAGCTACGGGCTTCTCCCAGGCCTCTCTGTGCGTGTCGAGAATCTGGGTCTCCTCCTGAGTAGCGGGTCCTGTGCCGCGGGCAATCTGCAGCCGGATAAGCTTCGCCCGGGCAGCGTCAGACTCGTCTAAGGGCGCTCGGTCGAGAAGGTCTGCGTAATCCAAGCGGAGCTGGTTATTCTCGGGATTGCTTCGAATAGCCTTGATTAAGACCGCTCTCTCGGCCCGGATAGCAAGTTCAGGGGCCTCAGGTAGCTCCACGGGCTTGTTCGCCTTTTGAGACTCGAAGTTGCTCATGGTCGTTTCTCTCCTTAGTTTGGGGGGGGCTCGGACCCGACTTTCAGAGGCTTTCATGGGCGAGATTTCTAGTCAAATTATTGAGACCAGTTCGAGCCATTACCGCTAGCTTCAAACAAGCAGAAGGGCGCAATGCTAGGGCCGTCGACAGGATGAGTTAGTTACTAAGCTCATTCGGCTAAGTCGCTCCATCCCCTCCCTCCGTAGCGCCGGCTTTCTAGCCGGCAGTGAAGGAGTTCGATTGGTAATTCGGCTTCCTGGGGAAATGTCAGCCAAAGCGCTGACTAGCTCAACGATGCACCAACGATCCTCGAGCCCTTTCACTGCCGGCTAGAAAGCCGGCGCTACTGGTGGATCGCGAATTACTGCCATTACGTGTCGCGCATTAGGTGATTACGTTTCGCTCATCAGCGGACGCCGCTCGCGCCTCCCACGCGCCCCACCTCCTTGTGGAACCTCCTAGTTACGACCACCTAGAACACCTGCCGACAGCGGCCCGGTTTTGATTAGCCCCGGGGCAGGTAGTATCGTTTGAGGCGTAGTTACGACTCGAGGATTTATGCTTGAACCAGGCGCAAAAAAGAGCGAGCGCGACCTCTCCCTGCTTGCCACAGACGCGAGTGTTGAGGCGGTACAGCGGGTGTTGACCCTTGACGTTATCAGGAAGCGCTTGGTGTTCTGTCCCGAGATAACCACCGACTCGATCGATGGCGGAGGGCCCTACTCGCCCGGCTTCTTCTTGATCACAGGCCATCGCCAGAGCCCCCCGAGGGATTTCGCTTCGAATGCCTGGCAGGAGGGCAGAACGACCCAGGGTGTGCAGCTCGGAGAGCAGTTCCTTCAGGCCCTCGGCAATGCGGTTCTCTTTCCGCACGGACTCTTCGTGTGTGAAGTCATCTCGGAGCTAGACACGCCTGAACTCTACGGAGCGGTGCTGCAAGCCCTAGGCGCAAGTGGTGAGGACGTTGAGGCAGCTAACGTGCAAGACAACCTGCCGGAGATTCTGCAGGAGGAATTTAAGTTTCCTAAGCACTTCAGGCAAAAGTCGGGCGACGAGGAGTAGGGGCAGAGCCCCTTCCGAGCATGCTTTTTTAGTCAGCCAATTAGCTAAAACTGCGTGAGAAGCTGTTGCGCCAATCGAGCTTCTTGACTCTCGCCCGGGGAGCCGGCGCTAGGGCCTAATCGCGTTCCTGCCGGCTTTTACGCTACCTAAGCCAAGCCTATCGCCCCGCTGTAGCACCCCGCCGCATCAAGGGCAAACATTCTAGCCCCTTGGCTACAAAATTGAGCTCCTGCTGGCCCTCCTAGCTTTCTTGAGGTGTTAACAGCCCCTCCCGTAGTGGTAGAACTGCGGAGCTCGGTGAGAGCAGCAAACAACACCGCACGGATTGAAGAAATGAAACGCTCGCTTGCCACTTGCCTACTAGTGCTCGTCGTCTCGCTCGCTGCAGCCGCTCCGCAGGCGCAAGGCCAGTCGCTCAACTCTACAGAGATTGTGTACTCTTCGACCTTCGTTCCGTTTGACTCATCCTTCTCGGTCTCCGGTGGCCCGAGCGGATCCTTCACGAGCTTTCCCGCAAACTTTCGCAGGGTGAACAAGCTCAAGCTCGACTCGGTGCAGGAGGTGTGTGGCCAACAGGACAGCAACAGCGACGGCGACACATCCGACCCAGGCGAGATCATCAGGGAAGACTTTCAGCACGTCTTCATCGGCTTCACCGTGAGGAACGGCCTCGACCAGTCACTCACCATCGACAGCCTCCGCTACCAAGTCTTCGGAGTGAACGGCCGGATCGTTCGCTCGACTAGCATCCCGCCGTTCCGGCCGGTAGTCGTTGCACCAGGGAAGTCAGCCAACGTGCTCTTTAGGTTCGCCAAGGCGCTGCCCGCTGGCCGGCGCAGCTTCGTCGGTGACGGCCAAGTTCTGCCCCTCACGCTCGAGCGGCGCCGGGTGCTCTACCGAGTGTTCGGCCACACCGGGCATGAGGCAAGGGTCGTCCTGCGCCGTTTCGACCTTGTGGGCTTTAAGCCGGTGCGTCGGTGTGGTCCGATCTAGGCAGAGCAAGCGCCGAGGGGATGGCGTTAGTCACGCCCTGATGCTCTCCGAAGGGCGAAGGTAGAGAGTGCCCTGAACAAGAGAGGTGACACACCTCGCCCCATCCAATAGGCTCAAGCGCACTCTCTATGGAAGCTACAGCAGAACACATCGGCCTTCTCCTCTTTGTGGCGTGCGTCGTGGCGATCGTCTCTCGGCGTGCCAGGGTACCGTACACGGTTGGGCTCGTTGTCGTTGGCTTTGCGCTCTCGTACCTAAACCTGGCGCCGCCGATACACCTTTCGCGAGACTTCATCTTCTCCTGGCTGCTTCCGCCGCTCATCTTTGAGTCGGCGTTTCACCTCAAGTGGCGGGAGCTTCGGCCGCTCCTGCCGGTGGTCTCGTTTCTGGCGACGGTGGGGGTGTTCGCGGCAGCGCTCATCACCACGCTGCTGCTGGTCGTGACCGTAAACCTGTCGTGGCCTACGGCGATCGTCATTGGGATCGTGCTCTCTGCGACTGACCCTGTATCGGTGCTTGCGCTGCTCAAGGAAGCAAAGCTCCCGGCCCGAGTACACCGGCTGGTAGAGTCTGAGAGCCTGCTCAACGACGGCACCGCCGCCGCGCTCTTTTCGCTCGTGCCGGTGATCGTCGCAGGCACGGCTTCGCTGGGGCAGATAACGTACCTCTCAGCAGTCTCTATCGTCGGAGGGCTGGCCTGCGGCGCTGTCGTTGGCGGGCTCGCGCTCTTCCTTGCGCGCGGCACGAGAGACCACTTGGTTGAGGTGACCGTCACCATCATCGCTGCCTTTGGCTCGTTCATGCTGGCAGAGCACTTTGGAACATCCGGGATCTTGTCGACCCTCGCGGCCGGAATGGTGCTCGGGAACAACCGCCAGACGCATGCCATTACGGAGCGGGGCCACGAGGCGGCGGAGAGCTTCTGGGAGCTAGCAGGGTTTGTGGCGAACTCGACTATATTCCTGCTGATCGGCGTTGACCTCGACGACCTGCAGCCAGCGCAGCACATCCCGGTAGTCGTCGCAACGATCGTGGCGTGCCTGGCAGCGCGAGCCGTTGTGGTGTACTGCGGCTGCGCGCCGTTTCGTCGTTCGTCGAATCCGGTGCCCAGTAAGGTGCAGCACCTGCTCTTCTGGGGAGGGCTGCGCGGAGCCTTGGCGCTCGCGCTCGTCCTGGGGCTCGACCCGGCGACCCCCGACGCGTACCTGATACGGGTTGCCGTGTTCTACGCGGTTGCGTTCTCGATAGTCGTGCAGGGCCTCTCGGTGGGGTGGCTCATTCGGAGCTTGCAGAGCGAGGGCTGCTAGGGAGAAAAGGGCAGGAATATTTTTTGTCCGTTATGGCCTTGGCGATGGCGTGTCATCAGGCGCTGGCAGCCCACTACGCCGAGGCTGCTGCCAATCACGGGAGCCACTTTTTCGAC
>OMIG01000050.1 GCA_900299035.1 Pseudomonadota bacterium
CGAGCTCTGTCGGTCCCGAGTGTGGCACGAGGTGCTTGCGTTCAGAGAGCTTGCTGCTCGCTACGGCGAGCTCGCCTGCCATCTGGTAGCTCGATGGGTCAAGCAGAGTCGCTCGCTCGAGCACCAAAATCTTGCGGTGCAGGTACTGAGGGCTACGGACTGCGCCGATCCATTTGCTCACAGAGTGTAGGGCTCGTGCGACTATCTCTGCCACTCCCGGCTGTTGTTGAAATAGGTCGCGAAGCTCGCTCGGCTTCATATCGACGATGCGGAGCGCCATCGGCTTGCCTGTGTTCGAATCTCGGTCCTTGCGCGAATCGAAGAGGCCAAAGACGTTTAGAATTCGCTCGGCCAGCGCGCTGGCGTGCTGATGTCGCTCCCTGTCCGGCTGTGCTGCCTTGTGCGCCTCCTTGAGCACTCGCTGCAGATTTTTATCCGTTTGGTTCAGCTGCTCCAAAAGCTTCGGAGATACGGCGTAGCGATTTCCGACGACTGCCGCTGGCTGCATCATGTCGGCTTCGGCGACTTCCGCCCGCATTCGAGCCTCTAGGGCTGCTCTGCTGCTCTTTCGCATCTCTGCGATCGTAGCCTGTCGCTGTGACTGGCTAGCGGTGCCAAAAGTCTTGCCAGCAAGGTCAGCCGCGCTCTGTTGCGTGAAGGTGTTGAGAGTTTGAAGTGTAGTCATAGTGCTCAAAAGATAGCAGGGAGATCGCTCAATTCAACAAAAAGCTGATGAGCGAAAAACCGCACCCCTCGTGCAAACCACTGAGCTTTCACATGAATTCGATGTTTTTCGGTTGTCTGTCCCTGAATTCCAGACTGAAGCTAGGCGACGCAGAGTCGGAGTGTTTGTCTTGGATTCAGATGGGGATTACGGAATTGGATTTTGCTGTTGCAGAAGATGGGGAAATGAGACGCTGCCCTTTTCCGTATCTTAAAATGAATGAGGCTAGTTAATGCTAGCGCCCCCTTTTTAATAAGAGGAGAGAAGCTGTACGGGGTGGAGAGGCATTCTGCAAGCCCGTACTAAAAATTAAATGAGTGTCCGAGTGTGCTAGCTAGCGGTTGCTGTCGAAACCTCACTTTGCTCTGGGGGCGCATTACACGAGCCCTCAGAATCCTCTAGCCTGTCGGCCCAAGGATTGATCAGCTTTTCGAGCACCTTCTGAGCCCGCTTGGCGCGCTCCAATCCGCCGAGCTGGTTTACGAGCTTAACGATATCGGACACGGCATCCAGGTCGCTCAGCCCGTTCTCAAGGAAGAACTCGATCTCACCATTGAGCTTCCGAACGTTCTTGAGGTCGTCGACCGATACCGGGGGATCGCTTTCGCCCCCCTCATTCGGCTGCGACTCCACGTGCTGAGCCTGACGCGCCGCCCACCACTCGCTCGCAAAGCGATCGAGGATGAGAAGCTCGCTGCGCTTCACCATCGAGCCGTAGATGCGCCGGAGGCGGTCTTTAGCCGCCTGCTCAGTGCGTATCGGCTCTTTGCTTCGCGTGAGGTTGCCGCGAGCAACCCCCGCCAGCCGCATGGCAGAACCTGACGGAGCGGAGCGCTTTTTCGAGCGCCCTGCCGTTCGGAGGTTCCACCAACGCTCTGCCCAGAAGTTGAGGACCTCTCGATCCTCGGGGCGAACACGAGCCGAGAACCCCTTCTTCAGGAGCTCCTTTGCTTCCTCAAGGGAAGCGGGCTTCAGGCGAGCCAGGTTGCACGCTGCAACGCCGGCGATCCGGTTGATGCTGCTCTTGATGTTTTTCAAGGCTAGCGTCCTCTCTTGGCCACCTCCCAGTTCTGAACCACGGACCTTCCGCGGATCATCACAGGGTCTTGTAGCCCCTCAAGACGCCTCACGGGCATCCTCAAGGGCCACAAGACACGGCAGCTTCAGCAGAGTAAGCACTGCTACAAAACCTCTATCAGAATGCCTCTTTCCCGTACCGGCCAACTCGATGCCCGAGTTCGGACGCTACGGGGGTCAGAGCTCCTCTACCCTACCAAGTATGTGCTTTTAGAAAGGTATTCCCGCCGGATAGACTAATCAAATTTTTTGGAGACTGAGGTATCAACCTGTTCGCTACAGGCTGAATCTGCGCCGATGCGGCGCCGGCAAATAGGCGCCTTATAAGAGGGAAAACGGGGCGCTACTAGTTGTAATTCTCATTCATCAGGGATGCGGAAAAGGGTAGCGTCTCCTTTTTACTTTGCAAGCCTCGCATTGGTCACCTACAGTCTAAACGCCAGGCTTGGGTAAGAAGCCCTCTACGCCGAACTTTTCTCGGGGCTCCTGTATGTTCTCTCACTCGTCCGTAGCTTCTGCCTGTCTTGTGTGGGGTGCTGCGCTTGCGGCCGCTACTTCGTGCCCGGAATTGGCCGCCGCTCAGGGACGCGAGCTCTGCTTCGTCCTTCCGCTCAGCGGCCCGCAGCACCCATTTGGCGAGTCGATTCGGCGCGGAGCTGCATTTGCGAAGGAAGGGGCTGCGAGCTGTCCTGGAGCTGACGAGCCCTGCGCGCTCGGTGATGTGCGGCTCGTTTTTGAAGATCATCGGGGAGAGCCAACGCAGGCTGCTAGCGCCGTCCGACGGCTCCTTGAAGCCGGAGAGTGCAGCGCGTTTGTGGTGTTTGGCTCTCCGCCCAGCTTGGCTGTGGCCGATATGCTCGAGCGGGCCAAGAAAACTACTATCGCGTTAGGCTCTACTGACAAGATTCAGGCAGGGCGGCAGCACATTTTTCGCAGCATGCCCTCTTCGTCCGAAGCCACCAAGCCTCTGGTCGAGGAAGCGGCGCGGCGCAGACTGCAAGCCATCGCCTCCGTCTCAACACAGCACGACGGCATGCTGGCAAACCGTGACGCATTCGCAGCGCAGCGTGGCGCATCTTTTGTGAGGGAGATCGCTGTTAACCCTGGCGACTCCGACTTTCGGGCACTCGCCACCAAGCTGCACGCTGCGAAGCCTGACGCAGTGTTCCTGACGCTCATGCCCCCTCAGGCATCGCTCTTTGCGCGCCAGCTTCGCGAGCTTGGGTACCGTGGAGAGCTGTTTGCCACCAACCAGGTCGAGAGCCCTGACGAGATTAAGGCAGCCGGACCCGCATTCAACGGCCTATGGTACTCCCGAGAGGGCGGTCCTGGTTCCGAGGGGTTCTTTCGTGAGATTTCTCGCCGCTACCCGGACGGCTCTCTTATGTTCGCCTACCTGGGGTACGACGCGGCGAGGATGCTAGGGGCTGCCCTGAAAGCGAGCGACCCGAGCGGCGCCGTCGCTGCCCTGCGTGACTTTCCCGGGGCTCTAGGCCCGATAACCACCAAGCCAGATCACAGCATCGATGGGCCGATGCAGCTCATGGTTATCCGAGATGGAACCCCGACGGTTCTGGCAGACCAGGCGACTCGCGAGCTGTAGCGCCCTTCTGCGCCTAAGCCAGGCTAGGCCCCCTCCATCGAAGACGCGCCCCTACTCCTCATCCTCTTGGCTGGAGCCTTCAGACTCGGCTTCGTCGGGAGTGCCGTCGTTGTCATCGTCGGTGTCGGCTGCGTCTGGAGTGCCATCGTTGTCGTCGTCGGCGTCTTGCTCGTCGGCAGTTCCGTCGTTGTCGCTATCCTGCTCTGCGCTCTCGTCGGCAGCGGCGTCTGCCTCTGAAGAATCATCTGGAGAGCCGTCGTCTTCACTGTCCCCCTCTTCGCCTTCTGCGCCATCAGCACTAGCATCTGACGCGTCTGGCGTCCCGTCATTGTCGTCATCGGCGTCGGATGCGTCTGGGGTGCCATCGTTGTCGTCATCGGCGTCTTGCTCGTCAGAGGTCCCATCGTGGTCACCATCGTGGGTTTCTTGTGCGTCTAGAGTACCGTCGTTGTCATCGTCGGTGTCTTTGGCGTCTGGGGTGCCGTCGTTGTCATCGTCTGCGTCTTGCTCGTCTTCAGTGCCATCAGCATCGCTGTCGATGTCGACATCGAGGTCCCCGTCCTTCTCCACCTCAAGCTCAACGTCGCCGCGGTCGCCTGCGCTCAGGTCCTCAAGGCTGACCTCCTCGTCGCGTGCATCGCCGACGATCTCCCCGTGGACGTCGAAGCTGTCTAAGTCCGGGTCGTTGTCAGAGAAGGTCACGGCCCCATCAGGGGCGCTTTCGGCGCTAAAAGCGTAGCCGTTGTTTATCGTAAACCCGCTGACCTCGTAGTAGGCATCTGGGCGATCGCTGTCGGTGGCCACGATCAGCGTCGGCTTCTGAGACCCTCCTGCTTGGTATGAGAAGCCTGAGTCGCTAATCGAAAAGACCTGAGAGGTGCCCGGCGAGAGGCTCATGCCCGACACGCCGTACACACGCCCAAGCGCAAAGATAAAGAGCTCTGCCGCCGGGCTAAGCAGCGGCCTGCCGTCGTCGACGAGGCTAATGTCGTACTGCTCGTTGGCCGGAAGCTTAACGTAGCAGCCGCGGGAGCCACGCAGCCGAGCCATTGACGCTCCAGGGATCTCCTTCTTAACGCCGCTCTTGCCGGCGGAGAGCTGCTTCTTGTCCTTCTTGCGAACTGCTTGAACCTGCGAGCAGCGGCTCGGCGTGATGACAGAGTATGAGTCAGACGGCACCGACGGCTTGCGCGGATGAGCTGGCGCTGGCGCGGGCGGCCGCGCTGGCGCACGAGGAGGCTGGTGAGGGCCGCAGAATGGGCAAGCGAGGGGCTCGTACCGAGTGGACAGAAGCGTCACGTCCATGTCTCCAGCGCTGCCCTCCCACGGGGCTGGATCCTCTTTTGGGTTTAGGGCTGCGCCGGCATACCGCCAGCGGTTATTTTTAGCGTCTATCTCTACGTACTTCTCAGCACCCGGGTAGTTGTTGTCGTACACGTACACTCGGTAGGCCCCGTCGGCGACCTGCTCCACGCGGTACGGAGTGATGGCGTGGCCTCCATCCTGGCCGTAGATGCCAAGCGTTGGGTAATCCTTGCCCGACTGTAGCGACGAGACGATCGTGTCTACTATCTTCTGAAGAGGCCACTCACGGGTCGATGCCGTCACGGACTGAACCGGCTCAAGCGCCTGGGTCGCGAAGTACTCAGAGATCGAGCTCATCAGGGGATCGTCCTTTGGGCTTAGCTGGAAAGCCTCTTTGGCTCCATAGTCCGCTGGCGACTCTTCTTTTACGTGGAATGCAGCGCTGAGCGCGGCCATTCCCTCGCAGTGACCGCCCTTCATCATCTGGTTCATCTCGTTGAGCCAGGTCTTGGCTGCCGGGTTTGGAATGCAGCTCTCTCCCTCCCACCTGGCGCACACCCTCTCCCCAAACAGGGCTACCGCGTCACTCGGGGTGAGGTCTGAGTGCGGGTAGGTGTCACCGCCCCAGTTCTCAAACGAAAAGCCGCTCGGCTTCGGGCGAAATCCGCTGTCGGCAATCACTTTGCCGGCGCCCTTTGCGTCGTCGCTAACTTGGGCTAGACAAGCACTTGACGGAAGAAGCAGTGCTAATGCCGAAACGAGAAGGGACGAAAGGGAACGCGACGTGATCATGCAATAGCTCCTTGGCGGGTTTTGGAGCAGTCTTGCACCACAGGCGGGAATAGTCACGAGCTGCCTGGCTACTCAAGTTTTGGAGACCTGGATTCTGGCCTCGGCAGTGCGCAAGCCCTAGTGTTATCCTCTCCTAGCGACGCAACAGTCGACTTAATTCTGAGCAACGTGGTTATAGAAAAACGCAGTCCAAACCGAAATTACTTGTCCGTGACTAGCTGCCTTTACCTGCTATGTCTGATATGAGAGGCAGATGAGCGCCCTTCCGAGATGTCCCCAATGTAACTCAGAGCACACGTACGAAGACGGCAACCTCCTCGTGTGCCCGGAGTGCGCACATGAGTGGACCCTGGAGGCTTTGTCGGCGCCTGGAGCAGACACTGCGCAGCCAGGGATCAAGGACGCTGTCGGGAACCTGCTTCAAGACGGGGACACCGTAACCGTCATCAAGGACCTCAAGGTGAAGGGAGCCTCCTCTGTGGTGAAGGTCGGCACCAAGGTGCGAAATATCCGCCTCGTCGAGGGCGACCACGACATAGACTGCAAGATAGACGGCTTCGGGCCGATGAAGCTTAAGTCTCAGTTTGTGAAAAAATCTTAAGGCGCGCTGACCTGCGCCTGGAGACCCCGCATGGGGTCATCCCGAACCGGCACCTCTGCGCCTATGACGGCCTGCCCGAGGCAGAGGCCTCGGCGAAAGCCTTTTTGTGTTTCGACATGATGCGAAGTGCCATAAGCACACCCGCTAATGTCGGCGGGCCTCCAAGAACTAAGAGCTGCCCCGCCATTGGGCTCGAGGGCAGCTGCCCGACGATAAAGCCAATGAAAATAGGAACGCTGACTACCGCCGCCCACAGAAGGGAGTATCGAGGCAACAGTATCCCCGCTGCGCGGGTGCCCGCTACGGTGGGCAGGATCAAGAGAAGCACCGAGAAGAGCAGAAGCCCCCTGAGTGTGGTGTTATCGATGTCCACTCCAAACCCAGCCGCACCGCCGAGCCCAAAGTTAAAGAGTCCGGTGAAGAGTGAGATCACAACCGCCAGAGCAACCTTTCGCATACCTGTCTCCTTCCTTGAGGGCCAACCGCCGCCTTTGTGGAGGTCCGGCCGTCGTCTGTTACATCGAAGCCTTGTACTAGAGGTTATTGGGCTACTTTCTGGCCCGGTTGCGTAGTCGGGCTCGCCCGGAGCTGGACGCCGCCTACTTACGCAGTAACTCTGCGTAGGTCACCATACATGGTTGCGAGCTGATTGTGACTAAAGATACCGCCGGAGAAAATGCGGAGGGAAAAGGATGGGCACCTCAAAGCGAAACACTAAGAACCTGCGTTCGTAGTGCGCTGTGAGCTGCCCATCAGTCAACAAGGACCGTTAAAACCTAGCCGGGACGCTCGTCTTAACGGGGGGCCTGGCCTTGGAAGGAATTCGGAAATGCCAAAGGCGCGCCGCAAGGTGGAACACATACCGGCGCCGGCTGAGGTGAGCCAAACCAGACCGATGTCGCTTGAGTACCTGGAGGAGGACCATAGGGCCCCCTCGAAACACTCACGCAGCCAGTGCTTGCAAAGCTTGCGCTAAAAATCCCAAGAGCCATAACGGAAAAAAGCTTGCTCATACTGATTCTCCAAATGCCGATACTCTCGGCGCGAGGGTTACTCGTATCATCAAACGCCACGTTTGAAAGATCGCTTCACCACTAGGAAGGCGGCCTGTGCGCCTCGCTAATGGTGAAGCGGCTTCACGTGGTTTTTCCGTCTCTTAAACGAACGGGCAACTACTCACAGCGCATCCTGGAACCTTTCGGCCTAGAGGCGCCCATATGGCAAAGAGCGAGCGGGGTTCCTA
>OMIG01000051.1 GCA_900299035.1 Pseudomonadota bacterium
GGAAGGATGCGGCCTTCATTGCTGCTGGCGACTACCACCACCACATCGGATTGAACACCTGGGAGAGCAAGGGAGGAAATCCTCCGGCACCGGGGACTACAGGGCTCTACCACGTGGCGCTCTTGTATCCGACTCGCGCGGCTCTGGGTGATGCCTTGCTGCGCTTGCAGCGGGCTGGGATCGCCCTTTCAGGCGCAGCCGATCATGGGGTGAGCGAGGCGCTCTACCTCAACGACCCGGATGGAAATGGGCTTGAGCTGTACTGGGATAAGCCTCGCGATGTGTGGCCAAGAAACGAGCGCGGCGAGATCGCGATGTACAGCCGGGCGTTGGATATCGAAGGGTTGATCCGAGTGGCGGCAGGTGGGTAGCTGGAGACGGCGGGAGGCTGTAGTCCGCTGACTTGCGGGGTAAATCTCCCAACCTTACGTGAACGTTCACGTTCACGTTTACGAGCACGTTCACGAGAGAGCCTCAGAGGTTGCCCTGCAGGGCCGTCGAGGACAAAAAAAGGCGGCTGTGCAGGGAGGGGCACAGCCGCCTATACGTACCTAACACTGGCTTACGCCGCTGCCTCCGTTGAGATCTCGTCAGAATTCTCCTCGATGACAGCCTTGTTGCCGGTGAAATCTTCGTAGTAACGCGCGAGCCTCTTGCGAAGCATGATGCGCGAGCGGTGCAGCCGTGACTTAACGGCCGGGATGGAGAGGTCGAGTATCTTGCCTGTCTCCTGGTTCGAGAGCCCGTCTACATCGCGCAGGACAAACACAGCCCGGTACTGGTCAGGGAGCTTGTCGATGGCGCGCTGCAGAACTTCCTGTAGCTCGTGGGTGACTGCGATGTTGTACGAGTGGGATGAGGCGACTACGTCGCGCTCCATGCAGTACTGTTTTACGGCAGGAGCGAGGTCGTCCATCGACACAGTGTGTGACTGCTTGCGCTTGCGGAGCTTCATGAAGGCAGCGTTCACGACGATGCGGTAGAGCCAGCTCGAGAACGCCGACTGTCCGCGGAAGCCGTCGATCTTGCGGTACACAGTCGTGAAGACGTCCTGCATAACCTCTTCGGCATCCTCCTGGTTGCGCGTGAAGCGAAGCGCCAGGTTCATAACCTTTGTCTCGTAGCGCGCGATGATCTCCTCGAACGCCTCTTGCTGTCCGGCCTTGAACAGGTCAACGAGCCCTACATCTGAAATCTTGCTGTCCTTCATTGTCTCCTCCCTAAGGTTTCAAAAAGTGTGGCTGGGTTTGTTGCCCAACCAACGGGGAGCGTTTTCTCATGGGGGGCTGGCTCAGTTGTCACAGCCCTCCGAAAAGCGTGTAAAAACTTTGTCCCAGGTTCAGCTATTTGTGGTTACAACCGGGGCAAGTGGCTGGATTGCGGAGAGATGCAGGGGTAGGGGCCGCGATGCTCGGGGCTACAGGGCGGCAGTTTTGGGCCGCTCGCGGCGGATATTTTTTACGGAGTTGTCCGGATTAAGGAACACAGCAGTCGGCTCGTGCTGCCTTGCTTGGGCCGCCGGCAGGTACGTGAATCCGGCGACGATGAGCGAGTCTCCCACCTCAACTAAGTGCGCTGCTGCGCCGTTTACGTGGATTTCCTGGCTCTTTGGCGCGCCTTCCAGGATGTAGGTCTCAAAGCGTGTCCCGCGCGTCACGTTCCACACAGCCACGGCTTCGTGGGGCAGGAGGCCGCTGGTCTCCAAGAGGTCCTTTGGAATGGTGATACTGCCTTCGTAGGCGACGTTGGCATCGGTCACGACTGCGCCGTGCAGCTTGGCCAAAAGCATTTTTCTGAAGGGAGTATCCACAGTTAGGGACGGTACCCTGATTAAAAATGGGGGGTCAAGGCAGGCTGTCGGCATGAATTCTTTTACCGAATGCAAGCCTAAGCACCTGATATGGCTACATATTGGAGAGGCAGCCTAAAGCCGTCAGGGCTTAAGTTTGGCCGCGAATCAGCCGAAATAGAACATTGGTAGCAGAAAGAGAGCCCCTCTCATCTGCAGGACCGCTCACACCACGTGATCAGAAAGAAAGGATGTAACCATGTTCGACCTAGAGCGTGACCCGCCATGTGTATTGGTGGTCGATGATATCCCCGAAGTTCGCATGATCATCGGGGATATGTGCCGAGAGATGGGCTTCACCACGGTTATCGAAGCGAGCGACGGCGTCGATGCCTTAGAGAAGCTGAAGAAGGAGAGGGCGCACCTGATATTGTGCGACCACCGGATGGAGAGGATGTCGGGCCTCGACCTCCTAAGCCAGATAAGAAACCATCCGTACCTCGTCGACATTCCATTCATCGTCATGAGCGCGGTGTCTGAGGCGCCGGTGATCGAGACAGCGCTGGACCTGGGCGCTGCCGACTACCTGCTAAAGCCGGTCGACTTTGGGGAGCTGCGCGACAGGGTGGGCGAAGTTCTCAGGCGCCGCTGCGCGTAGCCGTCACGTAGCGCCGGTAGATTGCTCTGCCTAAGCCTCACTGCACATGCGGCATCATGTTGATAATCCGCTCAAGGACGGCAGCGACCTGTCCACATGCTGAGATGAGCTGAGAAGACTCGTGTTCGAATGAGCGCGTGCTGTCGGCGCTCTTCGATTGTTGCTCAAGCTGGCAAGCCAGGCTGGCGGGAGCTGCAGCGCCTACATCGAGCAGAAGCCCTTTGAGCGTGTGCGCTGCACGCGAGAGGGCATGCAGGTCGCCGGAATCGGATGCCGCCGCTAGTGCGTCTCGGGGCGCCCCGTACGCAGATAGGAAGGCTTTAAGGATCATGCGGGTGCGGCGCAACGACTGGCCGGACCTCTCAAACACTCCGGAGATGTCCACAATCACATCCCGTCCAGGACCGCCGCTGGCGTCGCGCTCGATGCGTTTCAGGGCGCGCTCCAGGGAGCTGGTCGAGGGCTTCGGCGCTGTAAGCTCGTCGCCTCCTCCGGAGAGCCTGCTCAGGGCTAGCTGCAGGTCGCTCGGGCTAACAGGCTTCGTGACGATTTCATCCATTCCCGACTGGCGCATGGCGAGCTGCTCTTCAGGGAGTGCGTGAGCAGTCACCGCGACCACGGGCAGGTGGCGCTTGCGGCCGGAGCCCTGTTCAAGGAGCCGCAGCTTTCTGATAGCGGTGTTTCCGTCCATCAGCGGCATCTGTATGTCGGTAAGCACCAGGTCGACCTGCGACGCAGAGTCGTCACCGACTGCCAGCGGCCGCAGCCTGTTCAAGAGATCGAGCCCGTTCGTGACCACCTCCACCGAGTGGCCGGCGTCCTCTAGCATCGACTGGAGGATGATGCAGTTTGTTGGCGTGTCGTCTGCGATTAAGACTCGCAGTGGCCGCGATGCGTGGCTCGGCGAGTTGGCTGCCACCAGCGGGCCTGCGTTGAGCTGCTCATCTTGTGATGGAGCCTCACCTGAGACGATTCGAGCCAGGTGGCAGGCCTTCGTGTAGAACTCGTGCACGCCGAGGATCGATAGCTCCTGGCGAAGCGCTAAGTCATCAGAAGCCAAGACGGCGCACACGGGGCGCTGCGTGAGGAGCGCCGCTTCAATGGCCTCTCTGACGGGCGCAGCAAGAGGCTGCCCGGTTGACCAGAGCACGGTCTTAGAGAAGCTTGGGGCGCTGGCGGCGAGAGAAGCCATCTCGTCTGGACGCGAGGGAGAGAACACGTCGACCTCAGAGGCGTGTCGTAGGAGCCCTAGAACGAGCCGTTCGGTGGCTGAGCCGCGAGGGGCGATAAGCGCGATGCTGTCTCTTCGAGAAGCGCTTCTCGGCTCGGAGGAGGTCAGGAAGGGTATCCGCACGATGAAGGTCGCCCCACGGTGCTCAGCGCTCTGGAGAGCGATGCTGCCCCCCATCGCCTCGACAAGCTGCTTGACTATTGAGAGGCCGAGCCCGCTGCCCTGGTACAGTCGCGGCGTGGAGGCAGCGCCCTGGTTGAACGCCTTGAAGATGTTTTCGGCCTGATCCTTCGGGATTCCGATGCCAGTGTCTTCCACGTAGAGCACCAGCGTGCGCCTTCCTTCTGCGTCTGGCCGCTCTGCTTCGATTGATAGGACAACCTGGCCGTCGTGCGTAAACTTACAGGCGTTTCCGAGCAGGTTCGTCAAAATCTGCCCGAGCCGGTAAGCGTCCCCGATGGCGGTCTCGGGCACGTCTCGGTGGATGTCGACGATGAGGTCCACTGCCGCGATCCCACCCTCTCGGCGCGGAGTGACTGAGCGAGCCGCCCTTTCTGCCACCTCGCGCACGGAGAACTCCTTTGACTCCAGCCTTAGATTGCCTGACTCGGCCTTGGAGAAATCGAGAATTTCGTTGATGGTGCTGAGCAGCCCTAGAGCGGCGTCGTTCGCCATGTCGATGTAGCCCCGTTTTGAGCCGTCTGATTCGCGCTGGCGAAGCATGCGCAGCATGCCGGTGATGCTGTGAATCGGGGTGCGCAGCTCATGCGAAACCGTGGCGATAAATTTTGACTTGGCTTCGTTCGCTTCCTGGGCAGCGACCCGCGCTTCGTGGATTCGCCTGTAGGAGTGGCGCAGTGAGTCGATGAGCCCGTTGAATGCGCTTGAGAGCTTTCCGATCTCGTCTGAGCGGTCCACCGGCAGCTTGAGCGTCAGGTCGTTGGTTTTTGAGATAGTCGAGAGGCGGCGGGCGAAGCGGGCCAGGGGCTTAAGCACCGTACGGTCGACGAACAGCAGCACTACGACGTTGGCGAGCACGAGGAAGAGCGCCATGACCGCGACCAGCGAATTCCTGGTTGCGACTCCCTGCGCCAGGATATCCCTGGGCTGCGAAAACTGGGCTGTCACGATGTGATTCCCCGCGAGGTCCCGAATAGCACCGAGGCCGGTGATCGTATCTGGCTGCTCCGACACCGCCTGTGAGCCTGCCGAGGCATCACCGTAGGGAAAAGGATCCTCGGCATGGCGCGCCCGGAATGAGAGCGGCAAGAGGGTCTGTGAGGCTATTCGTTTTTGGAGCTGCTCGGAAAGCTCACGGGTGAATATCACGAAGCCTTCGGGAGCGCGCTGCATCTTGCTGTCGGTGATGCTCGACACTGCAACGAAGGTGGGCTGGCCATCAAGCACGAGCAGGCCGGTGAGGGCAGCTTCGCTCGGCTGCGCCAAGAAGGCAGAGATCTTTTCGTTGCCAAGCAAAGCAGCGAGGATAGATGGATGTAGCTGTGTGACATCGCCTCCAGCCGAGACTGGCGCTCCGTACACTATGCTTCCTGCTCGATTGAGGAAGATGACGTGCTTCAGCTCAAACGGAACGAGCGCCTCGTAGTTGAGGTTTGATTCCACGTACTGAGGGTTGCTGCCTTGCACGAACGAGAGGCTCTCGTCCCAGTGGCCCCAATCGAGCGCCCGGTTGCCGAGGTCTGCTTTGACCGCATCAATCGCCTGCGACACGCGCTCGAGGTTTTTGAGGGTTCGAGCCTGCTCCAGGGTCCTGAACTCTGAAAGGAGCGACATTGAGAATAGCAGGTAGGTCGCCCCGATGACGGCGAGGAAGATTGCCGAGATGGTGCTCGCTGTTTTGAGTCGAAGTCCCATGTTCCCTGGATTTAAAGGATCGGCCGTAGAGATCGGATGCTTGAGGGGGGCTTTTCGAACGTTGTTAGCAGAAGTAAAACCAGATTTGCTTTCAGGTTAGCCATCAGAATTCCCGAGGTAAGTGCCCAACACCGTAGCGACTTGTAGCTTAGGGCTCCCTCGCCAGGGGGCGCAGCTCCGTCCTGCGAGCCTCGCGGCGGTCTAACTTACCCGCAAAATAGATTATAGTCTGGGCCGCCTGGCCCGCCCGTTGGCCATTTTCCGAGGAAAGTCGATGGCTCCTCACTCATCAGCAGCGCTTGCCCTCTCTCAGCCCGTTACACGGGCTACGGAGCCTGTGCGACTGCTCCCTAGGCCTGGCTCCAACTGGGTA
>OMIG01000052.1 GCA_900299035.1 Pseudomonadota bacterium
AGATAGCGCAGAACGTGTTCCCCATACTCGAGAGCGACTTTGGGCTGCGCCGAGGCTGGCTCGGCATCCTGAATGACCAAGGCACCCACATCGTCGGGCAGGCAGGGTTTGGGCCGGGGGTAAGCAAGAAGCTGCAGCAGGTTCAGGTCGAGACGAGCCTCCGTCACGATGCCATCGACGAAGCGGTCCGAACCCAGCGTCCGGTGATTGTGAAGCCGAGCCGGAACCTAGAGTGCTCAGGGCTCAACGGCATCCTCGAACGGCTCTCTGTGCAGGTGCTCGTCGTCATTCCGCTCGTCTCCCTCGGGCAGACTGTTGGCGTTATGGCGCTTGAGCCGCGGTCGGCCGGAACGTTTGAGGCTGAGGGTCGGCTACAGCTCTTAGTGACCGTTGCGAGCGAGATGGCAACTGTGTTTATGGCCCGGCGCTTCGAGCAGAAGATGTCAGACGCCCTAAAGATGCGCACCGCAGGCCTTCTTGCAGCCGGTGTGGCGCACAATTTCAACAATCTTCTCCAGGCCATCCTTGGGCAGGTGTCTCTCGTGCAGCTCCAGGCGCCGAGCGGCTCCCAAATGGCTGAGAGCGCTAACTTGATTAGCGAGGCGGCGAAGCGAGGGGCGACACTGGTCTCGCAGCTGCTAAACTTCTCAGCCCAGTCGCCGGGGATTCGCCAGCACATCTCGGTGAATGAGATGCTAAGCGGCTCAACGCAGCTGTACGAGTCGCTGCTCGGGCGGCGCTTGAAGCTCGAGATCGACCTCGGCCAAGACACTCCTGACGTGGTCGGTGACAGCTCGCAGCTGCAGCAGGTGGTCACTGCTCTCTTGGCAAACGCCAAGGATGCAATTCCGGATGAGAGGGCTGGAGCTGTTACGTTAACGACCACAAAGGTGCGCCTGCGTACAGGCGAGGTGCATCCTGAGCTCCCTCCCGGAGTGTACGTCCGGCTCGACGTAAAAGACAACGGGGTTGGAATGTCATCGGAGCAGAGAAGCCGCTGCTTTGAGCCCTTCTACACAACCAAGAACGTAGATCCCGGCACAGGCGTTGGCCTGACTGGCTCTGGGCTGGGGCTTTCTGCTGCTTACGCGCTCGTTAGGCAGCATGGCGGAATCATCACTGTCGACAGTAGCGTCGGGAGAGGCACGGTCTTCAGCGTGTACCTGCCTGTCTTGAGCGTGCACTCGGGCTCTGCCGCTGATGCATCCACGGGCGCTAAGCGAGTCAGGGATGAAGGTGTTTTGCTCTTGGGCGTTGAGCCCGGGGTTCAGACCTACCTGACCTCGCTCTTTGAGTCGCTAGGGTGCAAGGCTCGCTTCGTGTACGACTTGCGCCAGGCGCAGGAGGTGCTGCAGCGCGAGCCCGATGTGTGGCGCTTCGTGGCCGTCGACCTCGACACCATGGCCGATTCGGCTTCTGGGGCATGCGCGAAACTTTTAGGAGAGAGCTCCGAACTCTGTATTGTGGGGCTCGCAGCGGTCACCCGTGACTGGACAGGCCGGCTGCCCCGTTCGACTCGGATCGAGCTAATAGACAAGCCGGTGGGGGTGTGGGCGGCGCAGTCTGCGCTAGACCGGCTGCGTGTTCGTCCGGAGCGGGCTGGGCATGACCAGTCCGACGAGGGCGGCGCGAGCGAATCTTCAGCGGTAGAGAAGCCGCACGAGCGCCGGTAGCGGACACTCTCCGGGCCGGCGCGAGCGTCGAGGTACGGAGGCAAGCAGAATGAGGAGAGAGAGGTTCCTGGAGGCAGCAGCCCTTTCGTTTCCGCGCGGCGAGGCGGAGCCGCCTGAGCTATCAGCCGCCGGCAGTGAGCAGGTCGCGGCTCGCATGGTGGAGATAGCGCGCCGCCTCGGCATTCCGGTTGTGGAAGAGCCTGAGCTGTGTGAGGCCCTGTGCGATCTGCCCCTGGACAACCAGATTCCCGCGAGCCTGTTTGAGGCGGCAGCCCTTGTGCTGGCGAGGATTCGGCGAGCCGGTGACAGGCGTTGGCGTCCATAGTAGCCTCCGCACATGCGCTTCCTGATCGTGGGTGACAGTCCAGACTTTGAGCACGACACGGTTCTTCGGCTCGCGTTGCCCGGAGTGCACGTGGTGGCGCTGGACGGAGCAGCCCTAAAGCTTCCGTCTGGGATATCTCCAGAGATCGTGTGCGGAGATTTTGACTCTCTCGACACATCAGCCTCAAGAATGCGCTTTCCCGGCGCTGAACACACGCTGCTTGAGGACCAGAACGAGAACGATCTCGAAAAGGCGATTCGGCTGGCGCTCCAGCGCGGAGCCCAAGAGATTATGATGTGCTGTGTATTAGGAGGCCTCCCAGACCAGCACTCGGCTAACCTATCGGTGATTCACCGTCACCATGAGTCGGCGCTGCTGCGGGCCTTTCACCGCGGAATGGAGTGCCGCGTCGCATCGCCCAATAGGGACTTCCGCGCCAAGCTGCCAGAGGGAAAGGTGGTATCGACTATTCCGGCTGGAGAAGAGGTTAGGGGCTCGATCAGCGGAGTTCGCTGGCCGCTCACAGATGGCCTGTTGCGCATGGGGTCTCACGGCGTGAGCAACGTGTCCTTGGGCGGGGACGTAGAGGTGTCGCCCACGCGTGGCGCTGTATTTGTGTTCTTCGAGGCGTAAGCTGGGCAGAGCCTTAACTGGCAGAGCCTTAACAGGCAGGGCTCAACTGGCAGGGCCTTAACCGGCAGAGCCTCGGCCAGCGAACTCAGCTGCAAGGAATAGCGCGAGGAGTCCGGCGCACAGCGTTGATCCGCTGTACAGCAGGGCGGTGCCGAGGAATCCACGCCGCAGCAGCTCTACCGTTTCTATGCCGAAGGCGGAGAAGGTCGTAAAGCCACCAAGGATTCCAGTGAGGACGAACAGGCGCAGCGGCTCAGGGAGCCCGCCCGCGCGAGCGGCTAGACCCAGGAAGACACCGGCCAACAGGCAGCCTGTGAGGTTTACCAGGAAGGTGCCCAGGGGGAACAGCCAGCCCTGGGTTAGCTGAAGTGTTGTCGATGACAGCGCGTGCCGCAAGCAGGCGCCGAATGCCCCGCCAATTCCGATGATGAGGTAGCTGTTCATGGCTGCTCCGTGAGGGTGACCGATGCGCAAGGTTAGCGCGGGCGCGGCCTTTAGTGGAGTGGAAATCGCGAGTTCAGCGGACGCGGGCTAGCGGCGAGATAGCAGAATTGGCTAATCCGTAAGGGGCCGCGGCAGAAGCTAATTATCCAGCTCGCGCTGTTGAGGGGGCGCTCTTGCCCGAGGCCTGCTTTCTGGCCTGCTCGATCGGAATGCAGTACTTCTTGCGCGACTGCTTAATGCAATCCTCGGAGTAGTTCTCTGACTCTGGAGGGTACACGAGATCCGCTGTGCGACCGGAGAAGGCGTCCTGAACCTCGCCGTCTATGCTCATCTTGACGTAAAACTCTCGCAGCGGAAGGTTGATCAAGTCGTCTGGGCCGAAGTGCGGCGTCAACTCAGAAGCGACTTGCCCTGCATCGTCGGCTCCAACGCGGAACGAGAGAAGATTTGAGATGTTTCCGAACACAGTGCCGCGGACCGAGGCTGGAAGCTGCCCTAGGAACTGGTTGACGAACGTGAGGCAGAGCTTATACTTGCGCGACTCGCTCAGGATCTCGCTGAATGATTCCGTGGCGAAGTTCTGAAACTCGTCGACGTAGAAGAAGAAGTCCTCGCGCTGCTCGGCAGGGATGTCGGCCCGTGACATAGCTGCCTCGTAGATCTTCCAGATGAGCATCGAGCCCAGGAGGTTTGCGTTTTCAGCGCCCAGCACACCCTTCGAGATTTTTAAGAGCACAATCTTGCGATTGTCCATGAAGTCACGGAAGTTGAAGAGGTTCGACGACTGCCCGAGAACGTTGCGCATCGTCTCGGCCGCCAAGAGCTCGTCGATGCGGTTGAGCAGGCGAGAGATGGGGCCCTCTTCGAAGTCTGCGCGACGCGCCGCGAACTCGCGAAGCCAGAAACGCTTTACGGACTCGTCAGTAGCCTTTCGCACGATCTCCGCCCGGAAGGCGTCGTCCGAGAGCATGCGGCGCAGGGAGAGGATGTTGGAGCCAGGGGCGCTCAGGAGCCCAAGCATAGCGTAGCGCATGACGTGGTCCATGCGCTCTGACCAATCAGCACCGAAGGCCCTCCTGAATGCGTCGAGGAAGCTCAGAGCCACCCGCAGCTTCAGCTCTGGCCGGATCGGATCCATCGGGTTGAAGCTTGGCGCGTACCGAGAGTCGGAAGGGTCAAAGAGAACGACGTCGTTGATGCGGTGCTTCGGGACGAGCCGGAGGATGTCGTCTACTAGGTCTCCGTGGGGGTCGAGAACTGCGCAGCCGAAACCCTTCTCGATGTCGTTTTTAACCAGCAGCTGCAGCAGGCAGGATTTGCCGCTGCCGGATTTGCCCACAACGTACAGGTGCCGGCGACGGTCGAAGCGCTTTATGCCGAAAAGGTCCTCGCGGTCGCGGAAGTTGGCGTGCGCGAAGAGGCAAACCTCTGGGTCGTCGACGTTCGTCGGGAGCCCCATAGGAGGCGACGGCCGCTTGGATAGCACCTGCGCGGTGTTTGGCAGCGTGGTGAGAAGCGGCGGGTGCCAGAACGTAGTGAGCTCGTCTGATGTGACGCGGAACGGATGGCTGAAGACGCGAGTCTGCACCTTGCGCAGCCAGCTCCGGCCCGTCTGAATCGGCCTGAGCACGAGCTTGTTGTCTTCAACCGAGCTGTAGTTTTTTGCGGCTGCGGCCACGTGCTCGACGTTTTTTATGAGTCGACGCATGACTGCCTGATGCGGCTCCGGAGCGATAGCTGAGGGCTCGTGCAGGGAGGTGATGCGGTAGTTCACGAGGAATAGCCTGCGACCACACTTCTCGGCGGCTCGCTTGAGCGTATCCTTGCCCATGTCGCGCCGGAACCAGTCGCGGGTGAAAAAAATTCGCTTGAGCCGGTCCGTGTGCCGGATGTTGAGCAGCGCCAGGTGGTGCATGAGGTTAAAGCGCAGCGGGCGGACGATAACCTGGATGAGCATGCGATCAGGCTCAGGAATCTGCGAGAGCGCGGTGACGACGGGGATGAGCGAATCCGGCCGCAAATTCACAAAGGTGTTGAGCTGGTAGATGTCCGGGCGCCAGAGGCGAAAGTCTGCGCCAGCGACGAGCGTCTTCGGCGTTGTGTTGAGCGTGTAGTCTTCGACGTCATGAATTTCGCAGTCCGACATCCACGAGTAGAGGCCGGTCATGAGGAAGTCAACGACGTGGCTCGCGCCGGCGATGGTCAGGTAGACCATGTTGTTGTGCGCGTAGAGCTCTAGAGAGAAGGGCTCCCACAGGCACTCAGCCAGCTCCTCGAGGTGCGTCTTGAAGAGGGTCTGGGTGTTAATGTCCCACGTCGTGTTAATGAACTCGCCGCTGTCGCTGACGGTTCGCCGAGGGATGTGGAGGCACACTACGCGCATGGGACGCCTGGTTACCGAAAAAAGTGCAACCCCAATATCTTACCCCCTTACGAGCCACTACTGAAGGGTCGTTGGATGTGGCCTAGGAGGACCAGGTTCGACGAAGGCGGACAGGGCAGGAAACCAAACGGCCGTAAATGATGGGCTAATTCAGCAGCTTAGGCGCTTGTGGATCTGTCCGAGGTTTTTTTGGCTCAGATCGTTGAGCGAGGCGGTTTTTCGGCCGTACTTCACCCCTGAGAGGAAAGGATCCCCTCCGAGGCTTCCGTTCGGGGCTTCGAACCGAAAAGGACAGGGACGTAGTATGAATCCTTGGCAACATAAATCCCCGCACATCGACGTAGATTCCGAAGGCAGTCACTTCCGCTGCGCACCGGACCATCCTGATGCACGGATGTTAGGCCTCGATGCATGCCTCCGGCGTGCCATGCGAGAGCTGGACGGCGAGAGCTACGAGACGCGAATGCGCTCGGACCTTCGCATGCTCGCGCTGGCCGGCTTCATCCCGGAGCGCGGCTACAAACGGATGTCAGCATTTAAGGATGCGGTAGAGCTCATGGCCGAGCTCGCACGCAACGCGAAGTAGCATTCGTGCAGGGAGGCGCTAGGCTGCGTCACGGATGACTCTCAGCCTTCGCCAGACGGCGTGTCTTTTCTTACGGCACCGCCAGCATCGCGTCGAGCGAGCGCTTAGCCCTACTTCGGATCTCCTCGGGAACGTCGATAACCTGCTCGTTGTTAACGAGTGCGTTGAGGGTGTCCTCTAGCGTAATCTCGTTCATGTGGGGGCAGCGCACGCTGCACAGCCGCAGCACGTCTTTGTCCGGGTTCTCGGCGATGATGTTGTCCGCCATGCTGCACTCAGTGAGGATGAGGAAGTGCGGGGCCTTCGATTCCTTAACGAAGCTCACCATGCGTGAGGTGCTAGCCGAGAAGTCTGAGGCCGCAACCACCTCTGGGCTGCACTCAGGGTGCGTAACCACTACCACTTCCGGAAACTGCTTTCTGATGTTTGAGATATCCTCGACGGTGAACTGCTCGTGAACCTCGCACACTCCGTTCCAGCCGACCATCGTGGAGTCGCCAGGCTGCGGCGACTCGCCGCGCTGCGGGAATATGATCTTCTTGCCGGTCTCCTTTGCGACGTTCGAGGCCAGGTACTTGTCGGGCAGGAAGATGATGGTGTCGCTCTTGAGGGACTGGACGACCCGCACGGCATTTCCAGACGTGCAGATGATGTCAGACTCAGCCTTAACATCGGCGTAGGTGTTGATGTAGCTGACTACCGGAACGCCGGGGAACTTCGCCTTGAGCCCACGCACGTCCTGCGCCGTCAAGCTCGCGGCGAGTGAGCAGCCAGCGACCTTGGCCGGCAAGAGGACCGTCTTGGTCGGGTTGAGGATCTTGGCGGTCTCGGCCATGAAGCGGACGCCGCAGAAGATGATCGGATCGCAGTCGGTTGCGGCTGCGCGCCGAGAGAGCTCTAGAGAGTCTCCAACCACATCCGGCACGGTATGGTACAGGGCCGGCTCCATGTAGTTGTGTCCGAGGATGATCGCCCCGCGCTCTTTCTTGCGGCGGTTAATCTCGTAGACAAGCTCCGCCTTAATGCGGAGCTCGACGTCAGGCACAAGCTTCGAGAGCTTGGCCTGCATCTGTCGGTAGGTTTCGTTGACTGACGGTGCGTCGATCGCCATAGCACCCGCATCGTAGCCCCGACTGGCCTTGCGGTCAAAAGCTCACGTGGTGTTTCTGTAGCGCTTAGAACCCGAAGCGCGGCTAGCGCCAACGGCTAAGCACGCCCTGGGCCTGAAGCTTGAGGCGCCCAAGCGCCTCGTCGGCAGCCTTGCCGGAGGGGGCGCCGTAGCGCAGCACCTCAAGCTCATCAAACAGGGAGCGCACGGCGAGGGCCAGGTCCTGGTCCTTCACGTGCAGCGCGACTCGCGCCCTCAGCTCGTCGAGCGGCGCGTCGCTCCGCAGTGCTGGCAAGCGTGCCGCCGCTAGAGCCCTCAAGAATTGCTCCAGCGCCGGCAGAGAGGAGACCTTAGCCAGGTCCCCTGCTGATAATCCTTCCGAGTCTGGAGCCGGACGTAGTCGTGAGGCGAGCGAAATGAGCAGCCAAAGGCCGAGCAGCGCGGAAGCGACAAGTAGGGCAGTCTTGAGGCTTACTACCTCAAGGGCGCGTTCGAGCGCGTTTGGCTCTTCGTAGGCAAGGTCGGGCGCAAATGGTAGCGGCGGCAGGGTAGGCAGGGCTGTGCGCTGGCTTCCAGCGGCTGAAGCCGGCTCGCCGTTGTCTCCCACGAGGGCCTGACCCTGAACAGCGAACGCCACCTCCTTAGACGACGCGACCTGGTAGGAGCCTGACTCAGGACTAAAGTAAGCCAGGCGTGCTGGCGTAATCTTGACCAGTCCAGGCTTTAGGGGAACGACAGAGAACGGGAAGTAGCGCTTCAAGATGAGCTTGTCCCCACGCCGCTCGCGCTTCGTCTCGGGCCGCTCCGGGTACACTTTCAGGCCTTCGGGCGCCGATATCGAGAGCTCAGTAAGGGGATTAATATTGCCCTCGGAAGTCACAACGTACGTTACGGTCTTGCTGTCACCGACTCGGGCAATCGACACGTCTGAGTCGACTGCCAGGCTGGTTGGGCCGACGATCGTGGCTGGCCCGAGCAGTGGCTGAATGTCCGCCGGGGCAGGGGGAAGCGGTTTAACATCGACTATGACCTGGTTCGACCGTCGCGAGACGTTTTGGTACTCAACCCGCTGCAAGAACGAGTCGAAAAGGTCGTTGGCGAAGGGATCGAAAGCGTTGAACGGGTCGTTGGCCCTCTGCCGAACTGGCCGAGCAGCCTTCGCGCGGAAGAGGCGAGACGGAATGACCAGCTTGCCGCTCGCTAGCGGGTAGAGCGCCTTTACGATCTGCAGCGTCTCGTACTGGCGGCCGTTGACGATGCGCTGGGCGCGGTCGCCGTCAGACAGCGATTCCTGCCAGAAGCCATCTGCAGTGAGGTCGAACGGGGCTATCTCTGCAATGCCGACCGCGAAGTAGAGGTCGATGATGTTCGCTAACTGCTCACCCTCGTAGATCGCCGTCGTAGGCGAGATGCTCTGCCGAAAGATAATCTCCTCCGCTCCGGGCTTTCCTTGTCCGTCTTGCCCCGCATCTTCCTTGGAGACGTGCACCTTGAGCGGAGCAGTCCGAAAGCTCTGCCCCCCTACCGATAGCTCCGCTGATGGCGTGAGAAGATCTCCCTCACGGCGCGGCGTCATCTGGAAGATGTGGGAGGTGCGGGCGGAGACGGCCCCGTTGATTATCGAGACGAACTGGTTCGGCCCGACGTAGCGCACGTCGAAATCTTTGGTGTCTGAGAGGCGCGGAGCTGCTGCTGCCCTAGCCCCCTCCACAACCACCGAGAATGTAAACAGTTCGTCGCTGCTGCCTGAAGGCGGCGAGACCTCTGCGCGCACCGACACCTCTGCGAAAGCTCGCGAAGGGGCTAGCAGCGGGAGCAGGACCGATGCTGCAAAAAAAGCCAGAAAGAATCGGTTGAAGTAAGTCATGCGCATCTCACCACGTCTGATCAGGATTCTCCCTGCGGGCTTTGTCCCGGCGCAAGAGGAGCGGAGCATCTGGAAGTGACTTGAGCCACGTTTCAGCCTCTTTAAGAGAAGGGTCGAGGTCTGCAGCGGCTGGATCCGCGCCGGCACTGCCGGAGAAGGGCGTCGGGCTCCCGTGTTCTTCGGCCTCGCGGCGCGGCTCTGCAGAGGTGGGGGCGGCGCTCGCTCCGGCTTCGGGCTGAGAGGTCGCCGAGCGGCTCGCCGTCGGCTGCGGAGTGCCGGAGGGCTGAGGAGAACCGCTCGAAGCGGAGCCTGTAGCGGAGCCACTCGGGGTAGCACCCGCTGTCGGAACGCCCGAGGAGCTTGGAGAGGGAGAGCCTCCGGCAGTAGGCGCCCCAGAGGGCGAGGGCGCGGCAGACGGAGCTGAAGAGGGGCTAGCCGCAGGGGAGGGAGCCGAAGACGGTGAGGGCTCTGCCGATGGCGAGGGGGCTGCTGAAGGTGACGGTGCTGCTGAAGGTGACGGGGCTGCCGAGGGGTTACTCGGTGGAGTCACTGTGGGTGTGCTGGTTGGAGTTGCTGTGGCGCGCTTCGCCTCTTCGAGCAGCCGGCGCGCGACGTCGCGGTTGTGGCTCGCGCGCTCATCGCCCGGCTTAACGTCGAGCGCCTTTGAGTAGGCCTCAATCGCCTCAGGAAACTTGCCCATCGCGAGCAAGACGTTTCCTTCGTTGTAGGTGTTCTCGAAGTACTCGCGGCCATCTGAGGCGCTGTCAGCAAGCTTCCTGAATGTCTGCTGCGATTCGGGGTACTGGCCTGTCTTGAACAGGGCGCTGGCTAGCCCCTGCTCGATTGCGCGGTTTCCGGGATCCGCCGCTAAAGCTTGGCGAAATGCCGCAACTGCTTGCGAAAACTCACCCTGAGAGTAGAGCTCGAAGGCGTCGCGAGCTGATGCTTGAGGCTCGGCGCTCGGGGCCGCGGTGGGCTGAGCGTGAGACGAGCTCGCAAAAGACGCTACCACTACCAGCAGCGCTGTGAGGGCGACCCCCTGTCGGTGCAGGGCTGCGGCTGTTAACACGAGAAGCAGGGCGCCCAGTGCCATCCAAGAGCCGACCTCGCGGTACGAAGTGATTTGATGTTGGCCCTTCTCCGAGGACTCGCCGAGCAGCGGAGTAGCTGCCGCAACAAGCTGGTCGACATCTTGGTCCGTGAGGGTTGCGCGCACGTAGATTCCGTGGCCCGCTTTCGCAATCAGCTTGAGAGACTCCTCGTTGAGCTTTGAGTGCACGATGCTGCCTGACTTGTCTCGCACGTACCTGCCATTTGCGAGCTCGATTGGAGAGCCGAGAGGAGTTCCAACCCCTAGAACGTCCACGGGCACCTTTGAATTACGCAGCTCGGCCACGATTCGATCGAGGCTAAGGCGGTTGTCCTCCCCGTCTGATATGAGAAGCAGTCGGCCGTTTTGGGAGTTCGCCTCTTTGAGCCGCTCCAGAGAGGTGGTGACGCCCTGCTCCATGTTAGAGCCAAGGCTGGTGACGAGCTCAGGGCTGACGTTCTCGATAAACTGTAGCACGGCAGATGTGTCGTCAGTGAGCGGACAGATAGTGTAGACGCCACCCGCGAAAACCGTGACACCGAACCTGCGTGCGACCCCTGCTTTCGTGAATGCTCGAATCAGGTCGATCATCTTGCGCCGAGCGATCTCCATACGCGACGGGGAGACGTCTTTTGCGAGCATGCTCCTGCTCACGTCAACTAAGAACATGTAGTCTGCGCTCGCCGATGGCACGTCGATGGTCTCACTGCCGACGTAGGGCCGCATAGCTGCCACGCACAGAAGCAGGAGCGGCAAGATGGCAAGCGCCAGAGACGTTGCCTTGCGAGAAGGGGCTCTCACGCCCAGAGCGGCGCGGCGCGAGTCACGCACCCCGAGACGCCACCAGATCAGCAGGGCGAAGAGCGGCAGGACCAGTAGGCCCAGCGAAGCCCAAGGCCAAACCGCTCCTACCTTGTGCCCGAACAGAAGCATCTTACGGCACCCTCATAAAGTACGTCGCCTTGAGCAGCACTCCGAGCATAACGAGCACTAGAGCTGTCAGCACAAAGGTCGGATACAGCTCGTCGACAAGCCGTTGCGCCGGCTGGTCCTGCTCAGTCTCCTGGAGCTTCTCGATTTTGCGGTAGATCTCCTGAAAGCCCTCGAGGCTACTGGCGTTGAAGTACGCCCCCCCGGTCATGCTCGCGATCTCTTTCAGCGTGCCTTCGTCGAAGTCCGCCATCATGTGGCTAGGCACCGGCAGCAGTCCGCCCATGCCGACGCCGCCCATCGGAGTCGCTCGTGTTCCGATGCCTATTGTGTTGACCTGAATGCCAAGGTCCTTGGCGATCTTTGCGGCCTTGAGCGGCCCGACTCGGCCAGCAGTGTTCACTCCATCCGTCATGAGGATAACAGCCTTGGAGTCTCCTTCGACGTTGCGCAGGCGCTTGAGCGCAAGGCCTAGGCCATCTCCGATCGCGGTTCCATCTCCGGCCATGCGCGGGTAGAGCGACTGCACCATGCCCTCTACCATTCCTGTGTCGGTTGTGAGCGGGCACTGTAGGTAGCCGGTCTCGCCGAAAACTACGATGCCGAGCCGATCGCCCTTGCGAGAGCGGACGTACTCCGAGACAGCGCGCTTAACCCCCTCCATGCGCGAGGCGTAACCGAACGAGGTCGGGAAGTCTTCCGCTGACATGCTGTTGGAGGCGTCGACCACGAGCATAATGTTGCGGGCCTTCTGCGGTGCCTCGATGACGGTCACGCGCTGCGGCCGGGCTGCGGCAATCGACAAGGCGCAGACGCAGAGGAGGGCTAGCACGAACAGTACCGGCTCACACAGCTTTGCGCGAATGCTCGTCGGAAGCGAGGAGAGGAAGGTAGCTGAGGGGAACTCTGCTGCCGCCCGACGGGGGCGGAGCGCGAAGCGAATGGCCAGAAACAGCAGTGGGCAACCGAGCAGCCAGGGATAGGCAAACGTCATCGCGCCCTCCGCTCTTTTGCAAGCTCCTGTAGCGACTCCCTGGCGCGCGCGGCTAGGCTGGCTATCGCGGCTGAGTCGGCAGCTCCAACCGGCGCGTACGCCCAGTCCTCAATCGCCGCTACGATGCTGAGCATCTCTGCCTCGCGCTCATCTTGAGTCGCCTGGGCCATGCCCCGAAGCTCCTGGGCGGTGCAACCGGACAGGTCTAGTCCTACCAGAAAAGAAAGGATCCTTCGGCACAGGCGCGAGAAACGCTCGCACTCTAGCCCCGGAGCGCTCACGCTGCTTTCGGACAGCTGCTTGAGCAGCCTCGTTAGGGCCCGGTCAGTCGAGCGTAGGCGAAGCAGCAGTGCAGCCAGGCCGATACCAATGAGCGCCGCAGCGAAGATCGAAACGCCCAGCAGCCAGTCGCGGGCGCTGGGCTCCCAAGCGATGTAGGGTATAGAGGTGATGTCGAATGGCGTGGGTATTGGCTCTGTCACGGCGCTGTGCCCTCCAAGCGCAGGGCGTTAGGGAGAGAGGCAAGCTGATTCGTGTAAGGAAGGTGCAGCGAAGTCATGTCAACGAATCCCTCGAGAGGCTCTCTCCTTCATCAGGCGCACCAGGGGCCGGGAGGCGCTGTCGGTAACGACTATCTGCTCTGCGCCAGATTGCCTCGCAAGCTCGGCGACCTCGGCCCGTTTCTGGTCAGCAAGCTGCCGCCAACGTCGGCGCACACTTGAGCTGGAGGTGTCTACGAGCACTCGGCGGCCGCTCTCGGCATCCGCGAACAGGACCAGCCCCAGGCGATCAAAGAGCTCAAGTGGAGTCTGAATCTGAACCAGAACCACGTCGTGCCTAGAGGCCAGGGTCTTGAGCTCCGCCTTGAAAGGGGCACAGAGAAAGTCGGAGAGGACGAAGATGATGCTGGGCTTCCGAAGCACTGTAGAGATGTGGCGCAGCCCACCTGCGAGGTCAGTCGCCAGGCTCGCGGGGCGCGGAGCGAGCAGCTGCGAGAGAACCATGGCGCTGCGCTTACGCCCCGACTTTGGCGGGAGGTAGCCCTCGACCGACTCGCCGAAACGAATAAGCCCGAACTGATCGTTGCCACGCTGAGTGAGTGCCCCAACCAGTGACGCGAACTCAAGGGCCTTGGCGAAGGCCTCAGTGGACTGCGGCGCTCGCATCGAGGCGCTGGTGTCTACCGCAAGCAGCACACGGAGCTGCCTGTCCTCTTCGTACGACTTGACGAACACCGTGCCGGTTCGCGCGGTGGCCTTCCAGTGGATGTGTTTGACGTCGTCTCCGGGCTGGTAGGCACGGATGTCGGTGTAGACGAGGCCGGTGCCGCGGAACGCCGAGCGGTACTGACCGAGCAGGTCTCCGGTCACTAGCCGCCGCGAGCGCAGCGTGATGCGGCGCAGCTCAGTTGGAGTGGGAGCAGGGAGCAGAGCCGGCAGGGCAGCCATTGAGCCTCTTCAAGCAGTAGCTACGGAATAGTGACGCCGTTGAGCAGCGAACGGATCACCTCATCGCTGTCGATGCCCCTCGCTTCGGCCTCGAATGTCAGCAGAATGCGGTGACGGAGCACGTCAGGCGCAATCTCCTTGACGTCGTCAGGGGTCACAAAATTCTTCCCCTTGATGAAAGCCAGCGCGCGGGCGCAAACCTTCAGGGCTATGCTGGCCCTAGGTGAAGCGCCCCACTCGATTAATCCGGTAATCCCGTAGGCATCCGCGCTGCGGGTGGCGTGCACGAGCGACACGATGTAGCGGTCGATCTTAGGGTCGATGTACACCGAGGCACAGGCTTGCCGCAGCTCAGCCAGCTGTGAAAGGGGTAGGATCTTGGACAGCTTCGGAGCGTTGCCGCGGCCGGCAGCGGCCAAGTCGACGATAGCTACCTCTTCGTCAAAGGTCGGATAGCCGACTTTGACCTTCATCAAGAATCTGTCCACCTGAGCCTCAGGTAGGGCGTACGTTCCCTCCTGTTCGAGCGGGTTCTGGGTCGCAAGTACCATGAACGGCTCGGGCAGCTTGAAGGTCTGCTCTCCAATTGTTACTTCGCGCTCCTGCATCGCCTGCAGAAGTGCAGACTGAACTTTAGCGGGCGCGCGGTTAATCTCGTCAGCGAGCAGCAGGTTGGTAAAGACCGGACCCTTGCGCGTCACGAAATCGCCGCTCTGTGGCCTGTACACCTCGGTACCAACAACGTCGCTCGGCAAGATATCAGGAGTAAACTGAATGCGGCTCATCTGAGCGTCGAGCACCTGCGTGAGGGCCGTCAGCGTCTTTGTCTTTGCCAGGCCTGGCACGCCCTCAAGCAGCACATGACCGTCAGCCAGAAGGGCCACGAGCAGCCGATCTATAAGCTTCTCTTGGCCGACGATCTCGCGGTGAAGCTCCTGGCGGATCCGCTCGAACACCTCTCCGAAGCTGTGTGTAGGCTCAAATGTCTCCATCGATCTCTCCGTCCGCGGCCCGCAGGCCAGGAAGGCCTGGCTGGGCATTACCCATACAATTAGGCAGTTGTAGCCGACATCGAGTCGGCATACAGTGATTTTCGAAAGCCGTTATGCCGGGCGCGATGAAGAGCTACGCTTCGTGCGCCCTAGGAAAATTGTACTCGGTCTGACAGTCGCTAAAAAGGCGATATCTGTGGCCCGGGCATCTGGCAGGAGCTCTCAGTTATGAAGATGAACCAACCATTAGGAGCCGCCCACTTCGGGCCGATGATCATCCGGCTAACCCTGGGGTCCTACTTTATCCTTGCGGGCATGGGAAAGCTTAACCTCCTGGCTGCATTTGTTGATCAGGTGCGTTCGTTTGGGGTGCTGCCGGGCAACATCGCGGCGGTGTACGGAATACTGCTGCCTTACGTAGAGGTGGCGGTCGGGGGCCTACTGATAATAGGGATGTGGACCACCCTGAGCGGGGTCTTAGCCGCTCTGATGATATTCTCCTTCGTCTACGCTTTCGGCGTGTTTCCCGGAGCGCACGACATCTTCAACAAGGATATCATCCTGTTGGCGGCGGCCTGCTCGCTTCTGTACAGCGGACCAGGGGCATTCAGCATCGACAATATCGGGAAGTCAGCCGCGGCCTAGTAGCGGTCGACATCAGGCGCCTCCAAGCCCAGTTAAGTGTTCCCCCTGCGGAGCAGTGTGTTAGTCTCTGCCCCCCAAGCCTTTTGTATTCGGAGGACTGATGTCGAGCGTGATGGTTCCGTGGTCAAGCAGGAAGCGCAGGGTTCTACTGGCCAAGCAGGACCCGTCGGGCGGGGCGATCCAGAGAAACGTTGGCCGACTCTTCAATGAGTTTCTCGCCAGCTCAATGGTTCCAGAGATGATCTCTGAGCCGCTCGCCTCCCTGGGAGATCGCCTCTCAGGCTTTACCCCGGCCGTAAACGTTATCAAAACAAGCGGCGCCTTGCTGGTGAGCGTCGAGACCCCGGGGATGGATGAGCGCGACATAGAGCTGACGCTCACCCGAGAGGCGCTCACGATCCGCGGCGAGCGCAAGTCCTGTGCTGCTGAGGCTGCGCCTGAGCAGGAAGAGTACGTTGAGAGCCTTTTCGGCCCCTTCGAGCGGGTTGTGCCTTTGAACGGACTGACGGTTGAAGAAGACCGCGTCGAGGCCACAGCATCCAAGGGCGTGGTCACCATTAACCTGCCGCTCAAATCGTCGCCGTCGGCTGGCGCTCGAAAGGTCAGCATCCGCGCCGAATAGGCGCATTAGACCGTTGTATGGCACGCCGTCGTCGTTCGATTGAAACCGCCCTGAAGCAGGAGGTCCCCCCGCAGAGCAGGGTGCTCGTAGCTTTGTCAGGCGGGCGCGATTCGACTGTGCTGCTCGACGCTCTGGTGAAGGTTCGGCGGCTCCTCAAGCTAACAGTAGAGGCGTGCCATATCGACCATGGCCTTCGGCCGTCTAGCGCTGCAGATGCGCAATTTGCCATTGAGTTCTGTGCGCAGCGCGAGGTTCCGTGTCGGCTTGAAAAGCTCGGGGAGAAGCCCGCCGGCGCTAACATGGAGGCCTGGGCGCGCCAGCAGCGGTACCGAATCTTTCGAGAGGTGCTGGTTGAGAGAAAGATTGACTGGGTTCTCACCGCGCACACCGCAAGCGACGTGGCTGAAACATTGCTGATCAAGCTTCTGGCCAACAAGGAGCTCACCACGATTGAGCGCCGTGACGAAAGGCGCCGCTGCCTGAGGCCGTTGCTGGACATCTCTCGCTCTCAGGTTGTTGAGTACGGAGAGGAGCACAAAGTGCCCTTCGTGGAGGACCCGAGCAACGCGGATACCGCGCTCGTCAGGAACCGGGTTCGGCACGAACTGCTGCCGTTTCTGGAGCGCATGTTCGACCCCTCGGCCGAATGGATTCTGGCCGAGCGGGCCCAAGCGGTGGCGGCCGACTGTAGCGCGCTCGATCTCTTGGCGCAGCGTGAGGCAGACGCGCTCGGGGGGCTTCCAGAGGGGGATCCTGGCTGGCTGAGAGCCTGTTCGGAGCGGTTAACCACCCTGCCTCATGCTCTAAGGTGGCGAGTCGCCGAGAGATTGGCCAAGCCGCTAGTGGGCTATGAGCTTGGGGAGAGCAGCTCGGTCGAGCTGGTAAAGCTCCTGACTGGAGAGATCGAATCCCTCCAAATCAAGGACGGGCTGAGGCTATTTTCCGACCGGTTCGGACTGCGCATTCTGTCTGGAGCAACGCCTCGACCAGCGTGAAATTTCGCGTGGTTGTAGGAACCGCTCGTCTGGTGTACAGAGTACAGGGTAGGTAGGCGTTTCTTTTGAATTTATTTCGAAGGAAGGCGGTCCATTTCAGGTGCGGCTCCAAACGGCAGTGCGTTCGAGGTGGGTCACGGTGCCCTTTCGGGGCATGAGTCATTGCATGAGCGTCCTCGGGCGTTTCTGCGCCTAGGTCAGCGGTTCCACGGAAAGTGGGCCTGCTGGAAGCGCTAAGCCTTCAGTGTAACAGCAAAGGTAGCGGTCAGGCCGATGGCGGCCGCAACGTAGTCGGAGATTACGACGTGTCAAAAAACGGATTGTTCTGGATCCTCATCATCGCGCTCAGCTTAAGCATATGGAGCGTCGCCAAGAAAAACATTCCGCAGCCGACTGAGTTCCCGTACAGCGAGTTCCTGACGCGGGTCGACAAGCAAGAGGTGCGCGAGGTGACGATTGAGGGCGACCTGATCCACGGCGTCTACAGTGACCCCGCCAACGCCACTTCACCGAAGGGTGGCGCGTTTGTTGTGCGCGTGCCGAAGGATGACACCCTCGTTCCGAAGCTGATTGAGAAGGGCGTGCGAGTTAACGTGCAAGAGCCGCCTGATGAGTCATCATACCTCGTGTTCCTGATCAATGTGCTGCCAGTGGTGCTCCTGATCGGAGTGTGGTTCTTCTTCTGGCGTCAGGGGCAGATGGGGGCTGGCAAGGGGATGAGTTTCGGAAAGTCGCGTGCCAAGCTTCTGACTGAGAGTCAGCAGAAAGTCACCTTCGCAGACGTTGCAGGGATCGACGAGGCCCGCGCGGAGCTCGAAGAGATCATCGACTTCCTCAAGGACCCAAAGAAGTTCACCCGCCTCGGCGGCAGGATCCCGAAGGGCGTTCTCCTGATCGGGTCGCCCGGCACAGGAAAGACGCTCCTGGCGAAAGCGATCGCCGGAGAGGCAGGGGTTCCGTTCTTTAGCATCTCGGGCTCGGACTTCGTTGAGATGTTCGTCGGTGTGGGCGCGTCACGGGTGAGGGATCTCTTCATCCAGGGCAAGAAGAACGCTCCGTGCATCATCTTTATCGATGAGATCGACGCTGTAGGCCGGCACCGAGGTGCAGGCATGGGCGGCGGTCACGACGAGCGCGAGCAGACCCTAAACCAGCTTCCGGTCGAGATGGACGGCTTCGAGAGCAACGAGGGGGTAATCCTCATCGCGGCCACGAACCGTCCCGACGTGCTTGACCCAGCGCTGCTGCGCCCAGGACGCTTTGACCGTCGCGTGGTTGTCTCAAGGCCTGACCTAAACGGACGCTTGGGCATCCTCAAGGTGCACACGAAGAAGGTTCCGGTGGCCCCGGACGTAGACCTGACGACCATTGCGCGAGGTACCCCTGGGTTCTCGGGTGCGGATCTCGAGATCCTTGTTAACGAAGCAGCCCTGTACGCCGCTCGGAAGAACAAGAGCGTGGTAGAGAAGAGTGACTTCGAGTACGCCAAGGATAAGGTCATGATGGGAGCTGAGCGCCGATCGATGCTCCTGTCTGAGAAGGAGAAGCTAACGACCGCGTACCACGAGTCTGGCCACGCGTTAGTGGCAAAAAAACTCTCTAATGCCGACCCGGTTCACAAGCTGACTATTGTTCCGCGCGGCATGGCACTAGGCCTCATGCAGCAGCTTCCCGAGACCGACAAGCACACCTACTCTCGTTCGTACTGGATGGACCAGCTCGCCGTGTTCTTCGGCGGCCGTGTTGCGGAGGAGGCGGTGTTCCAGGAGATGAACACGGGTGCCAGCTCAGACATTCAGCGAGCGACCGAGATTGCGCGCCGTATGGTGTGCGAGTGGGGAATGAGCCAGGCGCTCGGCCCGGTGCACTACAACACCAAGGAGGAGCACGTGTTCCTCGGCCGGGAGATCGGCAAGCCGCGCGAGCACTCGGAGGCCGTGCAGCTTGAGATCGACCAAGAGGTGAAGCGCATCCTCGACTCGCAGTACGAGGTGGCCAAAAAGATCGTTGGAGAGAACCTCGAGGTCCTGCACAACCTGGCGAAGGCTGTGATGGAGAAGGAGACGCTCGACTCTGATGATATCGAGCGCATCGTGAGAGGTGAAACTCTTTCCCCGGGGCCGCAGGGTGGCCCTTCTGGCCCGGGTGATCAGAGCAGTGGGGGCGGCGTCTCGTTTGCCGCGTAGTGGGCCAGCGGGCCTTCAGGAAGGCAATTCCGGAAGCGACGTATGAGGCATGAACTGTTCGGAGTGTCGGTGTCGCTGCTGGTGCAGCTGATCGACATCCTGCTCGTGTCTTTTATCATTTATCGGGCGCTGCTCTTCGTGCGTGGCACGCGCGCTGCTCCGATGCTCGTCG
Source organism: Pseudomonadota bacterium (assembly GCA_900299035.1). Taxonomy (GTDB): domain Bacteria; phylum Bdellovibrionota_C; class UBA2361; order UBA2361; family OMII01; genus OMII01. Next base: position 19,094 of record OMIG01000052.1, read on the forward strand.
GGCTCGCGTGCATAGCGCTCGCCTACGTTCTTGCCAAGCCCCTGGGGCTCGTGACGGTCGCCTGGCTGATCGATAACTTCCTCAACTCAATTATCCTAGTCATAGTCGTTATTTTCCAGGACGAGATTCGGCGAACGCTCACCAAGGTGGGGGTAAAGCCATTCCTCTTCGCCCAGGCCCCGCGGCAGGAGCAGGGCAATACCTTCGAAGAGATCGCGGTGACGGCTGGTAAGCTCTCGAAGGCGAAGCTCGGAAGCCTGATCGTGATTCGGCGCGACCTCGGGCTTGAGGAGTTCATGGAAGAGGGCGTGGTTATCAACGCCGAGCTCAGCAGGAAGCTGCTCTACAGCATCTTCGTCAAGGAGTCTCCGTTGCACGATGGCGCTGTGTTTATCGAAGGCCACCGCATCAAGGCCGCGGGCTGCGTCTTGCCGCTCAGCTTCAACCCCGACCTCGACCCAAACCTCGGGACGAGGCACCGAGCAGCCCTCGGACTGACCGAGCGGTCCGATGCAATGGTGATCGTAGTCTCCGAAGAATCCGGCTCCATCACGCTCATCATCGAGGGCCGTTTCTACCGCAACCTCGACGCTGCGGCGCTCCAAGAGCTGCTTGAGAGAAATTTCAGCGCGCACTCACCCGCGACCAAGCGCACGGTCTTGGCCACCGGGAAGGAGGCTTCATGATGAAGAACCTGGGCCTCAAGCTGGTGTCTCTGGTTGCCGCGACGCTTTTAGCGTTCGCCCTCCAGGACGCCAGCAACGCGAGCGTCGTGAGCCTGTTCGTGCCGATCGAGATTCGGAATCCCCCTGCCGACAAGGTGTTGGTTAAGCG
>OMIG01000053.1 GCA_900299035.1 Pseudomonadota bacterium
AAGCTGGTGCCTCAGGCTCAAAGTAAAAGAGTGAAGCCCTGCCTTCGTCGCGCAGTAGCACGACATGAAAGAGATCGGAGAGAACGCGAGCCCTGACGTCACGTTAACGATCGCGGCTGCCTGTGCCTTCATAAGGTGCGGCGCCAAGAGAAACGAGAGGTGCATCGGCGCAGCGAGGTTCGTTGCCAGTTCACGCTCGTACGCCTGCCATTCCTGAGGCTTGATCAGCGGCGGTGGCCGATTCTGTATCCCTGCGTTGTTGACCAGCACGTTGAGCGCCGGAAACCTCTCTACAACCCAGGCTGCCAGCCGCTCTCGCTCGCTTTCAAGTGCCACGTCACACGCAAACACCTCTAGCCCCGGCGCCTGGCGTCTAGCCCAGTCGAGCTGTTCAGTACGCCTGCCGCACGCGATTACTCTCGCACCAAGAGCAAGGAAGCGCCTCGCATAGGCGAACCCGATGCCCGAAGCGCCGCCAGTTATAAGAACTGTGCTCTTAGAAAAGTCCATCTTACTTCGCCCCGCAGCAGCTACCTCCCGCCGCTTTCTCGCTGCCGCGGCGCAGCCTGCAGATAAGCGAATCGAGCGAGAGAACCCCAGGCCCGAAAGCAAGAACGAGCAGCGACGTGAGCAGGTAGAAGAACGGGTCTGCGTCTATGAACGGCTGCGCGTCGGAGAAAACCCCTAAGAGCGCAGCTCGGTCTCCCTCAACAGAGAGGTACGCCACGAGCATGTTAATTGAGAGCACAAGGGCAACCGGCCGAGACAGGAGGCCAGCTAGCAGGAACAGCCCGCCCAGCAGCTCCACTCCACCAACCATCCAAGCGTTAAGCTCCGGGAACGGCAGCTGGACACTCTCCGCGAAAAACTGCACGACTGCGTCGTGGTTGAGGAGCTTCCCCTTTCCGTCGCGAAAAAAAGCCAGGCCCCAGTGCACACGAAACGCCAGGAGCAACAGCGGCTGCACCAACAGGGACGCATACTTCGAGAGAAGCCCCATCCCGGCTTTGGCGAGGTTACAGATTTTGCAGTCAGTCATGGCGGCTCCAGGTTATGCGTTTAGGGGAATCACAGCGCTCGGCCGAGGCTCTCATTTTCACTGGACGCTCTCCGCGTCAAAGAGAAGCAGACTCATCCATTACTCATCGATGCTGCACGAGTCTAGGCGAAGTTGCCCACAGCAAGCCACCCTAATAGCCACAGGCGCCCGCGCCTAGGCAGTTTTTCCTAGCCCCTGTCCAATCAGCACGTCAAGCGCCCAAGCCTGGAGTTCGTCAAGCTCATCATCGCTCTCGAATGAGAACTCCGAGCCGTCGCTCCAAACTCCAATCCCCTTGTAACCTTCCCTAGTGCGCTCGACGGAGAGGATACGCGCATCTTCCCCAAAGCCGAGCGAGCCGAGGATGATGTCCTCCGCCCTGACCCGAGGTGATAGGTCGTCTCCGTCTTTTTTGCTCATCCGTTGTAGGCGCCAAACACGAGCGAGGCGTTGGTGCCGCCGAAGCCGAAGCTGTTCGACATCGTCACCTTCACGTCCGCCTTGCGCGCCTTGTGCGGCACGTAGTCGAGGTCGCAGGCCTCATCTGGATTGTCGAGGTTGATGGTCGGCGGAACGATTCCGTCACGGAAGGCAAGCACTGAGAAGGCAGCCTCGATCGCGCCAGCAGCCCCGAGCAGGTGGCCCGTCATCGACTTAGTCGAGCTGACCATCAGCCCGTTCTTCGCGTAGTCGCCGAAGACTGTCTTGATAGCTGCGGTCTCAGCCGCGTCGTTGGCCGGTGTGGACGTGCCGTGAGCGTTGAGGTAGGTGACCTGGCTCGGCTTGATGCCGGCCCAGTTGAGGGCATTGCGCATGCAGTTCACGGCTCCCTCGCCGTCAACGCACGGTGCGGTCATGTGGTAGGCGTCACACGAAGTGCCGTAGCCGAGAACCTCTCCGTATATTTTTGCGCCGCGCTTAACAGCGGTGTCCAGCGCTTCAAGCACGAGGATCGCGCAGCCCTCTCCGAGGACAAATCCGTCTCGGTCCTTGTCGAATGGCCGCGAGGCGCGCTGTGGCTCCTCGTTACGAGTCGAGAGCGCCTTGAGCGCGTTGAAGCCGCCGATGCCGATCGGGCTGACGGTGCTCTCTGAACCGCCTGTGACCATTACGTCCTGGAGGCCGTCAGCGATCATCCTGAATGCTTCTCCGATGGCGTGGGTGGACGAGGTGCAAGCGCTGGTGACCGTGTAGTTGACTCCCTTGAGCCCGTACTTGATAGCGACGTTGCCCGGGCCGAGGTTGCTAATCATGCCTGGGATGAGAAACGGAGAGATCTTTTTCGGTCCGCCCTCAAGGTACGCCTGGTGGTACTTTTCGAGCATCACGAGACCGCCGATGCCGACCCCGAGCACGCAACCGATCTTGGCTCGCTCGTAGCCCGCAGTGTCTTCGAGGAGCTTTGCGTCACCGAGGGCCTCCTGAGAGCCCGCAACGGCGTACTGAGAGAAGAGGTCCTGCTTCTTCTGGTCCTTGAACTCGATGAACGGGTCTGCGCTGAAGCCCTTAACCTCAGCGGCAAACTTGGTCGCAAAAGCGCTGGCATCAAAACGGGTGATCGGGCCAACGCCCGAACGGCCTTCCTTAGCGCCGGTCCAAGACTCCTCTCGGGTGTTTCCAAGCGGGCTAACAATTCCGATGCCGGTTACGACGACTCTACGTTTCTGCATGAGGCCTTCCCTACACAAATCTCTTGGGCACCCGCTGCCTTACGCTCGCAGGCGATCCCACTGCGCAGCCGATCCGAGGGTTGAGGCCCAGACCGCTTGCGAGGCGTATTTTTAGCACACGAACCCCGTGCGAGCTAGCAAACTCAACTGCTTGTATACACTTGCTTTTTGACGAGTAGGTGTCGAGTTTTTGGAGGGTCGAGTTTGGAATTGGTCGCCCTACTACGAGCCTGAACCCAAAGCTCCTGAAAGAACCTGGAACGAGGTGCTCGAAGAAAAAGCCTCAGCGCCTTCGTCGAGCCGCTCCACGCACTCAACCAGAGCGGGCAGCGTGCGCGTGACCCGGCGCAGGATGTAGGAGCGCTTGCTCTCCTTGAGCTGTAGCCCTCGCTGCTTCGTCATCAGGTCGAGCAGCTTGTCGAGGTCGCTGTCCCTTGGGTTACCCAACACGACGTGCAGCCCAGAAGTGAGACGGCTCTTGGCCTGCGCCCCACACGCCACCTTCTCTGGGAACTTGGAGCCAAGCAACACCAGCGTGCCGTCGGCGTTCGCCAAGCGCTCAACGATGTCGACGAAGACGCCACTTGAGCCGCTCGTCTCAAGGAAGAGGTCGGCATCATCGATGACCAGCACCTCTCCACCCTCAAAGGGCGCCTCGGGAAGATCCTCTGAGTACCAGCTGAGGACCTCCTGTCCCGCCACGAAGCGCGCGGCGCGCTCGCCCTGGATCTTTCCGACTAAGTACACGGCAAGGTGCGTCTTGCCCGACCCTTTGGCTCCAACCATGTAGATGAGCGAGAAGCCCCGCGCCGCTGCTAGCTTCTCAACGGTCGCAACCGGCTCACGCACACCAGCGTGCTCAATGAACGCCGCAGACGAGTAGCGAATCGAGTGCGAGAGGCTTAGAGGAAGCTGCGCGACCATACTCAACAGCTCTCAGCCTTAGCAGCCGGCGAAAATGAAGTCGTCAGGGTCGCTCACTCGCGACCACACCCGGGCACCGAGAGCTCCAAGCTTCTTTTCTACGTGCTCGTAGCCGCGGCGCAAATGATGAAGTTCATGAATCTCGCTCCGCCCCTCGGCAGCCAGGGCAGCGAGCACGAGCGCAGCGGCAGCTCGGATGTCTAGCCCATCGACGGGTGCTCCCGCCAAGCGCTCAACGCCGTCGATCGTCACCGTGCGATCGGCGATCTTAATTCTCGCCCCCATGCGAGCCAGCTCCGAGGCATGCCCGAACCGGCCCTCGTAGATAGTCTCTTCAATCGTGCTGGTTCCCTCGGCAACTGTAAGCGCCGCCATGAGCGGTGCCTGGAGGTCTGTGGCCAGCCCGGGAAACGGCAAGGTTTTAACGTGCACCGCCTTGAGACGGCCGTTGCTCTTGGCGGTCACTGAGCTCTCCGTCGAAGAAACGCTCAGGCCCATCTCCTGCAATATATCTAGGAAGCTCCCAAAAAACTCGGGGCGAATCCCCTCCACTGTGACTTCGCCGCCAGTGATCGCTCCCGCCAGCAGGTACGTGCCAGCCTCGATACGGTCCCCGATTAGGTGGTGCGTTGTGCCGTGAAGCTCATGCTTTCCGCAGATCTCGATCACCGACTCGCCCGCACCCTGCACATCGGCCCCCATCGAGTTGAGCAGCTCAGCGAGCGCAACAACCTCGGGCTCGCGCGCACATCCCGTGATAACCGTGCGGCCGGGGGTAAGGCTGGCTGCCATCACGAGCTGGTGCGTGGCGCCAACGGACGGAAAGTTAAGGTCGATTTGGGCTGGCTTAAGGCCGTGCGGCGCGGTGGCGTGCACGACTCCGTGCTTGAGCGTGATGTCTGCGCCCATCTTTACGAGGCCCTCAAGGTGCAGGTCGACAGGGCGCGCCCCGATTAAGTCACCACCAGGCAGAGCAACCCGGGCAGCGCCTCCGCGGGCGAGCAGCGGAGCCAAGACCCAGAAGGAGGCACGCAGTGCCTTCACCAGCGAGTAGCTCGCCTCTGACGCGATCAGGCGAGGAGTGGCAACCTTGACGCGGTCACCGTCGTACTCAACCTGGCCGCCAAACTGCTCAAGCAGGTGGATGACGAGGCTCGTGT
>OMIG01000054.1 GCA_900299035.1 Pseudomonadota bacterium
AGTAGGAGTCACTGTCGGCGAGTCTGTCGGAGTGGCCGACGGAGTGCCGGTTGGCGTGCCCGAGGGCGATGAGGTCGGCGAAGCAGTCGGTGTCTCCGTTGGCGTTGATGTCGCCGTCGGAGTCTCTGTCGCCGTGGGGCTCGCTGCAGGCGTCGGCGTGTTGGTAGGCGTCGGGAAGATGCTTCCGCCGTACCCCCTGAAGCGCCCGACAAAAGATGCCTTCTGAATCTGTACCTTTGACAGGCGGGCCCGAAGCTTGGCTGTGCTGCTCGTGTTTAGCGCGAGCTGTGCCCGGCGCAGCGCGTAGAGCTCAAACCTGTAGCGGCGCTCGCTGCCATCCGGAGGGCACGGGCCGCTGTATCCCTTAATGCCGTAGGCGTTGGTGAGCTGCGTTATGCCTCGGGCGATCCCGCGCTCTGCGTCCGGAACCTGCCGCGGCAAGCCGTAGGGCAGGCCGTAGCGCCAGTAGGGGCTCTTGCGCCGGAGCAACACAGACCAGAGAAGCTGGTTAGTCTGAATGTCGTACGCCACGAGCGCTAGCCGCGAGGTGCCCTTGGGAATGTTGAGCCACTTCACCTGCGGAGAGTCTCCAGCTCCGGGATCTCGGTAGCCCGTCAGCCAGCAAGACTGCTCAAGCGGAATCTCGCCTCCGTCTTCAAAGGCGACAGAGAAAGCTGTGAACGCAGAGTCCCGCTCGCTGCTCGCTGAGGGCCCAAGAGCGCAGCGCCTGTCTTCCACAAAGCGCCTAGCCTTGAGCGCCCGCCACGCGTCGCGTAACGCTCTTGCTCGCCGAGGGCTCCCGCGCGCAAGCTCGGCTGCCTCCTGCGCTCGCAGAGTCGTTAACCTTGCTCGGTGGGAGACGAATCCTCGATCGGTCGCCTCTCCGGCAACCCAGCCGCCACCCACGAGCCCGCACACGCCTCCCTCGGTGGCGAAGAGCTGCTCCGCTTCTCCAGTAGCCGCTCCGCTACGAGCAGAGAGCGGCGCACTCGACACAGAGGTCAGGTGACAGCAGAGGGTTGCCGCAACGAGGCCAACGAGGGCCGCTATGAAACGCAGGTGTTTCTCCATGCAAACGTCTCGCTTCGTAGATCGGCAGAACGGAGAACTTTCTTAAAATCCGGGCGGTTGCCGCGCTCAAAGGCGCTCCTGAGGCGTTTTTTAAACCAGCTAACACGCTGCTTTTATTACAACATCTGCTTTAACCTCGCTTGTTACCCAAGCGTACCGAGCCGTGACACTTTCGTTAGAACTGGTCCCCATACTGTTTCTGTAAACGGTGAGGGCTCACGGCACTTTCGCGACAGCCCCTCCACCCACAGACAAACGAGGCCAGCATGTTTCCTCTCGCTTCAAGACGCGCTCCCCCGGCTCACTACTACTACCCCACGTACCGGTCTCCCCTGCTCTGGCCTCTGGGCAGCTCGCTTGGCTTCGGGCTCACCGCTGCGGGCTTAATGATAATTGCGCACATGGTCGCGCCGCAGCTCCTTGAGCAGGTCGTCCCGGGCTGGCAGCAGCGCTTTGGGCTGCTCGTTGGCATTGCAGTCGTGTTCGGGTTCTTCCGCTCGATCTTTCGCTTGATCGGCCCGATCGTGTCGCTCGGATTCTGGGCGGTCGCAATCTTTGCGCTCGTGCAGACATCTCTTCCCGGCTCAAGCATCCTGCCCAAGTCACTGCCGTCGCTCTCGTCGTCTGCTTCTCCCAGCGCTGCTCCGAGTGCTGTCCCGAGCGCCGCTGCGCCGATTAGGCTGCACGGCACTCCGGCGCTGCCTGACTCAGCCTACTTCCCGAACCGCTCGTCGAGCGGCTCGTCATCGTCGATGCCGATATTTGGCTCTCAGCGCATGCCAGCGCCCCTTGGCGCAATCAAGCGGCTCTTCTCTGGTGCCTAGCCTAGCTCCGGGCTGAGGCAGCTCCTACCGCTCTCGGAAGGTGCCCAAGCGACCACTAAATGGGTCGCTCTGCCAGCCAGTTAGGGCGCGTACCCCAAGGGATCGGGGCCCAAGGTCTGTAAATTCGAATGGGGAAGTGGTACCGATCCCAGCGCCTAGGTTGGGTCCTGCCCCATGAAAGAAAAAGCCATCTTGCTCCTCTTTGGAAGCGCGTGCGGCGCGATCCTCGCTTTCGGCTCCTACCTGGCTTTCCCCTCGGTCTACGCTCGGCTCGCGCTCTCAAAGGGGCAGCAGTTTGAGTCGATCGACGATGCCCGCAAAGCGATGCTCAGTGGGTCGCCTTCCGATCGGCGGTCTGATGGAAGCGTCGGGTTGCGCGGGATAGTCCAGCCTAACCCGTCAGACAAGATCATCTACGAGCTGCGCCCCAACATGACCGAGAAGTTCGAGCACGTCATGGTCACGACGAACTCCTTTGGGATGCGCAGCCCTCAGATCGCCGTTGAGAAGCCCCCTGGCACCTACCGAGTCGCCCTGCTCGGGGACTCGTACACGTTCGGGTGGGGAGTTGAGCAGGACAAGCCCTTCTCGCGGGTGATGGAGAACGAGCTCAACCAAGCCGTGGGCACAGGCAAAAAGTTCGAAGTTTTAAACTTCGGCGTGCCTGGGTACGCCACCTTCCAGGAGGTGGCCCAGTTCTTCGAGAAGGGCCAGCAGTTCAAGCCAGACGCGGTCATCGTCTACGTCATCTCAAACGACTTCGGGCTGCCGTTCTTCATCCGTGACCTAGGTGGCAACAACCCTGCGAGCCTCGTCTCCGCTCCGACGTTTCACTCGGCAAGAATCGATCCCTCTGACACCGAGAAGCTCAAGAGACGGGGGGAGCTGCTCCGCGCGCTCGACGTTAGCCGCTCGCTGATTGAGCTCGGGAGGCACTGTCGCCAGGAGGGCATCCCACTCTTCATCGTTGTGCATCCAGACTCCGCTGAAGAGGGCACAAAGAAGCGCATCTGGGCACTGCACCAGAGCAAAACAAAAAAGCTGTTCTCGGTTTGGAGCATAAAAGAAGATTACCAACGGCTGGTGGCCGAGAACCTCGTTCCGCCTGATAGCCTGCGGCTTCCGCGCGATCACCACCCTGGGCCGGGCGCTCACCGGCTGCTCGGCATTGTGCTCAGCCAGAAGCTTCTTGCGATCCTCAACGACCCTACTAAACTCCCTCGGCCCCGGGCACAGCCCTTGCGGAAGAGGAAGGACGCTGCGTCATGAGGAGGCCAAGTCTCACGAAACGAGTTGCGCAGCACCTCCCGGTTCTCCTGCTCTTCACGGCGCTCTTCGCAGCGATGTACCCAGGCTGTGTGCTCGGAATAACGAGCGGCTTCATCGGCGGCTCTCGGGGTGATGCTGGCATCTACATCTACACTGAGAGCTTAAACGCCAAGCGCTTCTTCTCGTGGCCGAGCGAGGGCTTCGACATTCCGTCCTTCTACCCGTGGAGAGGCGGGCTCGCGTTCTCCGACAACT
>OMIG01000055.1 GCA_900299035.1 Pseudomonadota bacterium
CACTCCCGACTCTTGCCGCAGGGCCTCCGGCTAGCGGCTTACTTCCCGAGCTGTCGACGAAGGTCCTCCAAGGCGTGGATGGTAGCCTTTCTCTTCCGATGGCGCTTAAGTCCGATCTCTTTGTTGATCTCGGCGCCTTCTTTCACAGCCTCGATGAGCTGCAAGAGCTGGTGCTTTGCCCGTTCCTGCCAGTCGAGTAGGTCGACGAAGTCTGCGAACCGCATCGCTGCTAGAGGGAGGTCAGCGTGCTCAAGCTCTCCATTGAGGAACGCCGAGAGCATGTAGGCGTCGTAGTTTCGGCCGCTCGCAAGGAAGCCGTCGATCACCTGCTCGGCGGATGCAAGGTGCTCCGCGGTAGTTGTGAGCCAGGCCCAGCCGCCGGTTGAGAACGAGTTGTGGTACTCCGGAGAGTACTCCTCGACCATTTCGATCTTGGACCTAAACTCTCGCAGGTTGGTCTTAAAGTACTCCGCGGCGTAGAGCGCACGAGCGCGGTCCTGACGGTTGAGGCGCCAAATAATTTCGCGCACTGCCAACCGTAGCGAGTGACGACAGAGGTAGGCGACTCCGACAGCGAGAACGAGCGACGTGAACGCGACTGACAGTGAGATGATGACCTGAAAGTCCCAGTTTTCGACCTGCATACCCCTTAGCCCCATGAACGGCAAAATCAGTGGTCCCAGGAAGGTGGACGGCAGAAATCGACAGGGGCTTTAGGGACTGGAGCTTCGCGCCTCGAAAACAAAAAACAACGCTAGTTCAGGTAGTTGCGAACCCCCGACGGCTCTCTAGAGCCTAGGCATCGCTCTTTCTAAGAGCCCCCAGGGCGTCTAGCAGAGCATCACAGCGCTTGGAGACCCGGTCGGCATGGTGATTACGAAAGAGCTTCCACTTGAGGTGGTAGGCGGCCGATGCGGCCTCCAGCGAGTTGCACAACGGATCAAAGCTGCTTCCTATGTCCTCCAAGCGGAGGCCATCACGCTGCAGGGCATCGTTAATCAAGGAGACAGTTTCTTTAACCCCCCTTGGAAACCCAAGAGACTGCAGGTGCGACGCTGCGCTCCCAATCGCAAGACTAAGCAGCACACCATTCTCAAAGAACGCACCTTCGCGCACGAGCAGCTGAGCCAGCCGCTCCAGCGAGCGCTGCAGGTAGGCGAGCTCCTCCGGGGCAAGGGCTTGCAGACAGGCTGATAGCGCGGAGCCGTCAGCCTGCGTTAGGACATCCATGCTGACTCCGAAGCGGGAATCGAGGACGTGCTCGGTCGCCGTAGAGGCGGCTCGGAGAAAACCAATCATCGTCTCTTCCTTCTTGTGAGGCCGGTCGTCGAAGCCCCGTATGTGATGCGGCTCGAGCTCGCAGGCGATTGTTGCAAGCTTCTCAGCGATGCCGGGCTCATCAGGATGCAGGACATTCGCGCGGACCAACAACTGCGCAGCCTGGTCGAGGGCTGACTCGCGGGTGGCGTACGAGAGCCAGGCGATGGACTCAAGCGCAAGGGCCACCGGCTCAGCGTGGGAAGGCGCCACGCGAGCGTTGAAGTCCTGAGGACGGACCTGCCGCACCGCTGTGAAATCTCTTAATCCGATCGCTCGTAGGATCGACCAAGCTGACCCAAGCGCCAGCGACAGGTTGCGCGGGTCAAGCGGCAGCTCGTCGAGCTGGCGCGTGAGATCTCCGTGCAGGCTTTGGATCGCCCCGTCGACGTTGGGGGCCGACGTGGCGTAACCGGCGCCGGCTTGGGTGTGGTCTGACCGTTGGGATTCGAGCATAGCGCCCGAATCCTAGAAGAGGAGGGCAAGTATTGGAAGAGCTACAGGTTAACTACCCGCAGCGGGATAGGCGCTGGTGCAGCAGCCCGCTCCCGCTCTTCGTCCAGGCTCTCTCCGTGCTGGCTCAGATCCAGCCCCATCTCCTCCTCAGCTTCGCTTACGCGGAAGGGGATAATTCCGTGCGCAATAATGTAGAGGATGTAGGAGCCCCCGACGGTGAAGGCCGTTACGATTAGGAGCGCATACAGGTGGTTAATGAACGTCGCGGTTTCGCCGTGCACGAGGCCAACCTTCTCAGCGAACACGGCGGTTAGCACCATGCCGGTGATTCCGCCTACACCGTGGCACGGGAAGACGTCCAGGGTGTCGTCGAGCGAGCTCTTGGTGCGCCAGTGCACCGCGAGGTTGCTCAGGATGCTGGCGGCGGTGCCGATGAAGATGCTCGCGCCCACCGAGACAAACCCCGCAGCGGGAGTTATGGCGACAAGCCCCACAACGGCGCCGATGCACGCTCCGAGTGACGAGGGCTTACGCCCCCGAACGCAATCGAAGAATACCCAGCCAAGCATTGCCGCGGCCGAGGCGGTGTTGGTGTTGAGGAACGCTTTTGCAGCCAAGCCGTTTGCCGCTAAGGCCGAGCCGGCGTTGAAGCCGAACCAGCCGAACCACAGCATCCCCGTGCCAAGCAGAACGTACGGGATGTGAGCGGGCACCTGCGGGCTCTGGAGCTTGTGTGCGGTGCGGCGGCCGAGAAAAATAGCGCCCGTGAGCGCCGCCAGGCCGCCTGCCATGTGCACAACCGTCCCGCCCGCAAAGTCGAGCACACCCCAGGAGCGGAGAAATCCCTCAGGGTGCCAGGTCCAGTGAGCAAGCGGACAGTAAATGAACAGCGAAAAGAGGCACACGAACAGCATGTAGCTCGAGAAGCGCACGCGCTCAGCGAATGCGCCCGTTATGAGCGCAGGGGTGATGATTGCAAACTTGAGCTGAAAGAGGGCGAAGAGAGCCAGCGGAATGGTTGGGGAGAGAGACGGGTGAGTCGCTTCGCCGACTCCGCGAAACATGAAGAACGTTCTCGGGTCGCCGATAAGGCCCCCAAGTGAGTCACCGAAGGCGAGGCTAAAACCCACGGTGACCCACAGGAGGCTAACGATTCCCATCGCGATGAAGCTCTGCAACATCGTGGAGAGCACGTTCTTTCGGTCCACCATGCCCCCGTAGAAGAAGGAGAGCCCGGGAGTCATCAGCAGCACGAGTGCGGTTGCGGTGAGCATCCAGGCGGTGTCGCCAGCGTTGATGGGAGAAGCGGTTGGATCGGGGGAGGCGGAGGCGGGCATGACTGCCCCCGCGGCGCTCAGGGCTAGAAGGAGCGCTAGTGGGAGGCTCCAGAGGAGGGGTTTCGAAGGTACGGAACGGGCGGCTGCCATGTCGATCCTTAGTATAAAAACATCTCTGCTTACACTAATTATCGCTCGAATTAAGATAAATCTAGATAGATTTAATCTAATTTGCTTGTTTTATAAGATAATCCCGTATTTGTTCCGCCGCCCTAAATTTGTATAAGTACGGGACTCCACTGTTAATAATGATAGCGAAGCGAACCTCTCCTTCGGAGGGCACGGTGAAGAAGCCAGCCAGGGAATTTACCCCGTTGAGGCTGCCTGTCTTCGCCAGGAACCCCTCTTTCTCTGGAAGCAGGTGACGGTACGGCTCAAAGCGGCCGAGCAGCGAGGTCATAAGGTGGGCGCTGACCTGGTTGCGGCGCGAGAGCCCAGAGCCCTCCTCGATGTGAAAGTTCTTCCACCCCACCCGCTGGGTGAGGCACTCAGTCATGGCGCGCTGCGCCTTCTGAAGAGTGGCAGGAGCGCCAAACTTGTGGATGCCGAGCGTGAGAAAGATCTGGTTCGCGGTGAAGTTCGTCGAGTGCTCCAGCATGCCGGCCACCATCGCCTCGAGGGTCTGGCTGGAAGTGTGCGTCACGATTGGTTTGGCAGCCTTCGGGGTCGAACCGAGAGAGATCTTGGCGGGCGGCGTCACCCCAGCCTCCACCAGGAACGCAGCGAGGAGCTCGCCGCCATAGAGCGCGCCGTCCTGCCACCGGTTGCCGATCTTGATCCGCTCGGTTGCTCCCCTCTTGACGAGCGTTCCAGCGCGCTTGCTCATCGGCGTGAGAGGAGTCTGCGGCTCGGCGCTCTCGACTCGCCCGTCGCGCTTACGACGAAGCGCCACGGAGCTAAAATTCCCCACAAAAGCCGCGTTTTTTGCGTCATACGGGTTGAGAGACGGAGACGCGCCATCGATCACCAAATTGTCAGAGAAGAGAGACGTGTCGACGACGATCGCCTTGACCTGCTTCGTCTTCTGCGCGACTTGCTGCGCCATGCGCCGCAGCTCCTCAGAAACTGTAGACGGGTCACCCGAGCCGCGCACGTACAGCGTGCCAGCATCATCGAGCAGCAGCTCGGTGCTGTAGCGGTACGAGGCACCAAGCTCCTCAAGAGCACAGTACGCCGTGGCCACCTTCAGGATCGACGCCGGAACAAAGAGCTCGTTGTCGCGATGCGAGAGGAGCTGCTTGCCAGACTTCGTTTCGACCCTCGCCGAGCCGTTCTTGAGCAGCGAATTGAGGTTTAGGCTCTCGGATGAGGCAGCCGAGAGTGGCGTGAGGACAGCGAGCAGCAAAGGCAGAAAACGCATGACGGATTATGGCCACAAAGCTAGCGTGACCGGTAGGGGTTCGGCTGCCAGAGAAGGGCCCGGCCCACACTCAGTGGGTGAGGGCGAGGGTGGGGC
>OMIG01000056.1 GCA_900299035.1 Pseudomonadota bacterium
CTATCTCTAGAGCATTGCGGGCGCTCTGCTCCATTCGGACCGCGAGGGTCTTTACGCCTCGCAGGATAAGGAAACAGTCGAATGGGCTCGGCACCGATCCGACCGCGTTCTGCAAGAACCCTAGCCGATCGCGCACCTCTGCGTTGGAGCCAACGACAGCAATACCGCCGACGCAGTCAGAGTGGCCATTGAGGTACTTCGTGGCCGAATGGACCACGACTGTGAAACCCAGGCTGAGTGGCTGCTGGAGGTAGGGACTAGCGAAGGTGTTGTCGCAGACGGCGGTCAGGGCGTGCTTCTGGGCAAACGCGCCGACCTGCTCGAGGTCCACGACCTTAAGGAGAGGGTTGGTTGGGGTCTCAACCCAAACCATGCGCGTGTTGGGCCTCCTGGCGGCCTCTAAGCGGTCACGTACGGCCCGGGGGTCGGAGAGGTCGACGTAGCTCACCTCCAAGCCGGCCGACTGCTTCCGAACGCGTTCAAAAAGACGATAGGTACCTCCGTAGAGGTCATCGCCGGCGATGATATGGGAATTGGCCGGAAGGAGCTCCAGAACTGTTGCGCTGGCCGCCATGCCGCTGGAGAAGCCAAACCCGGCCGTTCCGCCTTCCAGCGAGGCGACGCAACGCTCGTAGGCATAGCGAGTCGGATTGTGAGAGCGGGCGTAGTCGAACCCCTTGTGGACCCCCGGGCTCTGCTGAACATAGGTCGAAGTAGCGAATATGGGGGGTATTATCGCCCCGGTCGTGCCCTCAGGCTCCTGCCCCACGTGAAGTGCCCGCGTTGAGAATCCGGCGCTCTCTTTACTCATGGTTCTTCCTCCGCTGGTAGTTAAGGTAATCGATCTTCGTAATCAACCCGACGAAGCGCCCCTCGTGGACGATTATCGGCACAAGGTCACGCTCGAACAGGCTCACGAGGGCCGACGGATCGGCGCTTGGCGGCAGCGTCTCTAGGTTGGTGGTCATTACGTCACGCACCTGCCGCGAAAAATGCTCTCGGTTCGTCCCCACTGCCCGAAAGAGGTCGAACTCGTCGATTATGCCCAGCAGCTCCTCGCCAGAGAGGACTGGAAGCTGAGAGATCCCGTGAGCCCGCATGCGGTTGTAGGCTGTGTGCAACGTGTCCCCCGGGTCAACCGAAATAGAAACCTTCTGGCTGATGTAGTCTCTGAGGTCTCCGTAGTGCTCCCCAGCGATAAGCCCCTGGTCGCGCATCCACACGTCGTCAAAAAGCTTGCTGATGTAGCGGGCACCGGTGTCGCAGATGAAGGTGACCACGCGCTTCGGCTCGGTTTGCTCCTGGCAGTAGCGCAGCGCGGCCGCCATAAGCAACCCACTAGAGCTTCCCGCGAGCAACCCCTCGCGGCGAAAAACCTCGCGGGCCATCTCAAAGCTCTCCGCGTCAGAGATTGAGTAGCTCTTCTTGACGCGCGATAGGTCCGCTATCGTCGGCAGGAAGTCTTCACCCATGCCCTCGATCAGCCACGAGCCTGACTCCTTAAGAAGCTCTCCTGTTTGGATGTAGTGGTGCAGGATCGAGCCCACGGGGTCCGCGAGCACCATCTCCGTCTTCGGAGAGACTTTTGCGAAAAATCGAGAGAGCCCAGTCATGGTGCCGCCAGAGCCTACGCCAGCTATGATCGCGTCGACCCGATGCTCCATCTGCTCCCAGATCTCGGGGCCAGTTGATGCTTCGTGCGCTGCCGGATTCGTCTCGTTCCCGAACTGGTTGGTGTAAAAGGAGTTGGGGGTCTCGCGATGAATGCGTTCCGCCAGGTCTTGGTAGTAGGCCGGGTGACCCTTCCCGACGTCGGACCGAGTGATGACAACTTCCGCGCCAAGCGCTCGGACCGTGCGCACCTTTTCTTGGCTCATCTTGTCCGGAATCACGAGGATCAGCCTGTACCCCTTGAGGGCTGCAACGAGGGCTAGCCCCAATCCTGTGTTACCAGCAGTTGCCTCAATAACCGTCCCTCCTGGCTTCAGTAGCCCTGCCCGCTCGGCACCCTCAACCATAGCGAGAGCGATGCGATCTTTTATTGACCCGCTGGGGTTCTGGTTCTCAAGCTTTACGAAGAGGTCGCATACGCCGGTATCGAAGCGAGTGATTTTGAGGATCGGGGTGTTCCCGATAAGGTCGAGCGCGGAGTTCTGCATAGGTTGAGACCTCTTAATTAGCGTAGCTATACCTTAGCGCTAGCCGTGTAGGAAGAAGTATTAAGGCCCTGCGTGAGCGCGCCCGTTAAGGTAGCGGGCTTTGGGCGGTGTGTAGGCGAGAGGATGCGTGCGTGGTATCATGGAGCGGTGTTACACGGGCTTCCAGAGAATTATCCCCACTTCTGTCTTCTAGACGAGTTTGATGCGAATGAGACCGCCGAGGAAAAGCTCGCCTGGCTTATGGAGCGCAAAACTCCGAGCTCTACGCTTCCTGATTCTGAGATGACTCCCGAAAATAGGATCCCCGGGTGCCAAAGCGGGCTCTGGCTTAACGCGTCTGTCCAAGGCGGAGTCACGTCGTACCTTGCCCGCAGCGATTCGGCGATGGTTCAGGGGGTGGTGTGTTTTCTGTGCGACCTCTGTAGCGGGGTCGCTCCTGGCGAGGTGAGCGGGATCGCCAGATCGATTGAAGCGGGGCTAGGGCTTGAGGGGCTCCTCACGACCACTCGCAAGCGGGCGGTCGCCACGGCGCTCGCGCGCATTACTGACTTCGCGAATCGGGCACAGTAATGGCTAGGCTGTTCGATGCGCACAACCATCTTCAGGACGAGCGGATCGTAGGCAGGGCCGACGAGCTGCTCGAGGCGGCTGGCAGAGAGGGGCTCGTTTCGATGTGCGTCAACGGCTCCTGTCCCGACGACTGGGACGCAGTTCTTGAGCTTGCGCGGCGGCACTCCTGTATTGTTCCGTCCTTCGGCTGCCATCCATGGCACCTCGAGGGGCTTCGGCCTGATTGGCAAGTTCGGCTGGTGGAGGCTCTCGCGAGCATCCCCTCAGGCGTCGGCGAAATTGGAATCGACGGCTGGCGGGGGGAGATCGACGACTCGCTACAGGAGCGGGTATTCTTCGAGCAGCTTGAGGTAGCCTCGACCCTCGGGCGGCCCGTATCGATCCATGGACTTCGAAGGTGGGGACGCTTGCTTGAGCTGCTCAAGGCGGGCCCGAAGCTGAGCGCTGGATTCCTGCTGCATAGCTACGGCGGGTCAAGAGAGCTGGTGCCACAGTTTGCGAAGCTTGGCGGATTTTTCTCGTGCCCCGGTTACTTCCTCCGCCCGGGCTGCGAGAAAAAGCTAGAGACTTTTCGTCACGTGCCTCGTGACCGGCTCCTCGTTGAGACCGACGCTCCTGACCAGGCCCTTCCGGTTGAACTGGAACGATTCTCTCTCGGCCTGGACAACAATGGGCACCGGCTTAACCATCCGGGCAACATCTCTGCCGTCTACGCAGGGCTTAGCCGAGCTCTTGAGACCGACCTTGAGCAGCTCGCTACTCAGGTTGAGGCGAATTTTGCGTCGCTATTCGGCTCGTGTCGACGGATGTAGCCAAGGCCACTAAGGCTGCGCCCGCTTCGCCCGACAGGTCTCTCTTCGTTCTCCACGGGTACAGGTTTGCTGGGCGCTCGGCCGAGAGCACCCTGGTTGCCTCTGCTGCCACCAAGAAGCCGGCAGCACCTGTCACAAAAACAGCGCTGCCGAGGCCGTCGTTACAGCTCCGTCGCCCGGGGCCAGAAGCGCAGGATGCCTTGGCGTCATTTCGCTGCTTGGGAGCATAGACGCACGGAATGCCGAACCTGCGTCGTTCACCTGCCGGAAAGCGATACTGCTGGCGCAGGTCCTTGCGCACGATCTGCAGCAACGGATCGTGGATAGTTCGGGCGAGGTCTGACACTGTGAGCGCCGAGGGGTCGAGCCGGTCTCCGGCTGAGCCGGTAGTGATGAGCGGCAAGTTCCGCGCCACGCACTCGGCGATTAGCAGAGCCTTGTTTTCAACCCGATCTATGGCGTCGATGACGAGATCGGCTCCAGCCGAAAGAATATCCTCGGCGGTGGCGCGTGAGAAGAATCGGCGCACAGCTGTAACCCTGCACGCTGGGTGTATTTCGAGCACCCGCTCCGCTAGAGCGTCGGCTTTCGGTCGGCCTACAGAGCGGGTGGTTGCCTGCACCTGGCGATTTACATTAGTGACGCACACCTCATCCAGGTCAACGAGGGTCAGAGCCCCTACCCCACAACGCGCAAGCGCCTCGACCGCCCATGAGCCTACCCCGCCAAGCCCAACAACGCAGACACTAGCCGAACTGATGCGGCCGAAGGCCCGCTCTCCGACGAGTTGGGCGAATCCACGAAATGTGTCGAGTTGCTGAGACATCGCCGGTCGATGCTACCAGATCTGAGCTTCGTAGTCATAAGGGCCCCACTTTTTTGGAGGCTGCCCGTCGTCACAGGGGAGGCAATTCATAAGCTCCCAAAACTACGGCGCTTTGCTACAATCTGTCATGATGAAGGATGCGGACGTAATCGTTGTCGGGGCGGGGCTAACGGGGCTCCGAGCTGCGCTTGAACTATCGAAGGCTGGACTCTCTGTGCTCGTGGTGGAGCAGGCAGACGGCGTCGGAGGACGGATGCGCACAACGCCGCACGACGGTTTCCTTCTCGACCACGGGTTCCAGGTCATCCTGAACGGATATCCCGAGTTAAGAAGCGTCTCTGGATTTTCGGCACTTCCGGTCGGGGCTTTTGATTCGGGGGCTCGGGTACGCGTCAATGGCGGCTTCGTTGACTTCTATGACCCGAGGAGGCACCCCTCGAAGCTCGCAAGTGCCATCACTTCGCCGCTCTACTCATGGGCCGACCTCCTCCGGCTATTTCGCTACGCTTCGTTATTTCCAAACCGGCATCCATCGCCCTCTGGAGAGACGGCCATGAGTAGCTTGCGCAGCTTTGGATTCACGGAGCGGTTCGTTTCAAGGTTCTTAACTCCCTTCTTGAGCGGCGTGTTGCTCGACCCCTCGCTCTCTCTTGACAGTGCGGCGGCGCGCTTCTACATGCGGGTCTTCTCGGATTCATCCGCGGTTCTTCCGCAGCAGGGCATTCAGTCGTTGCCGCACTTGTTGGCACAGCAGCTAGGGGTTTCCCATATCCTGCTTCGGTCACCGGTCGAGCGAGTTGGAGGACAGGAGGTGGTGTTAGCTTCCGGGGAGACGCTTCTCTGTCAGGCGGTGGTCGTGTGCGTGGATTCACACGCGGCGGCTGCGCTTGGCGGACCTGAACAGACCATGCCGCTCAGCGCATCAAGAACTGCTTATTTTGCCGCGCCGGTTGCGCCCTACGAAGAGCGGCTTGTTGCTCTTAACGGCACCGGTCAGGGTGTAATCTGCAACGTGTCCGTTCCTAGCAATGTTCAGCCCAGCTACGCCCCGAAGGGGCAGTCTCTAGTTGCGGTCACCTCTGTCGGGGACGCGGCTACTAGCGCTGAGGCTCAACACCGTTCCTCTGTGCTAGGGGAGCTACGCGAATGGTTTGGCCCTGCCGCCTCAGAGTGGCGACACCTCCGAACCTTCACCATTCGAGCTTCCGTGCCCGCCCGTCCGCGCATGGAGGCTGGTGCAATCAAGCACGGCGAGGTGTTTTTCGCTGGCGACTACCTCTCGTACGGCTCACAAAATGGCGCCCTGCGCGCTGGACGTGAAGCTGCGCGGCTGGTGTTGGAGAGCCTTGGGCGTTAGCCCAGCAGCAAAACTAGCGGCCTTCTCTTCTGAGGACGATTGCCGACCGTGATGGGATGTAGAGCTTCAGCCGGCTGTCAGCGGAGGTCTCGTACGACACCGCGGGATCGACTCTTCCAAAACCCCCGAACTGAGCCGAGTCTGTGCTAAGGGCGAAGCGGTAGCGGCCTGCATGGGCTTGTATCTCCCTGCCCTCGTAGCTGCGGTTGGGGTCGAAATTAAAGATGAAGAGCAGCCCAGCACGGCTGAAAACTAGCAGGCGGTCCTCAACGTGCTCGAAGTGCTTGTACGCCCACTGGTCCTCAAGCAACCGGGCGCTGGATGCAAGGTGCATCATGGCGCTGTCGAAGTCAGCGAGGAACTTGTACTTAAGCTCGGGGTTATCGCGGAGGCTCCACTGACGCCGGGCGTAGTGGTAGGACCACTGATTGCCCTCGCGCGGGAAATCCACCCACTCTGGGTGCCCGAACTCATTGCCAATAAAGTTCAGGTAGCCCTGGCCGGCAAGCCCCAGCGTGATTAAGCGCAGCATCTTGTGAAGTGCAACCGCGCGGTCGATTATCAAACTCTCGTCCGACACCCGCATCTTCCAGTACATCTCAGAGTCAGCAAGCCAGAACATGGTTGTCTTGTCGCCAACGAGGGCCTGATCGTGCGACTCAACGTAATTAATCGTCTTCTCGTCCGCACGACGGTTGGTCAGCTCGTGCCACAACTGGGACACGTTCCAATCTTCGTCGCGCACGTGCTTTAGAAGCTTAATCCAGTAGTCCGGCACGCCCATCGCTAGGCGGTAGTCGAAGCCGACGCCCCCGTCAGCTTGGGACGTGGCTAGGCCCGGCATGCCGCTTACCTCCTCTGCGACTGTAATGGCATCCGGGCGCACCTCGTGAATCAGCTCGTTTGCGAGGGTTAGGTAGGCGACGGCATCCTCGTCGACGTTTCCGCAGAAGTAGTGGTCGTACGACGACACGGCGGAACCGAGCCCGTGATCGTGGTAGATCATGCTTGTGACGCCGTCAAAGCGGAAACCATCGAACTGGAACTCATCAAGCCAGTAGCGGCAGTTTGAGAGCAGGAAGTGCAGTGTCTCCGTCTTGCCGTAGTCGAAGAGCCTTGTGTTCCATGCTGGATGCTCACCACGGCCACCCCGATGGAAGTAGAGGTCGTAGGAGCCGTCAAATTTGCTCAGTCCCTCGACCTCGTTCTTCACCGCGTGCGAGTGAACCAGGTCCATGATGACAGCGATGCCATATCCGTGCGCCGTGTCCACTAACTCCTTAAGGTCCTCCGGCGTGCCAAAGCGCGAAGATGGCGCGAAGAAATTCGAGACCTGGTACCCGAACGATCCGTAGTATGGGTGCTCCTGCACTGCCATAAGCTGCACGGTGTTGTAGCCCCCGTCCCTGATGCGCGGCAGCACATTCTGGGTAAACTCCCTGTAGCTGCCAACCTTTGGAGACTCCTGGGCCATGCCGACGTGAGCCTCGTAGATAAGAGGCGCTCGCGGCGGCACCCTGAAGCCCTCGTGCCGCCAGCGGTAGGTATCCGAAGGGTCCCAGACCTGAGCGCTGAAGAGCTTGGTCTCCTCGTCTTGGACGACTCGAGTACAGAAGCTTGGGATCCGGTCGCCTGAGTGCTCCTGCGAGCCCTCCATCCAGTACATTCTGAGCTTGTAGTGATCACCGTGCTTGAGAGCCTGAAGCGGAAGCGAGAGGTCCCAGGTCTCTTGGCTCCGACGCACGAGGTCGAAGCGGCGATCCTCTTTCCAGCCCGTGAAATCGCCGACAACTGTTATGCGTGTGGCGTTAGGGGCGCGCTCGCGCAGAATCCAAGAGCTAGATAGCTTGTGAAGGCCAAAAAACTGGTGCGCACGCGAGAACTCGGGAAGGGACATTCGCCCCGCGGTGATGCGCCGCCGAAAGGACTTCGCCATCTCCCCACGACGAGAGATCGCTCCTGAGTAGGGCGCAAGCCAGCTATCAAGCTGCACGAGTTTTGGGATCTCACCTGTCGTGTTCACGGCGAGATAGTATCCCACGGCGTATCTCGATGGGAACCCCTCCCCTGGGCTCCAAAGTCCTAAACTGCTAGGGTGTCACTCATGAACAGCGGTCATAGCTCCCCGGATATCTGCCATGTGCTAATCGTCGTCGACGGAGAGTCGGAGGACGTGATTGACGTGTTTGAGCTTGAGCTGTTTGAGCTTCAAGCGTTTGCAGAGCAGTTCGACGTGCCCCTTGAGAGCGACCCAGATATGCTAGATCGGTACGCCGTTGGCCCGGATGACGAGAGCTTTATTCGCGACCACCTTCCGGAGGGGATGTCGTTTGATTTTCGCCGCAACGGCTACTTTATCGAGGCCGTGGAGAGGGACTAACCCCGAGTCGACGCGTGTCTCACCGGCGCCAGGCCGAAAGCCTCAAGGAACGCGCCCGAATTGATCCACTCAAGCGTCACGGGGCTAAGCGAGTAGACTGCATCAGCGCCATCAGAGACCCTGCGCGACAACACAGCTACCTCAGCCACGTGCCTCAAGTAGTGCTCCGCCTCGGCCTTGCCAGCTGCGGGCTCCAAGCCCCTCGTCCAGCTAAGATGTCCGCGCGCATCTTCCGCTGAGATGCTGTCGTTCGCCGATCGTGACAAGAAGAGCGCCATACACTCTGAAAATCGCGTGGCGCGCTCAGGATTGATAGAGAACCACTTTATAATCCCCTCGAGCCGCTCTGCCGCCGCAGCGGTTATTCTCGCTTCGGTGAGGCGAGCAGCCTCGCTCATAAGGCTGGCTGCATCGTTTGTGAGGCGGATGGAGTCTTCGATTAGTCTGGACGACTTTCGGTCCGGAGCCGAGCTCAGAAGCGTACTCACCGCCTCGCGCACACCCTGAAGGTGAGTAGCTGCAATCGTAAGCTCCTCTACCAATTGCGCTTGGTTGATCGGGCTCTTTTTGTTGTGTGGCTCTTGAGCTGACATACAGGCTCCCAATGAAGCAGTTACCTATGAAAGATCATGCTTTTGGGGCGTCTAAGCAACCTACGGCGAGCCGCTTTTGCTCAGATCCGATCAGATCCGGACTGGTAGGGCGCGCCCTAGTGGCTCCGCAGTTTGCTGTCGACGCGGAACAGAACCTTGCATCGAACTAGGTAGCTCGCGATAGAGCCGTCTCGCACCTTTCCTCGCATCTCTTCGACCTGCACGTCCGTTATGCCCTCAATGGTCTCAGCGGCCTGGCTGACGCACACGGCTATAGCTTCGCTCCACCCCTTTTTCGACTCACCGGTAAGTTCGATTGACTTGAATACTGCGCCTTCCGCTACTGCCGCCTTTGATTCGCCACGGTACGCTGATGCCTCGGCCATAATACCCCCTCAAATGACTATCGACGAGCAAAGATTCTCGGGCCACTTGCGGCCGCTCGATATGCGAGGAATCAGCCTGCTCTCGCTCATCGACGGGCATACCAGCTCGGATACGGTGGCGGAAACACCTACAACGTGGAGATACCTATGGCAGAAAAGACTGAGTCAGCTTACCGCGAAAGCAAGCGTGCCCTCACAGCCAGAGTCAAGCACGCGACGCTATTCACAGCCGGGTTTTCGCTCGGAGCTCTAGCCGCGTACCTTTTCGATCCGCACCAGGGGGCCAGAAGACGAGCTCTTCTTGGCGATCAAAGCGCCCACGCTGCAAGAGCCTCCGCCCGCCGCGGCCTTAAGCTCCTGAGGCATTCACGAAACCAGCTCGAAGGGTTAGTTGCTTCAGCTAGCAGCTTGGTTGTGCCTAGTGGCCCCACGAGTGACCGGAAGCTGCTCGACCGAATACGGAGCCGGTTGGGCCACGCAGCAGAACATACAAAAAAGCTTGAAATCGAGGTGCGCCGAGGGGATGTTGTTCTGAAGGGCGAGGTGCCAGAGAGCGAGCTTTCGGCGATCATCGAAACTATCCGCACGACTCGGGGCGTGCGCACGGTTTCAGATAGCATCGCTCGGCCCGAACCTGGAGTTGGGGTAACCGTTCAGTAGAGCGGGCTGCGCAACTAGGCCCAGTTAACAGCAACCACCGGCTTATGAGCCGATAGCCACTTCTCCGTCACCGCCATGGCCGAGCGAATTCGCGCGAGCTGGTCAGCTACGGACGATGGGCTCGTGCCTCCACGGCTGCTGCGGCGCCCCACAACAGTAGCGAGCTGAAGAGCTTCATGGGTATCTGCGCCGAACGCCGTCGAGAACTTTTGGAATTCCTCCAGTGACAGCGAAAGCAGCTCAATATTACGCTCAACGCAGTGCGCAACGAGCTTTCCGACAATTTCGTGCGCTTCTCTGAAGGGCACCCCCTTCTTCGCGAGATAATCGGCTGCATCGGTTGCGTTTACGAAGCCCTGCTCAGCGGCCCGTCGCATTCGCTCTGGGCGAATCTTCATCGTCGCGATCATGTCGTTGGCGACCTGCAGTGACCCAAGGAGGGTGTCGGTCGTGTCGAACAGCCCCTCTTTGTCCTCCTGCATATCCTTGTTGTAGGCAAGCGGAAGCCCCTTGAGCACCGTCAGCAGGCCGACGAGCGAGCCGAACACGCGGCCAGACTTTCCGCGAATCAGCTCCGCGAAATCTGGATTCTTCTTCTGGGGCATCATACTGCTCCCCGTCGATAGCGCATCGCTCATCTCAGCAAACCCGAATTCGCCAGAGGTCCACAGCACCAGCTCTTCGCCCAGGCGCGAGAGGTGCACCATGGACGACGCGGCGACCGAGAGAAACTCAAGAACGAAATCCCGATCGCTTACAGCGTCGAGGCTGTTCTCGTAAACGCCATCGAACCGAAGAAGTCGAGCGACTAACTCTCGATCGATGGGGAAGGTTGTGCCTGCGAGCGCCCCTGCCCCGAGCGGCAGCACGTTAGCCCGCTTCCAGAGGTCCATCATGCGGTCGGCGTCCCTTTGAAACATCTGCGCATAGGCGAGCATGTGGTGCGCAAAGAGAATCGGCTGGCCCCGCTGCAAGTGCGTGTACCCCGGCATGATGGCGTCTGGCTGCTGCTGAGCCTGCGCAACCAGCGCAGACTGGAGGGACAGAAGAGACTCAACCGCAGACACCACCTGGGCCCGAACGAAGAGGTGGCAGTCCGTTGCCACTTGGTCGTTTCGGCTGCGCGCGGTGTGGAGCTTTCCGGCCACGGCACCGATCTCTTCCGTTAGGTAGCGCTCGACGTTCATGTGGATATCTTCGTCTGAGACCCGAAACTCCACTTCGCCCCGCTCTAAGCGCTGCCCCACTTTCTTGAGCCCAGCAACGAGCTGCTCAGACTCCTGACGCGACACAATCCCCGTTTCGCCGAGCATTGTTGCATGCGCGATGCTGCCCTGAATGTCGTATGGAGCTAGCCGGCAATCAAAGAGGATCGAGGCTCCGAAAGCCTCGGCGAACGAGTTTGCGGACTCCTGAAAGCGGCCGCCCCAGAGCTTCTTCATACTGTTACCAAGCCACAAGTTCTTTAGCAGCCAAGCCTAGGATGGCTGAGGGGTTTTATCAATATAAGTCTGCTTCCCTTTTTCTCCACGTGCTCGTGCACGTAAACGTGAACGTGAACGTGCCCGCTTTCGCCGACTGGCCGATAGAGCCGCAGCCTCTGCCACGTGCTCGTGCACGTAAACGTGAACGTGCCCGCCTTCCCCCAACTATCCGAGGGACCTAGGCTTTGCAACGGTCACCGGGTACGTTCACGTTCAGGAGCACGTGCACGTTCACGTCGGGGACGGACCCGCTACAGGACATCCCAACCATATCCGCCCTTTCGGCAGATCGAGGCGGCAAGCCTCACGGTGTCTTTGTCTGAATTTTGCACTAGCCCCTTAAGCGCGTTCCCGACACGGGTTCTCGCGAATTGTGTGAAGACCCGAGCTATCGCTACCTCGTCTTGGCACTCGTCGCCGCCGCGCTCGGTGATTAGGCTGGAGACCCGGGCCAGAACGCACATTCCGACGAAGAGGTCGATGCTCGAGTCTGCGATGCGCTTAGTCACCAACTGCTCACCTATAATTCCCTTGCCGTGTTTCTTTAGGGTTGCCTCTACTGCCTGAGCAAGCCTCGCCGCACCCTTTTCGAGCCAGGCGGCTTCAGCCTTCACTTGCGGTGCGACACGCCAGAACGACCCCTTCCCGATAGGAGTTACCTGAGAGAGCTTGCGTGTGGCGTAGCCTGTCAGGAGCCCAAAGCCCTTGATCGGGTCGTTGAAGATCCCGCCTATGCCTCGCGCGACATCCTTGAGGGCGTCGCCCGCGTCTTTCATTCCAGAGAGCCCGACGTAGAGCCTGAGGATCTCGTTTGTGCCCTCAAAGATTCGGTTAATCCGGCAGTCCCGTACAACCCGCTCGTACGGGTACTCTTTCATGAAGCCATTGCCTCCGGCGATCTGAAGCGCCTCATCAGCGACAACCCAGAGAGCCTCGGACACAAACACCTTGCTGATAGCCGCTTCAACGGAGAAATCCTCTACGCCTGCGTCGATTAGAGACCCCACAAACGCCACTACGCTTTCAGAAGCGAAGCACAGGGTAGTCATGAGCGCGATCTTTTCCTGGATCAGCTGAAACTCGGAGATGCTCCTGCCGAACTGCTTTCTCTGCGTGGCTTGGGCGACTGAGTGCTCTATCAATCGCTTCATCGCGCCGACACAGCCCCCACCTAAACCAGTGCGGCCGTTGTTGAGAACCGCCATCGCTACCTTGAAGCCCTTTCCTTCCTCGCCCAGCACGCACTCCGGCGGAATCCGGACGTTGTCGAACCTCACGGTCGTGGTGCACGAGGCACGAATCCCCATCTTGTCCTCTTTCGGCCCGCTACTTACGCCCTTCCAGTCGCGCTCAACGATGAACGCCGTCATCTTTCCAGCAGCGCTCTCGGTCTTTGCGAAAACCGTGAAGAATCCGGCCGTCCCGCCGTTTGTGATCCAGATCTTCTCTCCGGTCAGCGAAAAGCTCCCATCATCGTTCTTTGTTGCGTAGGTCTTCACTGAAGCGGCGTCGGAGCCGGAACCCGACTCTGTTAGGCAGAAGGCGGCGATAATCTCCCCGGAAGCGAGCTTTGAAAGATAGCGCGACTTCTGCTCGTCGGTCCCGAAGAGCAGAAGGGCCTTCATTCCAATTGAGCTGTGAGCCCCAATGGTGAGCGACGTAGACGCGTCGTAACGGCTCGTCTGCTGCAAGACCCGGGAGTATGCAGAATTCGAGAGTCCAAGCCCCTCGTGCTCCTGAGGCACGATTAGCGAGAAGAGCCCGAGGGCCTTAAGCTCATCAACGTAAGCTGCCGGCTGCTCGCCATTCTCGTCCTGCTCGCGGAAGACAGCCTCTTTTCCCGCCATAAACCGGTCGACTGACTCAAGCACCAGCGAGAGTGTCTCACGCTCACTCTCCGATATGCGCGGGAACGGAAAGAGGCGCGAGTCTCGAAACTCTCCCAAGAAGAGGCCCTTCGCCGGGCTCCCTGCGTCTTGCTGCTGGTCGTCGTGTGCCATAGTTACTCTCCCTTCTCCATGAGGAAATTCGTCATGCGAGTGAACGCTTCACCGCGCTTAACGGCTGCCCCGTGGCCTCCGTCAGTCCAAAGCTGTGTAGCCCGAGGCCACGCCGCCTTGAGCAGCGCGATCTGGCCCCGCGACACAAGCTGGTCTCCCTTGCCCCGCACCACGATAATTGACTCCTGCGGGGTCTGTGGGTCTCTGGCTAGGGGATAGTGGTCGACAAAGAGGTCGCGCAGCGCCTCGACTGGAAGCGCCGCCGCTTCCGCGCTTCCCTCTCCGTATCGCTTGACGAGCAGCTCACGAGCCATGTCTCCCATCGATACTAAAGGAACGAGCAGGGCTACTCGGCGTAGCACGTCGAGCGACGCCCAGAGGGCGGCGACGTAGGCACCAAGGCTTAAGCCGACACACGAGATTCTGGGGTGTCCGCGGTGTGCGAGGTAGGCTGCTAATCGCCGCAGGTCGTGCAGGGCATGCGCCATGGCCACACATGTCCTAATCGGGTTAACGCTCGGGAATAGTGGCTGGCTCTCTGGGATGCCAGGCGGCCGACGACGCCCGTGAAACGGAAGCTCTACGAGCGCCACGTTGCAACCCATCGTGTAGAAGAGCCCCGGCATGAAGGCGAGCGAGTTCACGCGCTGGTCTCCCATCGTCCATCCATGGATCGCGACGATCGTTGGCCGCTCGCGGTCTGAGTCATTGTGCTCCCAGAGACGGACGTAGGACGTATGGTTCTGCAGGGTAGCTCGGTACTCTTCATCGAAACCCCACCCAGCAGGCGGAAACGGCGACTGAAACTCTAGGTCAACGACGCTTCCAAACGGAAAGCCGTGAACCGGGACTACGGCTGGGGCTGGCGCTGGCCCCGCCGGACGAAAAAGCTCTTGGATCAATCCGCGGGCCCGCAGGTCGTGCAGCGAACTGCGAAACTGCTGCAAGGCGAGTGGGTCTAGGCCCTGCGAGAATGCCTCTAGGCTCACAGCCTCCAGTGTTTTTCCAAGGCGCTGGACGATGCGCTCCAGTCCTCCCCCTCCTAGCATGGTGAGCCTCTCTACATCGCTTAGACGAGAGTCTTCCCTGCCGTTAAGGAAACAGAAATCCGACGGGACGGTCTTCTTCTCTCCGGATTTCGGCGGGGTGCTAGTCACGCAGGTTGCCGTGGGTGGAATCGTTTTTATACGGGAAATAGGATGAGCCGGAGGGCTATTGAGAACCCGATGGACATTACTTATGCGGGTCGGGCCCGAGGCGAAAGGCGCCCTTTCTCAAACGCTGTACCTAGGGAGCTGCGCGGACCGCGACCTCTAGCTGACCGCCTATGAGCCTAAGGCCTACTAACCTCCCGAGAAGACTAGGCCTGCCAAGTTCGGGCGATCCTGGAGCGTTCACTTCAGCAGTTGCCCATCCAGAGAACCACTCAGAGGCCCGGACTAGGGCGTCCCCTTCTATTTGCTGGGCACCCAGCTGCAAGGTTAGCAGCTCAACAATGACAGCCTTCGCGGTCGGCGCCTCAGCCCCTTCACGTAGGGTCAGTTTCGCTGTGCCGCTTCCTAGTGCCACGCGACTCTCACGAGCTCCGAGCAGCAACCTGGGCCAGAAGCTATCTCCGTAGAGACCGGCCAAAGGGACTCCGAAGCGGACCTGCGCAACGTCTCCATCGATAGCCACCTCCACGACGGGTCCTAGCCTTCGCTGCATAGCGGCCGTTAGCTCCGGACCACTAAATACTTCCTGGCCCGAGGCCGAGGGGTTCTCGAGCAGAGCTGCAAGACGAGTGAGCTTGGCGCTCGATGAGCCTGCTACATCTGGAGCCGGGGCGGCCACCTGAAAACCTCCAGCCGACGGAACTGTGTACTTGTCAACAGCACCCCTGAAGCTGGACAGAACGTAGAAGAAAACCAGGCCGAGGACTGCGACCAGCAGGAACACCGCAACGGCGCATCCGTACCCGAGGCATCCAAAGGAGCCCTTCTTTGCTGGGGTTGTCTGGCCCGTCACAGATTACTGAAGACCGAGCGAGGCATTGTTCACGTCGAGAGCGAAGGCACAGCTTCTGATGGCGTTAAGATTCTCGCCGCCTAGCTGATCGTAGCATATCCGGCAGTTCTCCAGCGGAGATGGCATCAGGCCATTTTCCTTCCATGACTCACACATCTTTGCCGCTGTTGGCGCGCACGCCGATAGGGTGGCTGCTGAAACAACGATAAGGGCTTGGTATAGTTTCTTCATACGATCTCCTGCGAAACTGCTGCATTCTTAGCACAGAACGGCGTCTCTCGACAGTTCTACATTTCGAGCGCTTCCAGCAGCTCCTCCCGCGAAATCCCGTCGGCGTCATGCGCTCCTGCTGACTTCGCAGGACGCTCGACATCCCCAAGAACCTCGGCTTGACGCTGCTCTTTGCGCCGGAGATTCCAGTGAATTATCTCGTCGACTTTGCACCCCAGAAGCGAGATCACGTTGACAGTTCCGCGCTGCCCGATGCGGTGAATGCGGTCTACTGACTGCATCCAGTGCTCGGCGTTCCACGTCTTGTCGATGTAGACCGCGGTCTGGGCGGCTGTTAGCGTTATTCCAACACCCCCGGCCGCTGGAACTGCAACCAGAATCCTGGGTAGATCCTGCTCCTGAAATGCGCGGACTGTCTGCTCACGTTCGGCGGCTGAGACCTCCCCGCTGAACGGAGCCGCGCCGAGGTCCTTGTACCTTTCACACAACTCCCGCACATTACCAAGGTAATTTGTCCACACCACGACCTTCTGTCCTTGGCCACGCACCAGTTCGTCCACTATCTCATCGAGCTCCAAGAATTTGGCCGGGTCGCCCTTCCACTCTGGGTCTATCAGCCGGGGGTTCGAGGCGACCTGAACCGCGCGCAGATACTCCTCGAGGATATTGGTGATCTCGCGCACAAACTGCTCACCGGAGAGCGTCCGCATGCGCAACATGAGCGCCTCACGAATTTCATCGTATCGCTCACGCTGGCTGCCCGTCAGCTCGATCTCTCGCAGCGAGAAGGTCTTCGCAGGAAGGTCTACCACCTTCTCCTTCTTTCGCCGCAACATAAGCTCCTGCGCACGCAGGATCGCTTCTTCAACTTCGCCTTCGTGCCACTTCTTGACCGCGAAGTCGCTAAACTCCGTTCCGAGCTCCGCCACCCGCGAAAGCCACTTGTAGTAGCTCCTGCCAAAGCGCTCTCCTTCGTCCAGTATCTTTACCTGAGCCCAGAGGTCGCTGACGTCCTTAGGAGTCGGTGTGCCCGACAGAAGCACCCGCCGGCTGCACGACGGAGCGATCTCAGCTATCGCCTTAAAGGTTTTCGCCGCGTGATTCTTCACTCGCTGCGATTCGTCGAGACAGAGCAGCGTGCGACGCTCAGAGGCTATTCGCTTAAGCTCCGGAGTAACGTACGAGAGCCGCACTCCCTCGTAGTTGACAACCAGGATCTCCTGCTCCGCGGACCCGCTGCTCAAGAGCCGAAGCGCCCATGCTTTCGCTCCCTTGTCGCCCGTAAGCGCTGAGATTCTCAACTCCGGAAACCACATAGCGGCTTCCCTGAGCCAGTTGCGGACGAGCGAGTTCGGGCACACCACAAGGAGAAGCTCAAATGACTGGTCGCGTCTCAGTGCAGAAAAATACGACAGCACAGAGAGGGTTTTCCCCAGTCCCATGTCGTCCCCGAGGAACGCGCGCGGCGTCTCTAGGAGCCACTGCACGGCAACGCGCTGATGGGGGAACAATCGCTCAGCCTGGTCGGAAGAAAGCCCAGGGACCTCGCCCCCAGGCACATCCTCAAGACCGCAATACCAACCGGCCCGTTCGCGCAGCCTTGTGCGCTGCGAACAGTCGGAAAGGAGCGCTTCAAACGAACCAGACCGAGGTATTCGAGCCAGGCCGTGGACCTCACACAGGCGATCAACCTCAGCCGTGACGCGGCAGAGTTGTGAGTCTGGAATCTCCGCAACCACCGTCGCCTGCCCTTTTGCGTACTTCGTCTTGAGCATCTCCGATATGGCATCCAGGAATGTCGCTCGAAGTTCACTCTCCGGGCCTAGCTGGACCACGAGCGCGCCCCGCCCGCTGCTAGCAGTCTTTAGCAGCAGCGGCACCTGCAGAACCTCAGCCGCGACATCATCCAGTGGGCCGCGCTGCTCCTCAGCCTCCGCAAGGAGCGCTGCGCGCCGCTGAGAGACGTATTCAGCCGCGCCCCTCGTAAGGAAAACGGGAAATGGCAGCGCCCCGACCCGCGCCGAAAAAGCCAGAAGCTCCCGGCCGTCCAAGACGAAGGGTTTCCGCGCGCTCTTCCGGCTAGCCCCAGGGAAAGCCGCCTTAAATTGCTCCGGCGTGAAGAAGCACGGGCGAAATGTGCCGGGCTCCGATTGAACGTCGGTCACAAACGGCGTGAGCAGTGCCGCCGCAAGGTCGTCACCAGCCCATCCCTCGGGAGTCTCGCTTATCTGCCTCCGAAGCGCGGACGATCCCGCAAGAGCGGCACCGGCGGAGGCGTCTACCGCGAAGAGGATCTGCTCATCACGAAGCCGCTTAAGGAGCGCGCTAAGTCCGTTGGTGGGGAGCGTGTATGCGCCCTCCACAGCCGAGTAGAGCGCCCCGGCAGCCTTCTTCACGAGCTTCTCGCCCTTGGAGCCCACCCTGGCCAGAACCCTGAGCCGGCGCTACTCTACGTTGAGTCGCACCAGAACTTGAAGCGGAAGGGATGAGATTACCTCTTCGGCTGCGCAGAACGGCTCCTTCTTCAGCAGGTCGAAGGCCTCTGTCGGGCTTAGCGCCGGGATCTCAAGCGGCCCTAAAGCGTTTACAATCTGCCCCGGCGGGAACTCGGCCCTCGCTAAGAGCTGCGAAGCGCGCTCAAGAGGTAGCGTCCAGCTCTTGTCGTCGGGAGAGAATCGAGCCCCAGCGATTTCTTTGACGGCCTTGACTCGCTCCGGTGAATACCGGAAATCGGCACGCACAATCGCGCCCTCGCGGAAGAGCGAGAGAACGGGCCCCTGGTCGCGACTCCATGGCGGCCTTCGCTTGAATTGACGGGGTAGCGGCATAGGTGAGCATAGTGCCATAGTTACTCGGGGACGGTAAGGGCGCTGACTCCAGCGCAGGGCGATATCGGCATGTCATCTCTTATTATCGAAGGTGTGCGCAAAAAGTTCGGCGCGCAGGAGGTCTTAAGGGGACTCTCCTTAGAGGTCCCCTCTGGGTCCTTCTTCTTCCTCCTCGGTCCGTCGGGCTGCGGAAAAAGCACCCTCCTTCGAATCGTAGCCGGCCTTGAAAAGCCGGACAGCGGCTCCGTCATTCTTGACGGGCTCGACCTCGCCAACACTCCCCCTCAAGAGCGCGGGATCGGAATGGTCTTTCAGCAGTATGCTCTCTGGCCGCACATGAGCGTCGACGAGAACTTGCGCTTTGGGCTGACGTGCCAGGGGCTTCCACGCTCCGAACAGGATGCCCGAGTGAACGACTGCCTGCGCCTCGTTCGAATGGCTGAGTACGCCCACCGCTACCCACACGAGATCTCTGGCGGCCAGCAGCAGCGCGTGGCTGTCGCAAGGGCGCTGGCGCTTCGCCCTAAGCTGCTTCTGATGGACGAACCTCTCTCCAACCTCGACGCTAGGCTTCGAGCAGAGATCCGAGATGAGCTGCGAGTGCTCCATGCGCACTTGGGCATAACGATAGTGTACGTGACTCACGACCAGGAGGACGCCCTGTCCCTCGCTTCGAGTGTCGCTTTACTGCGCGAGGGGCAGATCGAGCAGGTAGGCTCTCCTGTCGATATGTATCGCCGCCCACTCACCCCATTTTCGGCAACGTTTTTGGGGGACGCTAATCTTCTTCCCGTTACTGTCTCAAGCGGCCCAACCGTCACCCTGCGGGGCCAGCAGGCTCATAGTCTGCCGTATGTCGGGCCGCAGACTCGCGCAGGGGAAGCGCTGCTCTGCATCCGCCCGGAGTTCGTACAAGTGCGACAAGAGTCAGACGGTGGCTGCCTTACGGGCCGCGTAGTGGCTAGCACCTTTCTTGGCGCCTCTCACGACCTGCACGTTGAGGTTGGCGCAGGGGTGAATGTGCGCGCTAAGCTTTCGTCAACGGGTGCGCTTGCGCAGCCGACTGTCGGAACGACCGTTTGCCTCTCCTGGGCTCCAGAGGACGCAGCCCTGCTGAGCGAGTGAGGCCCCGGAGGGCCGCTTAGAACCCGATGCCGGGCGAATTGGTCAGCGGGCGAGAGCGGTGCCTGACGGCCAGGTAGGTGGGCTCATCGCTGTTGGCTTTGATTGTACGCTTAGAGAGCTTGAAATTCCTTGGATTGAGCCTGCGGCCATCAACTCGCAGCTTGCGGAGGCTTATGCGGTAGCTTCCCTCCGGCAGCGAGGCCTCGAACACGCCGTCCGCATCCACGCTCACCGCCTCGATCCTGCCAGCCCCTCGGAACTCCAGCTCACCAGAGAGAAAAATGACCTGGTCGCCGCAAACCTGGCTAGGCTCCGGCTGAAGGTCGCAGCTCTGAGAGGCTGCCATGAGGCCCC
>OMIG01000057.1 GCA_900299035.1 Pseudomonadota bacterium
GGGCAGGCTCGCGTATAACTGACCCCGGCTGGGTGAAAAGGGGGGGGCGTGTGCGTGCACGTTCACCTCAAGGCAGGCCTTGGGCGTTTGCTCTAAAGACCGCAGGTTCATATGAATAAGCAGTCGTTAAAGATAGCAGTCGTGGCGGTAGCAGTGCTGTGTGTAGTAGCGGCTCTTTCACTTCGCTACCTGAGCGATGGCATTGGGTGTCCGGGAAAGGGGTGGGACTGCGGCTCTCACCTCGCGGTAATCAATGCGCTGGCTCGTGGAGACCTCTTTCCGTACGTGCAGAGCTCGGGTCTGGAGGCAGGGGAGAAGGGGCTTCTGTACAGCGGAATTCTCGGCTCGCACCTTATCGCCTTAGCGATAGCGCAGCTAGGAACTGGCCTTCCGCGCGCGATGCAGATGACGCTCGACCTCGCTTTGCTGGCATCGCTGGTCGTTTTCTGGCGCTTCCTTTCCTGGTCTCTCAATCGGCAGGCGAGCCTTGCTTGGGCACTATTCCTGGCGCTCTTTGTGCCTGGCTTCTGCTACATCTCTTCGGAAGGGTTCTTCTCGCTGGCGGTCTCGGTGCCGTTTGTCATGCTTGCGATCCTCCTCGTCCTACAGAGGTCGCTCTGGTCCGGGCTTCTGGCGGCACTGGTCTCGTTTGTGGTCTACCCCGACAGCGCCTTCTGGCTGCTGCCGTTTCTGTGCTGTGTGACATTTCGCAGCGGAGCGAGTAGGCCGCTTACGTGGCTGAGTGCCGCAGCAACGGCGATAGTACTCCCGCTGTTCTCGATTTTTCTTGCGGCGGAGCTGCCAAAAGACGGAGCGATTTACTTAAATGCAGCGAGTTTTCTCCTTATCCCGGTTCTCTTTCTCGTTGCGGTCACTCCAGCGCAGCGCCCTTGGGCCCTTCGCCTGCGAGAGCTGCCCGACCAAGCGCTACTGCTCCTGTTCGGCTTCATCGGCATGTCGTGTTGGAGCTTGGTGTCGTACGTCAGCTGGGGAACCCTCAAGTACTACGCCCTCAAGCAGTACTTCTGGGCGCCAGTTCTGTGCTGCTTCTGCATACCATGGCTTCTAAAGAGCGGGCGCACGAGGGCGATTGTAGCCTTGCTGCTGGCTCTTAGTCCGGTGTGGCTGCTTAGCCCAAGCGCTCTTGTGTTCATGGGCTCGTACAGCAAATCGAGAACCGCCTTCTCTGCAAGCGATGAGAGGAGGGTATTGAGCGTGACTGCGTCGCCTCCGTGTCCTGACTTCATCATCGTCGGCGACCGGGCTGGCCGCATGTACAACAACGGGGCTACGTTCTTCCTCTCAGCCAACTCCTACTCTGCGTCGCTCTACCCGAGCAGCACCGTTGTGCGGCTTAAGAGCGGCGCAAGCTTTGACTTTGTGAGGCTCTTGCAGCTGTATTGGAGCCACGCTGGGGCCGCTCCAAGAGCGCTCCAGGCTCCTAACGGCACACAGGTGTGCATTGTTGACCTTGACCAGCCTCAGAGCGAAAGAGAGCCAGTTAGCTAGCGGAGCTGCCTAGATACTGATCAAGAGCCGGTAAGAGCTGTCCTGGCACTGACATCGCCGTTGTAAGCGCCTGCCCGTCGGCTATCTGGGAATCTGAAAGCTGGCGGGTCAGAGAGTCTAAATTCCTAGTGGCCGGAGGCGAGGGCCTCTGAGCGACCGATAGGCTGTAGAGCGCATAAGCTACTACCCGGTTGGGCGTAACCGAACGCCCGTGCTCGTACATAAACCCTAAGCTGTTAAGAGCATCTGCGTCGTACTGTGCCGCCGAGAGCCTAAACCACGCCATCGCTTCGGGCTCGTTCTTTACTACTCCTACTCCGCGGAGGTAGCGCGAGCCCAAATTGTACTGCGCCGCCGAGTCACCCTGATCGGCTGCTCGCAAGAGCCACCGAATAGCTCTGTAGTCATCGGCAGGTACTCCGCGCGCGTACGCGTAGAGAAGGCTTAAATTGTTCTCTGCCTTCACGTGTCCCCTCGTTGCAGCTTTACCGAGCCAGTGTGCTGCGAGTCGCTGATCGGGAGTAACTCCCCAACCATCTATGTACATCCCCGCGAGGTTGTACTGCGCGCTCGTGTGGCTCTGCCTGCCAGCGCGCTCGTACCAGCTACGCGCTTGCCCGTAGTCTTTCGTGACCCCCAAGCCATTGGCATAGAGGTAGCCGACGTTAAACTGAGCGTCGACATCACCCTGCTGCGCCAAGGGCTCCCAAATAGCCATCGCCGTGGCGTAATCGCCGCTCTTTGCGGCCTCAAGCCCCTGGTTGAAAGAGTCCGAGGTTGAAGAGTCAGATGATGACCCACACGCGCCCAGCGAGAGCGCCATTACAACCGCCAAACCTACCGTGATGATTGATTTCATAGCACCTCGTCTCGCCGTTTGATTAGCTTGGCTGGTAATAGTTGTTCTCGTTGTAGCCGTAGCCGTTGTTGTTCGGCGGAGGGAGGCAGGAGGTCGATGATTCGCACAGGGTAAGATTTCCGAGCTTCTCGGTGCTGAGCGAGCACGTTCCGTCGACTATGCAACCGTTTATCGTGTTGTTGCAGATCGGGAGGGTTGCAGGGTTTAACTCCGGAAGAAAGGTGCTATTGCCGCCGGGAAAAGTAATCTGAGTTTCGGTCTGCGAGTAGACCGTGCCCGTCGTCTTGTTCTTAAGGGTGATAAAAAAGTTGCAGTTTGGCCAGTTGCAGCTGGGCAACTCTGAGGCGGTAGGCGGGGAAGGGACGTAATTAAATGTCTCCGATCCGCCGTCACACGATATAGGCATGGTGTTGGCAGCGGTTGTCATCATCAGGTCAAAGTCTGAGGGTGGAAAGTCCGCATTCACACGCGCTGGGCAGCTTAGGGTTACTCCATAAGCTTTGCCGGTGTCGGTAACAATTATTTCGATTAGGTCCTCGAAATCAATCTCATTGAAATACTCAATAATCGTCTCGTCTTGAGGTGAGTTGGTGCAATTAAATTGGGCATGCGCGTCTCTGCCGAAGGCTACGACCGCAAAAAGGAGCGCCCCAATAATTCGTATCATTCATCGCCTCCTAGGTAATCCTGCTGTACATCAGCTAACGCGCGGCCAACAAAAGAGAGCCGAAGGTCACGTGTAAAAGGACCGGATCGTCTCAATTCGAGGGTAACGCTACTCGAAGCAATTGAGGGCGTCTAGCTGATTCTTCCGGGCCTCCCAGACGCTCCTGCGAACCAGGACGGTGGTTCCGGTCACTGGGCCCTCTTGGTACACCAAGCACCACTGTCCTGACGATGTGAGGATGCGAACGAAGGGGCTCCCCGTTGGCCACATGATGGTCTGCGGCTTAACGAGGTCGATGAAGTCCTGCCACCGTTCCTCCCCTAGGTAGGCTGCCCTGAACTCGGTCCAGGCTTCTTTGGTGTTTACCTCCGTACGGCCGTCGATCGGCACCCGGTAGCGAGGCTCGCCGTTTCGGTCTGCGTAGCGGTATATCAGGTAATTGCCGTCCTCAAAGCTATTGAGGAGAGGCTGTGGCAGAGATCTCGATTCGATGAAATCGACCGCCGATCTCGCGACCGTGTTGCTGTCGGTCCCCCTCTCGAAAGCTCTCTTGAGGCTGCCTCGCCCGAGTGCCAACAGCGGCACAAAGCTGAGGAGCAGCCCTACTGCTACTACACGCTTCACTAGACGGCTATTGAGCCTCGCCAAGGCAGCCGGTAAAGGCACGGGCCTCTCCCCTAATCCTCGCGCTAGCAGGGCGCAGGTAAGGATGACGGCGAACGGGATAAACCGCATCACGGCGAAAGCGCCCAACACCAGCGCAAGCTGCCCAAGGAGGACGCGGAGCGAGAGCACGCGCGAGTCACGGTAATAGAGCACCAGGAGCAGGCTTGAGCTGAGCAGGAGAGGAAGCGACCACGGCTCAGTGATCGTGGCCGGCCTAAGCTCAGTGATGATGCTGAAGGTTGCGGGGTGTCCGGCGTACTTTATTGCTGAGAGCCACTCGGCGCCGAAGTACGGGGTGAATAACGTAGCGGCAAAGGCGCAAGCAAGCGCGGCCCCAAGCGTCCTAAGCCCCTTGCGCTCGACGAGCAGGGCGATAGTTGCAAGCGGGATCACAGAGCTGACGTGGATGTTGGCCCACAGGCACATCGTTGCGGCAAGCTGCGCACCCAAGCCCCAAGAGAAGCCCCGGGTTCTAATCTGGTCGCACAGCAGAATGACTACCGGATAAAGGATCCAGGTAAGAGCCTGGGGCCTTAGCACCAGGTGCCAGAAGCAGCCGAGCGCCGCAAGCAAGGTGAGTGCGATACCGATCAGGTAGGAACGAGACAGAGACACAAAACAGCGAGCCACTGAGAGCAGGAAAAGGGCTACAGCGCACGTCTCAAAAAGAATCAGGCCCCTTAAGCCGAAACCCCGCTCAACAGCGGCGAACGACACCTCGGCTAGCCATGAATAGGCTCTCCAGGGTAGTCCGGCTCCGAACATGTTCCAGTAGTCTTGGGTGGGAACCGCGCCATGAGCGAGAATCCACCGGCCCGCTACGATGTGGAACCACAGGTCCGGATCCCGAAGCGGCCGCGCCACGCAGCAGGCCAACAGAGTGAGGAAGCAGGCTACAAGTGCAGTCCTGACGCTTAGAATGGCAGGAGCAGGCTTTTCTGCTGCTCCACTGCTTTGCTTTTCCACCGTCAGATTCCTCTTGTTAAGCCCGATTGCTGCGGTTAGCAGTCAAACCTTAGCCAGCTATGTGTGGGGTAGCAATATAAACCGGCCGGATCCTGAAGCGCCTTGCCGTAGCGCGGGGCCGTCTGAGGTGAGTAGGGCGCTGTGCCTGGCGGCGCAACCAGTCCTTTTGCCCGTGATAGCGAACTCTTCCCAGCCGAAAAACCGGAAAGACAAAAGACAATCGAGCGAACTGCTACTCCCTCCCGTTCAGAGGGCTGCCCTTTTTTTGAAGAGCAGTGGGGGATTA
>OMIG01000058.1 GCA_900299035.1 Pseudomonadota bacterium
GGACCTCTCGGCTATCAATGTGATAGCTGCTCCAGACGGCATGCAGTATGAAGTCGTGTATCGTGGCGCTCACCTCGGTCGATTCCGTCTGCCAATGTTAGGGCGGCATCTCGTGCAGAATTCGCTGGCCGCGATAGGCGTGGCGCTCGAATTCGGGGTGTCGATAGAGATTATCCGTGAGGCCCTGGCGAGCTTCGGCGGGGTGAAACGGCGCCTAGAGATCGTCGGAACAGAGGCTGGAGTCACGGTGATGAGTGACTACGGACACCACCCAACTGAGATCCGCGCCACCCTGAGGGCGATTAAAGAGTGCTTCGGCTCCTCGATTTCTCGGCTGGTAGTCCTGTTTCAGCCGCACCGCTTCTCGCGCACGAAGATGTGCTGGGAGGAGTACCTGACCTGCTTCCGCGACGCCGACAAGCTCGTTCTCACCGAGGTTTACGCTGCGAGCGAGCTCCCGATCGAGGGCGTCTCGGGCGAGGCCTTGAGCAAGGCCGTGTCGCACAGCGAGGTGAGCTTTCTGCCTTTGATAGAGGACGCCCCGGAGAGAATCGCTTCAAGCCTTCAGTCGGGCGATCTGCTTCTGTGTCTCGGTGCGGGGTCCGTAGGCAGCATGCCTGAGAAGTTCCTGCAGGCGCTCCGCCCCGATGCGTCGGGTGCGTTGCGAGCCGAGGGGGCCTAAGGGACGAGTCGTGGCGGGTACAGCAGGCTCATCGGCTCT
The DNA here is from genome assembly GCA_900299035.1 of Pseudomonadota bacterium. Taxonomy (GTDB): domain Bacteria; phylum Bdellovibrionota_C; class UBA2361; order UBA2361; family OMII01; genus OMII01. Next base: position 722 of record OMIG01000058.1, read on the forward strand.
CTCAGATCCCGCTAGGCCATTCGACGGCAGGCTTGTTCCCCATGTCTCGCGACTCGTTTCTGGTCGTGTGCGAGAGGGTGTGCTAGGGAGCTCGCTGACCACTTTCTCCGTTGGCGGCCCGGTGGCGGCTCTGGTTTCGGTGGAGAGCTCCGAGGAGCTCTCTGCGGTTCTCGGGCTTCTCCACGGTGAGCGGCAACCCGTAAGAATTATCGGAAACGGCAGTAATATTCTGGTGGCCGACAGCGGCCTGGACGAATGGGTGGTAAGCCTTGGTGCGGGCTTCCGTTCGGTGACAGCAGAGGCCCCGGGGGTCCTGCGCGTGGGCGGCGCCGCTTCGCTGATGAAGCTCGCCCGAAAGGTTTCAGATGAGGGTCTCTCGGGGCTTGAGTTTGCGGCGGGCATTCCAGCGTCGGTCGGGGGAGCTGCGTTTATGAATGCTGGGGCTCATGGCTCTGAAGTGTGCGAGCGGCTCGAGCGAGTCGAGGGCGTAACTCGAGACGGCGTGCTGCGCGTTTGGGCTAAGGCGGAGCTGCCTTGGCGTTACAGGCACTCGGGGCTGCCAGCGGGCGTCGTTGTGACGAGCGTGACGTTTCGGCTGCAAGAGGGTGACCGGGCAGCCATTTCTGCTCGTTGCTCGGAGCATCTTGCTGAGCGCAGGGCGCGACAACCGCTCTCGATGCCGTCTGCCGGGTCGGTATTCAAAAATCCCAGCCCTGAGAAGCCGGCTGGAATGCTGATTGAGGCTGCCGGGCTCAAGGGGTATCGGATCGGTGGGGCGATGGTTTCAGGGCTGCACGCCAACTGGATCGTGAATCCCGAGCGTAAGGCAACCGCCTCTGACATCGTATTGCTGATGCAGGAGTGTCAGCGCCGAGTCTCGGAGAGCTGCGGGATTTTGCTCGAGCCGGAGGTGCGGCTCTGGGGCAACGCCTTGTAGTCGCGGTCAGCAACGCGCAGGGCCTCGTAAGCTAATTTCCCTCTCGGCGGAAGCGTCCCTCTCCAGTATACTGCTCGGATGCGTTTCCTGTACACGTCGCTCATCGCTGTCAGCGTTTGTATCCTTCAGTACATCGACAACCCGGCGTTCTTCCATCGTGCCTTCGCGGCTATCTCTACTAAGGGCAGCGACACCATGCAGCAGAAAGAGGTTCGGATCGAGGGCTTGAAGGTTTTGCCGCGCAGCGAAATCGAGCGGGTTTTGCCTTACGACAAGTCGGTCTTGTGGTGGCACATCAACGGCACCGACATTCAGTCGCGAGTGGAGGAGAGCCCCTGGATAGATGAGGCGGCCCTTGAGAGCTGCCCTGGCGGTGCCTTGCGGCACTGGGGCTGTTTCGTTCTTTCGGTGCAGGAGCGAACGCCGAAGTTTATTGGGCTGGTAGACAACGAGCGGTGGATTATCGGCTCAGATGGAGCATTTATTATGCCCTCGGGCGGGCCACTGTTCGGTCTCAGTCCAGAAGCCGGTGCGCAGCTTGTAGTGGTGGAGGGTCTCGCCTCGCGCTCGAGCTCGCCAGATCTGGTGCGGTCTCAGCTTGCGATAGCGGCAGGTTCCATATCGCTCCTAGAGCGGACTGTAGGGCGCAGCGCTCGGTCGCTGAGGTTCGAGGAGAAGGGGGATTTCTCAGTCATGTTCGAAGGGCTGCCTTTCCCGGTGATCTTTGCCGGCGCGTCTGACGCCCCGGTGCCGCTCGCTGAGCAGGGTGAGCGGCTGGTGGGCCTGCTCGCGAAGCTCAAGGACCGTTACCAGGAGGTCGCCAAGATCGACCTCGCCTTCGCGCGGGTCGGAGTGGTCAAGTTCCGGACTGAAGAGGCGCTGCCAGCTGACTCGCAAGCGGCTACCACTCGGCAGCCCCAGAAGCGCGGCTAAGGGGCGAGCGGAGTGGCCCGCGCTCGTTGCAAATCTAAATTACTTTAGGTAACTTAAATTAGTCTTGCGGCGAAAGCCAAACTGCGTTTACTCTCAGCTTTCGCGGAAGGTCTTCTAGGGGTCTCGTCATGCCTACCAACTCATCTCTCATCGCCGGCCTAGACATTGGCACCTCGGCCATTAAGGTTGCCGTTGGAGAGCGGAAGGCCGATGGTCGAGTGGACATCGTCGGAGTGGGCACTGCGCCCTCGCGCGGGCTGCGTAAGGGGATGGTGATCAATATCGAGGGGACGGTTAGTGCTATCAGCAGGGCGATCTCCCAGGCAGAGACGATGGCGGGCTGCGAGATTAACAACGTGTTCGCAACGATTTCAGGCAGCCACCTCCGCTCTCAGAACAGTGACGGCATCGTAGGCATCAAGGGCAAAGAGGTTTCGGCATTCGACATCGAAAGGGTTATAGAGGCGGCGAAAGCCGTAGCTGTGCCGCTCGACCGCGAGATCCTGCACGTTATCCCGCAGGAATTCGTAATAGACGAGCAGGACGGGGTAAAGGACCCGATCGGAATCTCAGGCGTTCGACTTGAGGCGCGTGTCCATATCGTCACGGGCGGGATCGCAAACGCTCAGAATCTAGTTAAGTGCGCCAACCGTTGCGGACTAACGGTGCAAGATATCGTGGCTGCTCCGCTCGCGTCAGGGCGCGGCGTGCTGTCCCAAGAGGAGCAGGAGCTAGGAGTCTGTGTGGTTGATATCGGCGGCGGCACGACGAGCGTCGGCGTCTACCAAGCCGGCTCCATCAAGTACACCTCGGTGCTAGGGATCGGGGGCAACCACATCACTAATGACATCGCGGCTGGGCTAAGGACGCCCCTGGCAGCGGCGGAGCGGATTAAGTGCGAACACGCAACGGCCCTCGCTGCGAGCGTGAGCAAGAGCGACACCGTTGAGGTGCCCTCGGTCGGCGGTCGTTCTCCACGAGTGCTGTCGAAGTCAGTTCTTGCGGAGATAATCGAGCCGCGAGTGATGGAGATCTTCGGACTGATCCAGCGAGAGTTAGTCAAAGCAGGGTGTGATGACGGTCTCACAAGCGGCCTGGTCATAACTGGCGGAACCGCGGCCATGCCTGGCCTGGCCCAGGTTGCAGAACAGGTCTTTAACCTGCCCGTTCGAAAGGGCGAGCCGACCGGGGTTGCAGGCTTAGTCGACCTCGTGAAGGGACCTGAGCATGCCGGAGCCGTGGGTCTGGTGCTTCATGGCGCCAACAGCACCGAGGCGGGGCGTGCCAGCAGCGGTCCAGGCCGGATGGGCCGCGCTGTCGGTCGGGTAGTTGGTTGGTTTACCGAGCATTTTTAGTCGCCACAGGGCTGCCCTAGCGTGGTCCTTTCAGCACAGCGAGGTTAACATAGGACTTTCGGTGCTCAGGCCGGCGTGGCGGCGTTTGGTACCGCGGTCAAACGCGGACTCTGAGACGGCGAACCGAAAGGCTCCCGTCCCAGGAAAACACCTTTTGTCTCTCTTTACTTTTGAGCCTAAAGGGGAATAATGGGCCGGCTTCGGTCAGGCACGCCGGAAAGCGGGCGAAGCAGGGATCTCACGAGGGGATGTTCGAAGCAGCGAGCGAAACGCTTCGGAGATGTGTCGAGAGAATTTTGTGTCGGACTGGCAGCAAGGCAAGTTTGATTTTCAACAACGGAGTAGTGCGGAGGGGAACAGCATGGACGAGGTAAGCCAGAAGCTTCAGGCAAACAACGCAAACATCAAGGTGTTTGGAATCGGCGGTGGCGGACTGAATGCGGTCAACAACATGATCCGCAGCGGACTGACCGGCGTTGAGTTCTTTGCGGCGAACACTGACGCACAGGCGCTCGCATCCTCCCTTCCGACCAACAAGCTCCGTCTCGGTGATGACATCACCAAGGGGCTCGGCGCCGGCGCCGATCCGGATGTTGGCCGCGCTGCCGCTCGCGAGAGCGTTGAGACGATCCGCAAGGCCCTCGAGGGCGCGGACATGGTGTTCATCACGGCTGGCATGGGTGGCGGTACCGGCACCTTCGGTGCTTCGGTAGTCGCTGAAGTTGCCAAGAGCCTCGGCTGCCTCACGGTTGGTGTTGTCACCAAGCCGTTCCTTTTCGAGGGCAAGCGCCGCATGCGCAACGCTGACCGCGGCATCGAGGAGCTGCGCAAGCACGCCGACACGCTGATCACGATCCCAAACCAGCGCCTGCTTTCAATTGCTGGCCGTAACACGTCGCTGCTGGACACCTTCCGCAAGGCGGATGACGTTCTGTACCAGGCCGTTAAGGGAATCAGCGACCTGATTATCTGCGAAGGTCTCGTCAACGTAGACTTCGCGGACGTGCGAGCTGTCATGTCCGAGATGGGCATGGCGATGATGGGAACGGGCGAGTCGAGCGGCGACAACCGCGCAATCGAGGCGGCAGAGAAGGCCATCTCGAGCCCGCTTCTCGAGGACATCTCAATTCACGGCGCTCGTGGCGTTCTCATCAACGTCACTGCCTCTCCAGACGTCACTCTGCAAGAGGTCAACGAGGCAGCCGAGCTCATTCACTCCGAGGCTGCAGAGGATGCGAACATCATCTGGGGAATGGTCATCGACCAGAACCTGGAGGACAAGGTGCGCGTTACCGTTATCGCGACCGGCTTCGGCGAGGAGAAGGTTGCGGGCAGCGAGACGATCCTCTCGGCGCCGGTTACCCCTTCAGTTACGTCGACTCTATCGACTTCGGGCCTCGACATCCCGGCCTTCGCGCGCAAGCAGCAGCAGGCCGCTGGAGCGTCCGAGGTCATCAAGCTCAAGAAGCTCTCGGTTCTCTCTTCGGGAGAGGACGAGGAGAAGTTTGAGATTCCGACCTTCCTTCGCAAGCAGGCTGAGTAGCCTGATTAAGCGCGAGGACGCGTTGAGAGGGCCTCGGTGGTGACACCGGGGCCCTTTTTTTGCCCATGCCTTGCCACGCGGCGTCGCTCAGCATCTCGCGACTCGAGTGCTGCGCCGCGGGCGATGATTCTTACCCAGTTCCGGACGACCCTGGCCTGAAATACTCGGAAGGCCGCGTGCGGCTAGCTGTTGGCAGCTCGGCGAAGCCAAGGTCTCGGATCAAGAACTGGGGCCTGTTAAAGGCTCCTTTTATCCATGCACCCAGTTCGCCTTGAGATGCGCCTCTTGGGGAGTTGTCGATCAGGTGTTGGAGATAGGCTTGAAGTCGATACAAGTCCTCGCCACCAAGGGCGGCTGGCGTAGCTGCGGCAAAGGACGCGACCGGGGTGAAGCGCGTAATGCCAGGGTCTTGCGATCTCGTGCTGCTATAACCAACTGCAACTTCCACCAGCCTATCGCCGTGCAGCGTGATTGCGATTCCCCCAAGGGGGTTGGTCAGGTGGAAAAAGACCTGCATTCTCCCCTCCCCGAGGTAAGAGCACGAGGGGGGACCTGCCTCTTCCAATTGGTCTCGAAGCCGCGCGCAGATGCTATTTGCAGATCGCAGCGCATCCCATGCTTCTGAGTCTGTCGTGGGCGGGACGTTGGTGAGCGTTCCGTCCCAAAGTCCCTGCTCCTCGGTTGAGCCATACTCGGGATTCGTGGCGTCTTCCGCTTGGTCGGGCCCTGGGCTCATCGCTTGTATAAAGCGCGATTGGAATCTCGACGGGGACTCATCCTTCTGTTGCGCCATAGCACGAAGCAGGCCAATTTCGGCGGTAACCCGATCCTCCAAGGAGGCTCCCTCGAGCTCTAGAAGGCGACCCTGTAAAGCGCCCCCGAAACTGCTCGTGGCATGTGCCCATATCGCCCCGTCGAACCTCTCGGTCACGCACAGGTTGTCGTAGTGGCTCCGGTCCTCACCGTGCCGATCTGTCTGGAGGAGGTAGCGACGAGAAATCCTGCCCTCAACTAAGTTGAGGAGATTTGCCGCCTCCCCTGCGCCTGGGACGTCTACCGAGACCCCGAGCTCCCACGCCTCCTTGATTAAGTTCCAGGGAGCGAGGAATTGAGGTAATGGCTTTGCTGAGTGTGTCCTGATAGTCAAATGGCGCATCGCTTTTATCAGCGGAGGTGGGGTGAGAGCCGCAGCGACGTTGACCGGAATCGGTTCGAGGGCGAGCACCCTGGCCTCTCCTATGGCTCTAATCATCTCGAGGCCAGACCTCCGCTCGTGCGGATCGTCTGAGGATAGGCACCTAAAAACCTCCCGCACGTACCTGAGCGACCCGGCGCCGAGACGCTTGCCCGATTCGCGCGCTTCGAAAATGATCACAGCGCGCGGCTGAAAGCCCTCTGCCCACTCCGCAGGCGCCAGCCCGATTGCCGCAACCGACTCAGAGACGGTAAGGGTGACTTGGGTCCCGGTGGAGGCCACCATCTTCTCTCGTAAGTTCTTGGCAGTCGGCACTCCGCTAGAGATCCAGTCTCCCTCAGCCTGAGTTTCGCCTTGGGTTGCGGGAAGCTCATGCGCGGGCAGCAGCTTTCGCTCTAGGGTGGATACAGCTTCCTCGAGGCCTTCTTTAAGGAATATGTCAAAGAGCCCCCGGGCAGTTTTTAGTAGATCCTTCCGAAGCGATGAGGTCTTTGAATCGAGAGGTTGCTGTGACTCAATGCGGAAGCGCCGAAGGGGCTCCAGCTCGCAGGTTCCATCAAGCCTCGGCGCAAGAAAAGTGGCGGTAAGGACACCCTCTCCCGAGAAAATGTCGACCTGCATTGTGTACTGCGCGACCTCAGCCGAGGGGCTTGGAGCCGAGCCGCATTCCTCTGACTCGGCCGATAACTTCGACACGGCGTACAGGGAGAGGTCTGCCCGCTCAGGAGAGTTAGCCACTTCCTCAAGGGGGAGGGGTTTGAGGAAGGCCCCGGGAACTAGTTGGGAAGAAACCTGTGGGCGCATGGGGACCTGTAGTCGTAGCTGGATGCTCTCTTTGTCATTGAGAACCTTGAGGCAGGAGCTGAGTATCTCTTGAGGATTACGCGTCTCTTTCAGGAGCCTCCCCAGAGTGTTGATTGTGGAAGGGCCGATAGATCCCGGCTCGCAGCTGTAGGTGGCGACCGGAGTCCCGTCAGCCGTTGTGCTGGTGACACTAAAAGTGCCTTGGCCGAAACCTGGCGATGAGTAAGGGAATTGGACCGTCAGCTTTGCGATGAAATTGCGGTGCCCACTAAGCGTGACCTCAACGGGCATGCGCTTTGAGGGCTCAGTTTGCTCTGGGAGTGGGGTTGACGGTTGCTGTGTCGAGAGGGTCTTCGAAGCGATATCGCAGAGATGTTCAGGGCGGTTAGGCTGGCCAGGTGTCGGTTGCATATGCTCCAAGGCTGTAGCGATTCTCGGACGCCAGTATCGCTTGAACCGCGGGCAGAGCCCCCTGATATGCTTACGGAAGCAGATTCAGGCAAGAACTCAGACTCCGCGGCCAGCACTACTTCTTGAGTGCGCGCAGCCCGATATCCCTGTCGAGAGAGGCGAAATCTGAGTAAGTCTTCAGTGCGGCTCCAATCATGCCGTCGATCAGCTCAGTGTAGAGGACCCGCGGGCGGGATTTTGCCCAGAGGTAGAACGCGCAGGAGCCGGGGAAGGCGTTTAGCTCGTTGAAGTACAGCTTCCCCGCGCCGAGATCGTAGATGAAGTCAAGGCGGGCGACGCCCGAGCACCCCATCAGCGCGAAGGATCGGCGGGCGAATTCGGTCACAGCGTCGCGAATTCCAGGATCTAAATCAGGAGGATCTATTATTCGTGAGAGGCTCGCCATGCCTTGCGAGTTGCCGGATTTCTTCCCGCCCGGGCGAAGGTACTTCTCCTCGTACGAGAGCACCCCTGACTGCGAAACGGGTATTTCAACCACCGATGCGATCGTTCCATTGTGGTCGCGGATCGATACGTTGATCTCCATGATATCCGAGACGCAGGGCTCAACCAGCGCGTGCGTGTCGTACTTGAAGACTTTAGCGAGGGCGGGAGCTAGCCCAGCCGCCTCAGTAACCTTCGAGACGCCGATGCTTGAGCCGAGGTTGCATGGCTTAACGAAAAGCGGGAAGTCACGGAACCCTTCAGTTGAAACGATCGAGCGCACAGCCTGGTCGATGTCTCTCTTGGCTTCGTCTCGGCTCAGGAGCACCGCCGGCAGGACAGGAACGCCGTGAGCACCGAGGAACATCTTGCAGAAGTACTTGTTCATCGTAATCGCGGAGGCGGGCACGTTCGAGCCGGTGTAGGGCACCTGCGCCATCTCAAAGAGCCCCTGGATGCATCCGTCCTCACCGTATTGGCCGTGGAACACTGGCAGGAAGACATCGACTGGGATCACGGCTCCGCCGTTCACTGGCGTCAGCCCGTTGATGCCCGGCTTTGGCAGAAGGGTTACCTCTTGAAGGCCGGACAGGCCCTCAGGAACTGAGGCGTAAAACGAACGGTCCAGCAGAGAATCTCCCGTGTACCAGCAGCCATTGGGGGCGATGTAGACTCGCAGCGTGTCGTAGCGCGCGGGGTCAATCGCGAGCATGCGCTGGAGGGCGCTAATGACACTAATCTCGTGCTCGACCGAGCGGCCCCCGAACAACACTGCAACCCGCATACGCTTCGTCATTCTTCCTGCCTAAAAACGCACAGATCCCTCAAGCAGGTCGCCGAGGTCATTCTCTATCAGCACTAAATCTCCCTCTTGCTGTCTGTCCGCCAGCGCGGCGAAGGCCTCGTCGCGGGTGTCAACCGTAACGATTTTCTCTCGCGGGTATTCAGCGTCCGCTAGTCCGGCGAGAATCGAGTCACGGTTCAGCCGCCCTACAACTATGACCAGGTCGGATACGCTGGCGCACATCGCAGCGAGCCTGCGGTTCTCGGCGGCTTGCTGGTCGCCGAGCTCCACCATGCCGGGTGTCATCACGATCCTGCGCTTTGCAGGGATGGCATGAAGCACCTCAAGAGCTGCCGCAAATCCGGTCGGGTTTGAATTGTAGGCGTCACGCAGGAACGACACTCGACCCTGCCGGTCAAGCACCAAGCGATTATCTACGGGCTCAAGATTCGCCATGCAGGCCGCGGCGTAAGCAGGCTCTGCACCAAGCGCGCACGCCATAGTAAAAGCGCCCAAGGCGTTTGAGAGCGCGGGCCGGCCGAGCAGCCGTGTTTTGCAGGGGATTTCGCGACCCTTCCAGTGGATGACGAAAGAGGTCCCTTGGTCTGAAAACTCAACTTTTGACGCGCAGCAGTCCAAATGCCCTGCAGCTGTGTCTAGTCCGTACAGCAGCGTTGTGGCTGAGGGCTTCTCGACGGCCATGCGCCGTGCGTTCGGGCTGTCTCCATTGCAAACCAGGATGCCGTCCTTAGGCAGAGCCTGAGCGAGCTCTGATTTTGCGAGGTAGACATTCTCGGGACTTCCGAAGCGCTCCAGGTGCATTATGCCGACGGCGGTGACTAGGGCTGCCTTGGGTGGAGTGAAGTCGCACAGGCGCTTAATCGAGCCGCGCTGGTAGGCGCCCATCTCGATCACGGCGTACTTGTGTACCGGCTTCATGCTCTCGCGGATCGTGCGGGTGATGCCCATTACGGTGTTGATGCTCTTCCTCGGCCAGAAGGTAGGGCCAAGGCACTGCGTGAGGAGGTCTCCGAGGGCAGCCTTTGCGCCGGTTTTCCCGTAGCTGCCCGTGATCCCTATGACGAAGGGATCGACTTCGCGCAGAATACGTTTAGCGTCGCTGTAAAATCGCTCTTGAAGGGCCTTCTCGGCCGGCCACAGGAGCTTGTTCGCGCACAGCAGAAGCGCGGCAGGCGATTGGCAGAGCAGGATTCCCCACAGAGCGAGGAAGGCGAGAGAGCGATCCCCCCAACAGCCACAGCCAAGCATCAGCCAGCTGGGAATGATCGCCAGCAAGCAGTAGAGAACGAACGACAGGAGAGCAATTTTCTTGGCTCGCTGCGTCATGTTGAGCTTGAGCTTTCCGCTCTTTCTGGGGTCGCCCTCAAGCAGGTAGACCGACGCCAGGAGAAGGGCCGCTGCTGTTGTCGATAGGCCAAGCGCAATCCAGGGCCCCGGCAGAAGCAGGCTAACAAGTCCGGTCGAGGCAAGCA
>OMIG01000059.1 GCA_900299035.1 Pseudomonadota bacterium
GTGATGAAGAGGCGATACCCGAACAAGAAGAAAGTGTTGTTGGTGAACATCACGCGGCTTGGAGACATGCTCCAGGCCACGCCGACCATCGCCGGCCTCAAGCAGGAGAACCCGGGATGCCACATCACCGTGCTGGTCGAAAAGCAGTTCGTTGACGTGTGCCACGTAATACCGAATATCGACGAGGTGATCGGCCTCGACCTCGGGTTTGTGTGCCGAAGCCTCGACCGGGAGGGCGACGGCATTGTTGATGCCTTTGAGTACCTGCACGAAATCGTGGAGCGGCTGCGTGCGGAGAAGTTCGACTACTGCCTCAATATGTCGTCGTCAGCGTACACGGCGCTGCTGCTTAACTTGGTGGGGATTGAGCGAAACGGTGGCTGGACATCGGATGACCAAGGCTACCGCGTGATTGAGTCGCAGTGGGCGCAGCTCTTTGCAACGTCGGTGTTTCACCAGAACCGGCAGTACAACTCGCTCAACCTGGTTGACGTGTTTCGATGCTCAGCCGATGTCGAGGCGCACCCGCACAAGCTCCTGATAAACGTGTCGCCAGAAGCAGCGTCGCACTGCGACGAGTTGCTGAAGGGCGCCAAGTTCACGAACACGGGGCCGCTCATCGCTGTTCAAGCTGGCGCCAGCCAGGCGAAGCGCCAGTGGTCCCCAGCACGCTTCGTGGAGATGATAAAAATCCTGGTGCGCGACCACAACGCACGAGTGGTGCTCACGGGAGCCCCCAAAGAGGCGGCGATCGTCGATCCTATAGTTGCCGGCTGCGCATCTCCCAACGTGGTCTCGATGGTTGGAAAGACTACCGTGCCACAGCTCGCCGCGATGCTGGCCAAAGCTGAGATACTCATCACCGGAGACACCGGGCCGATGCACATGGCGGTGGCGGTGGGCACACCGGTTGTCTCGATGTTTCTGGCCTCAGCGTACGGCTTTGAAACGGGCCCGTACAGTGAAGGCAACTTGGTGCTTCAGCCCGTCATAGGCTGCGGACCTTGCAATCCGAACAAGCCGTGCAGCCGGCCGGATTGCCACGACTCGATATCACCGGAGCTCATGGCGCACCTGACTGTGCTGCGCCTAGCAGGCGACCTGCGCGAGGTTTCTCCTTCTGTGGCCGATCCTCGCAGGGTAGTGGTGTATCGCTCGACATTCGATGAGCACGGATTCTGTGTGACTTGGTGCCTCTCAACACGGCCGAGCCAGACGCTATGAACCGTTACCGCCGGGCGTACCGCAAGCTGTGGCTCGAGGACCTTGGCGGATTCCCGGTGCCAGCGCAGAAGGCGCAGGGGAAGCTCGCGGTAGTCGACGATGGGCTGCGAGGGATAGGGGAGATAGCGGCATGTGCCAAGGCGGGCCAGGAGCTCATAGGTCGCCTGGAGGCTTGCATTCGGGACGTCACAGTTCCGGCTGCTGTGCTTGGGGAGGTCAGTCAACGACTTACCGCAATAGATAACCAAATCGAGGGGTTGGGCTTTCAGTTCGGGCCGCTTGAGTCGCTCAGCCGCATGTTCATCTTCGCCAAGGAGAATTTAAAGGGAACGGATCCGCTCGCCCTCGCATCTCAAATGAACAGAGCGTACCAGGATCTTGAGCGGCGGTGCGAAAGGTTTGCGTCGTACTACCGCGGCGAGTAGCGCACGAAGAGAGTCACCCACAATCCAGAGAGGCCTTATGGTTCAAGTTCGAATAAATGGTCAAGCGCTTCCGATTCCCGTAGAGCGACTCAGCACGTTCGCTGACTTGATTGAGCTGGTGAAGTCTTCGATTGATCCAGAGCACATGGTGACCCAAATCCACCTCGACGGCCGCGACCTGCGTGATGACGAGTGGTCGATGAGCCCTTCGCAGCTTCAGGGAACCAGCCTCGACTTTAACTCCGGCCGCCCGGAGGTGTACGTCGCGGAGCGCTTGCAGGATGCGTCCTCGGTCGTGCGCTCATGCTTCTTTGAGTTCCGCGACGCGCGCAAAGGCTTCCAGGATGGCGACACGGCAACAGGCAACAAGCGCCTCAAGGTTGCTGTAGATACGCTCAAGGCCTTCTTTGAGTGGTACGGCACGCTGCTTCAGCTCGTTCCAGAGGCTGCACGGCCGCGGCTCGACATCTCGCAGGAGGTGGTTGAGATCTCTGAGACGTGCAAGAAGATCGTCCAGCAGCAGCTCTACCAGTCATGGTGGGCGCTCGGCGAGAGCCTCGAGAAAGACCTCGAGCCCAAGCTAGACAAGCTTGAGGACACCTGCCGCAAGGTTGCCAGGGAAGCGCAAGGCACAGTCAACAGCTAGCTACACGGCTTACGATCGGCTCGTGAACGTGCACCTGCACGGCCACGTAAAGCTGACCGAATAAAAGAAATCGACTCACCTCAAGGCAAGCCTTGGAAAGCAAGGCTTCAGTCTTAACCAGCCAAGACGTGCATCCGTCGACCGGTGCGTTGAGGCGTCCAGGAGCTCAAGAAAGGCAGTACCCTCCGTGACACCTCGGGCAGAAGGGGATCGCTCGGGTGCGTTCACGTTTACGTGCATGTGCACGTTCACGTGGGGCTCGTGATGGACGTAGGCGGGAGCTTCTTTTGGTCGAGGGATTTCAGGAGGAGTAAAGGAAAAGAGGAGAGCAGAATAAGCCTGGAACCTAAGAAAGAACTGGAAAAAACGAAAACCAGGAAAACGTGGCTGCCGTTGGCTGCCTAACCTGAAAAAAACCGGAGAAACCTTATAGCTTATTCTGCTCAGGTGATCGCTTTTTCCGATCGCGTCAGCAGAGGGGGCCGAACTCGTCTACCAATCTGTGGCTGTCTTATTTTGACGGGATCCACGGGGTAAAGGATTCGCGCCCGGCTAGAAAAGTCTCAATCCTAGTGGCAGGTCCAGTCGCAGAGACCAGCGACTGGAGGTATTTGGCAAAAGCCATTCGTGTCAACTACTTAGCAAATTGATAGGGGCCCCTAACTTTTTGTGGCGCCACGCACCGGCCTTGCATCCTAACTCGTTGGGAAAAAACCCACGTGTAGGAAGTGCAGGAGAGAACACAGTAGAGGAGCGGCTTACGGACACGCATAGAGAGCACAACCGATCAGGGGCAGAAAGCGGCAGGGCGGTTGGCCGTGTTGGCTTTTTAACGCCGTGGAACCAGTCATGCGGGCTCGCTACGTACGCTCGGTTTCTTGTGTCGGAGCTTGAGCGACAGGGGCTTGAGTTCGTCGTCCTGGCTGAAACTGGCGAGGCAACTATAGCGCCAGATGAAACGTTTGTTCGTCGCTGCTGGAGGCGCGTGTCTCCGGCCGCTCCCACTCCGGACTACGAAGAGCTGCGCCGAGAGATCGCTCGGGCTGGCATCTCCGTCCTGCACATTAACTGCCAGTCTCGCTTCTTTGCTCCTGCTGCCTTTCGGCAGCTGCTCGCTTCCCTGCAGGCAGCCGGAATTCAGGTGGTCGTCCAGCTCCACAACCTCTTCACGGTCTCGGATGACACGGCCGCGCTCGTTTCGATCGCCGATCGGGTCTTCGTCCACACCGCCGAGAATCGCCTCGAGGCGATCGCCAACGGTGCTGAACCGCAACGAGTCACGGTTATGCCACACGGCGTGGTGGTTCGTCCTGAGACGAGCTCAGCAGAGCGCGAGGAGCTGCGCGCCTCCTTCGGCGTATCGGCCGGAGAGCCCCTGCTGATTACGTTTGGGTTTGTCCAGCCTCACAAGGGTCTCGAGGCGCTGGTAGAAGCGGTGGCACACCTGCGCCAGAGAGGCGTTCCAGCGCGCGGCGTGATTGTTGGAGAGACCCGTGCTGACGATCCTAACAGCGCGGCGTACATGCGGGCGTTGCGTGACCTCGTGAACCGCAGTGGCGTAACTGAGCACGTCACCTTTGTGACCGCCTACGTGCCCGAGGACCAGGTTGGAAAGCTGCTGACCGCTGCTGACGTGGTGATCATGAATTACAAGTCACAGCACTTTGAGGCGTCAGGCGCTTGCGCCCTTGCGGTCGGCGCTGGCGCGGCGGTCATCACCTCGCTCGCTCCGGCTATGATGAGCTTCGGAGACGCCGTGTGGCACAGCACGAGCGGATACCCAGTAGGGTTGTCTGCTGAGCTTCTACTCAAGAACGCGGCACTACGCGAGGAGCTCAAGAGGCGAAGCCTGGCGTACGCGAGCCAGAATTCCTGGGCTGAGATCGCCTCGCGAGTCATTGGCCAGTACCAAGAGTTGCAACAGTCTGTCCGCCCGGCCCACGCCGCAGCGGAGCAGCCTTTAGCAGAGGAGAGCACCGTGACACAAACACCTCAAACCAAGTCGGGCAGGCCGCTCAAAGTCCTGTTCCAGAACCGGCCGAATACTTTCACCCAGCGCGGGGGCGACACGGTCGTGCTGGAGCAGATAAGCCAAGGGCTCGCGGTTCGCGGCCACGAGGTGACGGTTGACGTTGAGGGGGTTCGGGACCCGCGCGGGTACGACCTGGTGCACCTGTTTAACTTCGCGACTCCACGGCTCACGCAGTCGCTCGCGCAGCGAGCACAGGCTGCCGGAGTGCCCTTCGTTGTCACCTCGCTCTACGAGGACGTTCCTGAGTTTCATAACCAGTCTCATGTTCTCGCGGGCGCGCTGATCGAGTACGTGCGCGGCGGACAGCGGCGGGAGAGGTGGATGGAGAGCAGGGAAGCTGTCGCGCGAGCTGGCCGCTCTCAGCGGTTTCCGTGCGACTGGCTGGTCGAGCATGCCGCCGCCGTATTTGCGAACGGCGCAGGCGAGGCGAGCGCCTTGAAGCGAGACTTTCCGGCATGCCGAACGATTGTCGAAGTGCCGGTCGGGCATGAGACGGACGCTCGGGGGGATGCGTCGCTGTTTGAGAAGGCCTTCGGTGTGCGTGACTTCGTGCTCTGTGTTGGAAGGCTGGAGTCTCGCAAGAATCAGCTCATGCTGCTCAAGGCTCTCGAAGACTCGGACCTCACGGTGGTGCTGGCAGCGGGAGGGTTCTCGTACCAGCCCGAGTACGAAGAAGCTGTGCGAGCCTTCAAACGGCGCGGCAGGACAATAGTGCTTGACCGCCTCTCTCCGGAGATGCTCGCAGCCGCCTACGCCGCCTGCCGCATTCACGTTCTGCCGAGCTGGTACGAGCTGCCGGGCCTGGTGTCGCTGGAAGCTGCGTCGCACGGCAAGAATGTAGTCGTTACGAGAACTGGCACCTCCGCCGACTACCTGCGGGATGCTGCCTTCTTCTGCTCGCCGTCCGATGAAGACTCGATCTTTGCGGCAGTCATGGCCGCGTACCACAGCCCGGCGAGGCCAGGGCTGGTGGAAACAGCGAGGCAGCACACCTGGGAGCGTGCGGTCGACTGCACGATTAAGGCGTACGCAAGCGCGCTCGGCATTGAGCAGCAGCAGGTTCAGCAGGCAACAGCAGCGCCGCGCGAGGCAGCGGCCACCCAGGTATCGTGTGGCTCGTACGACATGAGCTTTAACGCGCTTGAGCTTGAGGATGCCCTGGAGCAGGGCGAGGCAGCCGCGAAGGCGATGGACTTTGCGCGTGCCGAAGAGCTGCTGCGCAAAGCCGAAGCTCTTGACACCGGCTCGGCGCGGGCACCGAAAGCCCTCGCTGCCGTGCTGCTCGCGCAGTCTAGGGTCGATGAGGCGCGGGAGCTTTTTGATAGGGCGCTGCGCCTTTCGCCCGCTGATCCGAAGGCTCTCGCCGGCCGCGGCATGTGCGAGACGATGTTAGGCAGGCCTGAGGCCGCTATCCCGTTCTTGGAAAAAGCGCTCGATGTAGCGCCTGACACGCTAGTTGCGCTCTACCAGATGATTGAGTGCGCCTACCGGCTAGATCGCTTCGAGCAGGCAGAGAGCGCCCTGCGCCGCTACCTCAGGGGCAACCCAGGCGACACAGAGATGCGCTTCTGCCTAGCGGGATGCCTCTACAAGCGTGGAGAGCTTGATCTGTGCTCGGGAGAAGTAGAGAGAGTGCTCGCTGAGAAGCCTGAGCATGAAGGCGGGCGCGAGCTGCTCGTTCGTATTCAGGCTGAGCTTGCTGCGCGGGTGGCCGCCCAGCCTGTAGCTTCAGCGATTGACCCGGCCTCGCAAACCGTGCAGATACTCTCACCCGAGGGGCTAGAGGACCTTTCCCGTCGGATTCAGGAGTGGACGGTTGGCAGCGCGCCAGCAATCGAGCCTGGTGCTGTGCGAGTGAGCACGGCAGGCGCCCCAGAGACAGCAGCAGAGCCGCCTGTTGACGTCGACCGCATAATCACCGAGCTAGAGGCTCTCAAGCGTGCTGCGAAGCTTGAGGATGCGAGCGAACTGCTTAAGCGAGTTCCGCCAGCGGCGACTCTCGCGGTTGAACAGCAGGAGCTGGTTGGCTGCTTGCGCGCTGAGTTTAAGGTGCTCGAGGGCCAGCTCTCCGAGGCTGGCCAGATCTACGACGCGCTCCTAGACAGGAATCCGCACCTCGCGCGAGCGCTGTGCGGCAAGGGCGCTCTCGCCGCTGAGGCGCAAGACTGGGGAACCGCGCAGGCCTTCTTCGAGACTTCGCTCGACTACAACCCAGTGTACGATGTTGCGCTAGCTGGTCTCGGGCTGTGCAGAATGGTTCAGGACAGGCCGGAAGATGCATTCGCGCTCTTCAAGCAGGCTGCAACCATCAATCCGGAGAATCACCGGGCGATCTTGGGAGTCTTGCAGCTCGGCTACCCGCTCAAGCGCTACGGCGAGATGGAAGCGATGGTGCTTTCGTACCTCAAGCGCTACCCCGCGAATCTCGACATGATCTACTCCTTCGCCGGGCTGCTGTATGCGCAGGGGCGGGTGAACGAGGCTCGCTGCCAGATAGAGAAGATCCTGGTGGTTGAGCCGAAGCACGAGCCTGCCTTGGAGCTTCGCGAGATACTCGACAAGGTCGATTGTGAACCGACTCTGGTGATGTAGCGGGACCTCGCTTTTTCTCGCCAGGTTCTCGCTGCCACCTTAATCAACGCCGGCGGGTCTTGGTGAAGCAATTTCATTTACCTAAAACACTTCTCCACAGGCAAAAAGCGTTTGCTCTGGTAGAACCAAGTCTTAATTTAGGCGCCTTAGAAATTCCGTTTCATAGAACAGTGGCTTAGTGCTAAGTTCCCCAATCTGCACGCCTCGAGTGAGGTAGTGGCTGCCGCAAAGGGCTCTGAACGGGCTACATGACGGCGGATAGAGAAGTAAACGTTACGACGTTTTACTACTGAGCAGCTGAGGGAAACGGGTTCATGGGGAATCAGGAAACTCACTCAACACAGCACAGCCTGGAAACCCGGGAGGCAGACGCTCTAGCCAAGGAGATCCTTGGGGTCCGGGGCGCTGCGGCTGCTGAGGGAGCGCGCTTATCGGGTGCGCCGGTGCCGTTCGTCCCGCGCAGCAGAGAAGAGGCTCTCGACCAGGCCCTAACAGACGAGTCGAGCCGAGTGCTCGAATCATTCAAGCGCTCGGAAGGGCAGCGACACTCGCTTGTCAGCCAGGAGCTCTCCTTCAAGGCCTACCTCAAGGAGGTCCTCAAGAATCCGCGGCACATGATTCGGAACACGTTCCAATACACCGCAGATGCGATGGAATCCTTCGGCCACGAGAAGCGAGTAGTGCTTGGACAAGAGATTCTCGACTTCCGCCTGCGCGGGTGGCCGTGGGAGTCCACGATGGTGCTGGACAAGAAGAACCTCGAGGGCCAAGAGCTGGCTCTCAACGAGTTTCACCAGCAGATGAAGCTTTTTGGCCGCAGAGAGTACGCTAACCGCATGTTCATCTTCCACGGGCCTCCGGGCTCAGGAAAAACTCGGCTCAATGACACGCTCGACGCGATGCTCGAGAACTACTCAGAGCACGACCCGCGTGGCGCCCTGTATCGGCTCGCTTGGGTTTTCGCAGAGGAAGGCGGCGCGCGCCCCTTCGGCTTCGCAGCCAACAGGCCCCGTGACGTGGAAGTCGCGGAAGAGTCGTCGTCGCAGGGCAGCCGCTTGATCTACAGGCCGATCGGCAACACGGATCCGATCTTTCTCCTTTCAACATCGGGTGACGGTGATGGTCCGCGCGAGAAACTGCTGCAGACGCTCGAGAGGAGCGGGCGGCTGCCTCCAGACCTAAACCGCGACTACCTCCTACGGGGTGAGCTCGACACCTTCTCGGAAGCGGTGCTCGAAACCCTTCTGGCTTTTTATCGCGAAGATCTGCGCGAGCGAAACGGAACGCGCGAGGCCGTGAGCGAGGAGCGGGTGCTCGAAGAGGTGCTCAATCGGCACGTGCGCGTAGAGCGCTACACGCTCTCACGCCGCCAGGGGCGGGGGCTCTGCTCAATTTGGGGGAGTGCAAACCGCAACGCCGACATCGAGCCCTTCTACAGCTCGTACGCGCCGCCGCCAGGAGAGATCCGGGCCGCTGAGCGCGACCTGCACATGCCCACCAGCTTCATGCTGCGGGCGAACCGCGGACACCTGCACTTCTCTGACATATTTAGGCCCGACCCGATGGACCGGGGAAAAGACGACATCTCCGGGCTAAATCATCTGCTCAACGAAATTGAGTCTGGCCACACGCAGATCCTCTCCCTTCGGCAGGCTGCCTCGTGTAAGACCGAGAAGGTGAACGTGCTGCTCCGGGCGGATGCCAACGACGAGCTGATTGCGATGAAGACCTCGGCCCAAGGGTGGGACTCCTTGCGCCGGCGCATCCAGTTCATTAACGTGCCCCACGTCACGCGCTACCTTTCCGAGGCCGCGGCGCACAAGCCATTCTTCCGCACCATCGTGGGCGCCGACCGGTTCATATGCCCGCACGTACTGAAGACTGTCGCCTTGTTCTCGACGGCAACGCGGCTCATCAAGCCTGATCCTACCTTCTTTAAGTCGGTGCATGAGCAGCTCCCCAAGATCCTCGGCAGGATGAGCGTTGTCGAGAAGGCGCTCTTCCTCCAGGAGCCGAAGCCTGGAATTAAGTTTGACATCAACATGCTCAAAACCGACGAGAAGTTCCGCTGGTCGCAGGACGAGCTTAGCGTAATGCAGAAGTTCCTGCCGCGTATCGCGGCAGAGTACTCGTCGGCCCTGGGCGACATGCGCCTGACGTCCCTGTACGACGGCGGCTTCGGGATCTCCACGGCTAACGCCCAAGACTTGCTCCGGCAGGTTGCTGTCTTCCGTCCCGGAGAGCCGATTACGGTGCTGGAGGTCCTTGAGGTGCTCAAGCAGCACGAAGGAAACTTCCCGTACTACGAGAAGATCGCCGAGGCGAAGCAGCGCACGGTTCAGCAGCGCCTGGAGGAGAAGAAGCAGGAGGCTCTGAGGCAGGGGAAGGCGCTGAGCGATTCGGAGCAGCAGTCTGCGATCAAGTCCATCTCCGACACCGTTGAGAAGCAGTTCCCGATCTCGTCTCCGTCGGCGATCATTGCCGAGGTCGAGGCGTACGCCAAGAGAATGATCCAGGAAGACTTCTACACCGCGATGGGCATAGCGAGCGAGGAGCAGAGCACCCTCTCGCTGCGGCGCTACCTGGCCCACGCCCGCGTGTCGATTGGGCAGCCACCGCATGAGGTCGAGCTTGAGCACCGGGTTTCGGAGCGGGAGCGAGCGCACAACGAGGAGCTGCTCAGGGACTTTGAGGACCGAGTCGTAAAAAACGAAGACCTCTCCTCTCAGGAGAAGAGGCTCGCTTTCCGGCGCCACCTCTTTGAGCAGATCGGAAACTGGCAGGCAGAGCACCCGACTGAGAGCGCCTCCAGCAGCTACGAGCAGATCTTTGGAGAGCTTGTGGTGGGCATGAGAAAGGTGCAGAAAGATTCCCTTGAGAAGCCTCTCAAGGAGTTTGAGCAGCTCTCCCGGGAGTACGCTGACGATCCGCTCCAGTACCACAAGCACTTGGACGGCAAAGAGGACGAGCGGCGGCGCGCCCAACGCTGGATGAAAACGATCCGGGCGCTTGAGGAGAATTTGAAGTATCCGAAAGAGGCCCGCTGGGAGACTATTCGTAAGCACCTTGAGTGGGCAGTTAAGAAGTAGGCAGTGCCTGGTATGAGCAGTTTTCAGCAGTATTCAAATAGCCCTGGAGATGTCCCGTCTCTAGACACAGAAGCGCTCACCCGACACAAGATGACCGTCAAGGAGTTCGCCGGCTCACGGGCTGCGCAGGAGCGCCTGATTGCTGAGTGGAAAGGCGAAATCGAGGAGGCGGTTCGCGCAGCCTGTCCGCTCGACTTCTTTCCTCAAGAGTTTGTCGTCGTCTCATGGAAGCAGCTTCAGGTAATCCTGGCCAGGGACGGCTTTCCCAAACGATTCGAGCACTGGAGCTTCGGGCAGAAGTACGCGAGCCAGCAGGTGCACGACACCTACGGGCTCTCTCGCACCTACGAGCTCGTGCTGAACACAGACCCGTGTGTCGCCTACCTGCTCGACTCAAACTCCGTGCAAGAGACTCGCACCGTCATGGCGCACGTCTACTTCCACAACATGTTCTTTAAGCACAATCCGTACTTCAGCGAGACGAACAGGAAGATGCTCGGCAAGATGGGCGAGCACGCCGACCGCATCAAGAAGTACCAGGAGGAGCACGGACCTGACAAAGTTGAGCGGTTCCTCGACACTGCACTCTCGATCGACAACCTGATCGATATCCACTCCGTTGCCCTACAGCGGACCAGGGAGGACTACGCACCCACTGCGGGGTTGGAGGTGCGGCAGACGCGCCCAATCACCCCGGTGCGGTTTGCTGTGCCAGACTACCTAGACCGTTACGTGAACCCACCGGAGGTTTTGAAGGCCCAGGTTGAGCGAGAGCAGCGCGAGCGGGATCAGCGGCTCAAAAACAATCCCCCCGAGCCGGTGCAGGACATCCTCATGTTCCTCATGAAGCACGCCCCGCTTGAGCCGTGGCAACAAGACATCCTCTCGATGGTTCGGGATGAGGCCTACTACTTCGCCCCGCAAGGGATGACCAAGATCATGAACGAGGGCTGGGCGAGCTACTGGCACTCGAAGCTGATGACCGATTACCTTTTGCCCCGCTACCCATCAGAGATAGTCGACTACTGCGAGTTCAATGCATCTGTCCTCGCCCCGGGTGGTCAGCGCATAAACCCGTACCGGCTCGGAGTTCGCCTCTTCCGTGACATTGAGGAGCGCTGGGACAAGGGGAAATTTGGGCCCGACTGGGATGCGTGCCGCGACATGGAAGAGCGCCGCAACTGGGACAAGAAGCTTGGCCTCGGCGGACAGGAGATAATAAACGCTTTGCTGACGCACAATGACCTGACCTTCATCGACCGCTACCTCACTCCCGAATTCTGCGCGGAGAACAAGCTCCACGTAAACCGAGAGACGAGCGGTGGGGATGTCGTTATTGACTCAGAGGACTTTAAGCGAGTTCGTTCTCTCCTGGTACATTCCCTCACAAACTTAGGGCGCCCAAAGCTGGCTGTCATCAACGCCAACCACGCCAACCGTGGAGAGCTCGTAATCATGCACAGCTTCGATGGCAGGGCGCTCGATCTGGGCCAGGCAAAGACCACCTGCCAGAACCTCTACGCGCTATGGACGCGCCCGGTGCACGTCTTAAGCCGTCATGACAATGGGACTTCGCTCAAGATGTCCTGCGAGAACGGCAACTTTGGGGTGCACCAGGTCGCGAAGGAATTTGAGAAATACTTCGAAGGGGAGAGTTAATCGCCAGATGTCCACCAGGCCGCACAACGACCCAAGCACTTCGCAGACGCAGCAGCACTTTAGCGCGCTCGACACAGCCTCGTTCGGCATTGAGCCGGATGTCCGGCGGTTTCGCGACATCGTCAAAGGCAAGGTGCGAGAGGACCTCAAGGACTACATCACGAGCGATGATATTGTGGCCCAGCACGGCAAGGACGTCATCTCCGTGCCAATCAAGGAGATAACGATCCCAAGATTCATCTTCGGCTCTGAGACGGATGGAGTCGGCGAGGGCGAGGAAGGCGAAGGGGATGCGCCCGGAAAGAAAGGCGGCACCGAAGCCGGAAACCACATGCGAGAGGAGCAGTTCCACATCGAGGAGCTGGCAGACCTTCTGGGCGAGAACCTTGAGCTGCCCCGAATAAAGCCTCGTCTTACGTCGGGCCTCGAGCAGGCAGTGCCTCGCTACGAAGGGATTTCCCGGCAGGGGCCGCCCTCCCTGAGAGACCACAAGCGGACATTCCGAGAGGCTCTCCGCCGCACAATCGCCGAGGGCACCTACGATGAGGAGGATCCGACCATTGTCCCGATTAAAGAGGACTTCCGGTACCGCAGCCCGCGGCTCAAGCCGCGGCCGAAGACGAATGCTGTCATCTTCTACGTGATCGACGTGTCAGGCTCGATGGGTGACCTTGAGAAGTCGTTGGCGCGTAACACGGCCTTCTGGGCAGACGCCTGGATAGATCGGCAGTACCAGGGAGCGGAGAAGTGCTACATAATTCACGACGTTGCAGCGAAGGTCGTGGACCGAGAGACCTTCTTCACGACCAAAGAATCTGGCGGCACGATCATTTCCTCGGCCTACCAGCTCGCCAAAGAGCAAATGGCCACTCGATTCCCTCCCGACCAGTGGAACATCTACGTGTTTCACTTCTCGGACGGTGACAACAGCTCTAAAGAGGATAACCTCCGGGCCGGTGAGCTGCTCAAGCAAGACATCATCCCGTTCGTGAACCTGTTTGGTTACGTCGAAGTGGGGGGGCATTCTCAGGGCGGGGGCTTCATTCGCTACCTCGACTCGGAGTTTGGCGAGACAGAGGGAGTCGTGTTGACCCAGATGGGCGACCGAGGAGACATCATTGAGGGCATTAAGGACCTGCTTGGGACAGGCCGCTAAGTTTTGTTAGGAGAAAGAAGGGAGAAGTATGAACAGAGAGCAATTTTCACCGACATCAGTAAACTCAGACCCGAGCCGAAACAGCTTTGGCGCTGAGTCGTCCGACGTGCGTGAACTCTTCCGTCGCGGAGAGCTGCAGAAGCAGTACCGCGACCTGCACTGGACCGGTACATTCGATGACTACATCAAGTTGGTTAAAGAGAACCCAACGGTGACTGCCAACGCCTTCCAGCGCGTTCACGCGATGATCATGTCGTACGGCTCCGAGAAGTACACTCGCGGCGGGCGGGAGTACACGCGCTTTAAGTTTTTCGATGACCCGCTCAAGGGCGGCGAGGATGCGGTGTACGGCATCGATGACAAGCTGATGAAGCTCGTGCAGTTTTTTGAGTCCGCGGCCAAGGGCTTCGGAATGCAGAAGCGCCTGTTCCTCATGCTGGGCCCGGTGGGCTCATCGAAGAGCACAGTGGCGCGGCTCCTCAAGCGTGGCATTGAGGCCTACTCACACACTCCGGAGGGCGGCATCTATACTTTTGGGTTTGCCAAAGATCCAGTGCGTGGCCCTGACTCAGACGAGACGAAGGCCAGAATCGCCCGCGCACTCGAGGGCGAGATGGAGTGGTCTCCGATGAACGTCGAGCCGCTCAGCGTCGTGCCGCAGCACTTGCGCCGCGACTTCCTGTCGGCTCTCAACGCTGGCAGGGCTTCAGACGCGGCTCGTGTGCAGATCAACGGCGGCCTTGACCCGGCGAGCCGCTTCCAGCTCTCCCAGCTGCTTGAGAAGTACAACGGCAACTACGACAGCGTGCTCGACCACGTTGTCGTAAAGCGAGTGGTGATCTCCGAGGAGGATCGAACCGGCATAACTACGTTCCAGCCCAAGGATCCGAAGAGCCAGGACTCAACTGAGCTGACCGGAGACATCAACTACCGTCGGCTGGCAAAGTACGGCGTAGACTCGGACCCGCGCGCCTTTAGCTTCGATGGCGAGCTGTGCCGAGCTAACCGCGGCATGGCGGAGTTCATCGAGGTGCTCAAGCTTGAGCGAGAGTTCCTCTACGAGCTCCTGACGGCGACACAAGAGCGCGTCATCAAGCCCAAGAAGTTCCCGCAGACGGAGATCGACCTCGTGCTGCTCGGCCACACCAACGAGGCTGAGTACGAGAAGCTCCAGCAAGACCGCTTCCAGGAGGCGCTGCGTGACCGATCCCTCAAGATCGACGTTCCGTACGTTTTGACTCTCTCTGACGAGAAGCACATCTACGAGAAGGACTTCACGAGCGACAAGGTCGGGCGCCACATCGCGCCGCACACAATCGAAGTGGCTGCGATGTTCGCGGTATGCTCGCGTCTCGATGAGCCTAAGAAGGGTGGAATGACGCTGCTGCAAAAAATGCGCCTGTACAATGGCGAGAGCGTTGCAGGGTACACCGAGCAGACTGTTCGGGAGCTACAGGATGACGCGCCCCGTGAGGGACACAGAGGCATCTCGCCGCGCTTCATTCAGGACTCTCTTGGCGCCTGCCTGGTGCGAGACGCGGAAGAGTCGCGCAAGTTCCTGAGCCCTTTCATGCTGCTCAATGTGCTGCGGGAGCGGCTGCCCGAGAATCCGCACATCACCTCAGATGAGGAGAAGGCTCGCCTCAGCGCGATCCTCGACAAGGTCGAGCAGGAGTACAAGGAGATCGTCAAGAAAGAGGTCCAGCTCGCCATTGCAGGCGACGTGAAGGCGCTTGAGACGATGGGCCAGAAGTACGTTGAGAACATTTCGGCGTACCAGCGCAAGCAGCGGGTCACAAATCCGCTCACAAAGACGCTTGAGGATCCGGACGAGAAGTTCATGCGCTCGGTCGAGGAAAAGATCGGCATCGCCTCATCGGCGAAGGACGACTTCCGGCGGGAGATCTTGCAGACTATCGGCGCTATGGCAGCGAGCGGCAGAAAGTTCAACGCGCTCGACAACGAGCGCCTGCGCGAAGCCCTTGAGAAGAAGCTCTTCGATGACACGAAGGACACGATACAGATTAAGCAGTTCGTGTCGGTGGTGAGGGACGATGAGCAGCAGCAGCGGTTTGACACCCTCAAAGAGCGCCTCATTAAGCGCTTCGGCTACAACGATGACAGCGCCGCAGAGGTGCTTAAGTTCGTAGCCAGCATCCTGGCTCGATAAGCCCGTCCGGTGCTAGCGCCGGACGCCTGCTAGAGATGGCAGGTAGTCCTTGGCCAAGGAGAGGAGAGGAAAGCGGCTTCGGCGGCGCAATGCGCCGTCGAGCTGCGCCCGCTCGACTGTGCTGAGATCCCAGCCGGCCAGCGAGTTCCGTTGCCGAAAGGAACAAAGTTCCTCGTTTAGGCTAAAGCCGAACCTGCCGGCAAGCTCCTCGTTGCTGTCGTGGAAGCGCTGGGCGACTTGATCGAGCAGCTCAGGGGTGAAGAGCGACTCGTGAGACTCCGGAAATGTCCGCCTCGCAAAGCGCACGAAGGCTCCGCGCCGTAGCGGATCGAGAAGTTCGTTTCTGTTGCGAAGCAAGAGAGAGATGGTGCCAGCCCGGCTGAGGGACTCGTTCGTGTGCACCTCCCCAGAGTAGGCTTCGGCAATTCCGGCTTTCTCGTAGAAGTGCTTCACGAGAGAGCCGGAGCGCTGCGCCGCCAGAAAGCTTACGAAGTCGAAGGTGATGTCCGCCCTGGCAGTGCGAAAGAAGGGCTCGATGTGCTTGTAGAGCAGGTGATCGCCGAGGGTATGATGGCGTAGGTACTCCGGGAAAGCTTCGGTGGCAGCGGAATTGCTCCAAAGGACCGCAAACTTGTAGGCGGACTCCAGCAGCGGCGCTTGGTGACGCAGAAAACAGAGTACCTGAACCTCCGAAAAAAGGGCAAAGAGCTGCGACAGCCCGTCCGGCCTGTAGTCACAGGTGCTGATTAGCTCCTCGGAGCTGATGATGACTGTGTGGCACTTCGAAAGGCGAATCTCTCGATGGAGGCCTTCAAGGCATCCCGATAGGGCGGGCCTGCCACCACCCTCGACCTTTGCCTCGCGAATTGCGTTGGCAAGCGAGTGGTGAGCAACAGTTGAGAGGCCTGCTGTAGGGTAGAGAATTCCCGCTCGCCCCAGCCGCTTGCGGGAGGCGTGAAGCGCAGCTTGCACCGAAGTCGAGCCGGTGCGGTGGCCGCCGATGTGGAGCACGAGTTTGGTCATGGTCTCCTTGACGCCGGGGAGCCTAGCACGAGCTGGAACCTAAAGCACCGGCACCCCGTTCCTTGAGCAGTTGAGTTCGAACACATCCTCCCCGGCAAGCTGCGCAGTAGTAACCTTAAAGCCGGCGTGGCGGGCTAGTAGGGCAAACATTCGCTCAACGGCGTGAGCCGTGGTGCCATCTTGGAGGCCGGTTTCCGCCGGGAAGTCCAGCAGCTCCGCCGGAAGGCGGCACAGGCCGACGAGCGCTCGCGGGCTGAACCAAAACATAGAACCGGCAAAGAACGCCATGTCAGGCTCCGCACCGGAGGGCAGCGCGCCTACGGCGCGTAGCATGCCCCTCACGTTGGCCCGATTCGAGCCCCAGAAGCGCGGATTCGTCAGGAAGTACTGGTGCGGACCGACGAGCCCGATGTCACCTCGGTGCAGCAGTGAAATAGCACGGTTGATAGCAGAAGCATCCCCACACAGCTCCGAGAACAGCGATCGGCGCCAAGCGTCGCCGGCCTCGCTGTAGAGGCTCTTCTTGAGGTGCAGCTTGAGGACAGCTTGGTACCTGTCTAGAAAGCCCTCGCGCAAGAGCGAGAGGAACGGCCCGACGTCACGCCCACGGTTCTCGCAGATCGCGATTGTAAGGTTCGCGGCACAGCCGCGAAGCGAGTCTAGGATGAGTGGGACGTCCGACTCATTTGGAGTGGTTACGAATAGGTCAAACGGCTCAGTAAAGTGCAGCAGATGGCGCCGGAGCTCCGGCAGAGGGTCGACGTAGTAGGCGTGGACGACAACGGCAGTGGACGGTTGGGGCAATAGTGAGGCCGGGAAAGACACAGCGCGAATCCGAGGAAGCCCGGCAGGCGAGCCTGAAGCGCCCAGTCGCGCAGAGAAGCGCTCAACGAAGGCTTCGACTTGACGTAGGCTCTCTGGTGCTGCCACTGCTTGTAGCCACGAGAGGTCGAGCGCATGGGGATTGTCTCGCAGAAGCTCCGCCTTGATGAGCCCGAGGCGCTCTGCCAAAGGGAGCGCCGCAAAGTGCGCCGGGTTGCCGGAAAGCCAGCGGAGAGAGAACAGATGCTTCGCGGCGCCCAGGATTCCATGAGTGCGCAGCTTTGCGCGAAGCGAAGAGAGCCACATCTTTCGCTTCTCTCGTGCCGAGAGCCGGAGGAGGGGCGCGATGCCTGCGCCACTGCGATGCGCTTCAGCCGAGAGCCCAAGCTCATACTCCTTGATGACTTCGTCCTTCGTGTCCTTCGGTGAGACAGCCCCAAACCAGGGGCGAAACCACTGGGAGCGAAGCACCGCAGCCGGTGCCAGGAAGAGGTACGACTGCAGGTGACGCTGGTGGCGAAGGCTCTCCGTAGCGCCCACGAGCGCACCGGCCGTCCCCTCGGAGAGCATCTGCCTAAGGGCAGCCTTAAATGCCTGCGGCTTAACGATGAGGAAGCTTGAGTTGGCGAAGAACACGGCATCCATGGCGGAAACATCGCCGAGAGCTTCAAGTCCAACGCGGTAGCTATAAAAGTCGTAGCCGACGTTAGGGCGCTCGATGATGGTCACCCGTGGGTCTCGCAAGGGCCCCTGCGCTGAAATCTTGCTGGTAGAAACGATGACGACTCGCTGCGTTACGTCGGCGAAAGCACTCACGACCTCGCAAAAAGATGGATCGACCCTGCCGTCAGGGTCGTAGTGAGCGAGTACGGCGGCAACACGCGGCTGCACAGCTAGCCCCTGACAGCTCGGAGCCGCCGGTACGCAGAGCGCGCGGGGCCGTGGATGAAGGAGAACGGGCGCAGCAGGGTTGAGAGGGTATGCACCCACCGACTGCGTCCCCGGTAGCGCAGGATGCTGGCAGTAGCTTCGAGCCCACTGCGCTCGCAGGCGTCGCGAACGTCCCGGTCGAGGCGCTCCCTCGCGGCAGCCAAAGAGGCTACCGGCTCAAGGGCAGCAACCCACTCCGAACGCGCGCACTCCTCAATGCAGCCAAGCCCGTCCCTCAGGTCCGGCTCGAGGTGACAGCCCTCGCCCCACTCGTTCCAGGCGTTAACGAAGATGAAGGGATCTTGGCAGTCAGGCCGAGTGATCGCGGTCCAGGCCCTTAGGTAGCGCAGCCAGGCACCGAACAGGGCAGGGCTGCTGTCGAGCACAATGAGAGGCGTGTCCTGGCGGCGGGCAGTGTTGTCCCAGCCGGGCATGATGCCGCGGTAGAGCGTAAAGCTTGGCGTCTCGCGGGCAGCGCTCTGCGCCACAACTTTGCGGTAGTCGACAAGCGTGCCACTGAAGCTCGGGTTGGTAATAGCAGGAGGATTAGCCGGGGCATTCTCACCCCCGTTAAACTTGTGGGGAGGGAATTCAACCAGCGCGTCGGCACCGACTTCTCGCGGATCGGAGATATCGTAGAAATCGACCGCCGCGATGTGCAGGCCTGGAAGGCCGAGCCGGACAGCGGCGTCTCTCCACCTCTGCGCTGAAGCTGCTGGATTTGGCAGCTCCTTGGCCCGGTAGACAACGAACAGGGGCTTGTTGTTCACCTTGATGTAGCGCGCATCACGAAAAAGAGGCAAGAGAGACTCAATCAGGCGATCCTCGTCGCCCGTCTCGTAGCGCTGCTCAAGCAGCACGCTCTTAGAGTCGCCCTGCCAGGTGCGTGTCCAGTTCTCGTTGGCCCAGCAAACGCAGAACGGAAACGAAATGTCTGAGGCGACGAAGTTATTGACCGGAGTCTCGAGGATGCGCTTTCCGCTGAACCAGTAGTGGTAGAAACAGAAGCCGCTCAAGCCAGCGAGCCGGGCGAGCTCAGTCTGCTCGCGCATAACATTCACTGAGCTTAGGTCGTAGAATCCAAGCTCCCGCGGAACCTGGGGCTGGTGGTGCCCAATGAAGTTCGGCTTCGCGCTGGCCACGTTTGTCCATTCGGTGAATCCAGGCCCCCACCACGCGGAGTTCTCTGCCACCCGGTGGAATTGCGGCAGGTAGAACGCGATGAGCTTTGCCGAATCTTTGGCCGCGGACGTGCCTGTGTCGTTCGCGCCGAGCGCCTTTCCAGAGAGGACTGAATGTGAGTACGAACTGTCCTGCATAAGCGCCTGGGGGAGAGCGTTTGTCCCCTGTCCGAAGCTGGCATCCTAGCTGAGCGGGTGGCTCTGACGCAACGCTGGAGGGCTCGGGCAATCCGCCTATACCGTGGTCCCATGGGCACTTTACGGCTCTAAATCACCAGAAATCCTGGGTGCGCGGAGAGGCTTCGACTTACGTCGCCAGCAGCCGCAGCTGGCGAGAGATGACCGGCAACACGGCCACCTGGAAAGGGCGTTTCTGGCGCTCAGCCTCTTCGACGTCTGCCATTGTCGAGCGGATTGCATCAAACGCCGAGGATGCCTTGAGCGCGGCCACAACGTCTTGAGGGCTCTCTGCCCCGAGCTTCAGGACCTTTCCGGCGAGTAGCGACAGGCTGCGGCGAATCTCTTGGTAGGAGCCGGCAACGAGCTCGGTTTCCCACTTGTTGCTCGACTCGAGCACCTGCTCGTACTTAAAGAGCGTGTTGACGCCTAGCTCATCGAGAATCCGTGAGTACACAGATGCCACGCGGGTCACGTCATGTGAAAACTCTCGTGCCGACCAGAGAACCTCGAGTAGGGGCAAGACGCGTCGCAGAAGGCTCAAGAGGGTAGCGTCCTGTTGCGACACTCCAAGCTCTCGGTAGTCAGCACGACGGCGCTCAAATCGGGCCAGCTCTTGCCCGGCAAAGACTACCTCTGCATTTTCCGAGAGAGTCTTGAAGGCCGGCGCGTAGAGGTTCGCCATCTCAACGAGCGATAGCTTGGCCCCGTGGCTGTGCAGCAGCCAGCTGCTCGCTTCCCGCAGAGAAGCGCCAAGGCTCAGCCAGAGTTCAGTGAATGCGGGGCACAATTTCACAGTGTCCAGCTCGCGCAGCCGCTCGCGCAGCCCCCTCGAGCCCAGGATCAGGTCGGCCGCAAGAATGCACTTCATGGTAGTTGGAACAGGCGTGCTGCTGATTCCGGAGAGGTTGTGGACGAACGGTATGCCTACGATCGGCAGAAGCTCGTTCACGACACAGCTTGCGATTATGTCGCCGCGTAGCGGATGCTGCAGCACTTGCTCGCGAAACCTCTCCTGCACCTTCGGCGGGAAATAACCGAGCAGGAACGGCTCAAGGCTCGTATCGTCCGACAGCCGCGACGAGCGGATCTCCTCCTTTACCCACATCTTTGTCGCGGCGCTGCACACGGCCAGCTCCGGCCGGGTTAGCCCTGACTGTGACGCGGCACGCTCGTCAAGGTCCTGCTCGTCTGGAAGAGAGTCACGAACACGGTCCAGGAACCCTAGCTTGTTCATGTCACGAATGAGGTAGCGGTACTGGTCGATGGTTTTTGCAGAACGTAGCGCCGAGGCGGAGAGCAATAGCGATTGGTCGCGATTCTGGCGCAGCACCGACTCTACGACCTGCGGAGCAATCTCCTTCAGGAGCGCGTTGCGGTCAGTAAGCGTAAGCGTGCCAGCCTTCACCAGTGGGGCAAAGAGCAGCTTGAGGTTCACCTCGTGGTCAGAGAGGTCAACGCCGCCTGAATTGTCTATTGCGTCCGTGTTGATGCGGCCTCCGCGCAGCGAGAACTCGATGCGCGCGCGCTGAGTAAAGCCGAGGTTTCCGCCCTCACCGACGACTCGAGCCCGCAGCTCATCGGCGTTTATGCGCACCAAGTCATTGGTGCCGTCGTTAACATCGGAATGAGACTCAGAGCGAGCCTTGACGTAGGTGCCGATTCCTCCATTCCACAGCAGGTCTACCTGAGCCTTCAGAATAAGGGACACGACCGCCTCGCCGGGCAAGGCTTTCGGGACGTCGTCGGGTATCGCCAAGGCGGCGCGAGCCTCAGGGGAGAGGCAGATCTCCTTGTCGAAGCGGCTGAACACTGCTCCACCAGGGGATATGAGGGCGGTGCTGTAGTCGCTCCACTGGGAGCGGGGAGTCGAGAAGAGCCGCATGCGCTCGGCGAAGCTCTTCTCCGGATCAGGGTTGGGATCTATGAAGATATGCTTGTGGTTAAACGCCGCGAGCAGCCTCATCCGATTGCTCAGGATGAGGGCATTGCCAAACACATCACCGGACATGTCTCCAATGCCCACGACGCTAAAAGGGGCGCCTTCAAAGTCGATGCCGAGGTCCTTGAAGTGCCGCTGCACACACTCCCAGCCTCGCCTGGCAGTGATGCCGTACTTCTTGTGGTCGTACCCGGCTGAACCGCCAGAGGCGAATGCATCGCCGAGCCAGTAGCTGAATTTTTCCTGGGCGATGCTGTTTGCGATGTCGCTGAAGGTTGCTGTGCCCTTGTCGGCAGCGACGACAAAGTATGGGTCCGGACCGTCGTGAACGACCAAGCCTGGCGGATGGGAAACTCCGGCAGCCGTTTCGTTGTCTGCAAGGGTGAGGAGGGCTGTTATGTACTCTCTGTAGCCAGCTTCCACTGCTTTTGGCATCGACTCGGGGTCGGATGGCGCCGCCTTGAGCACGAAGCCTCCCTTTGCTCCGCTCGGGACTATTATCACGTTCTTGACCCGCTGGGTCTTCATCAGCCCGAGGACCTCAGAGCGGAAGTCCTCTGGGCGCTCGCTCCATCGGATGCCGCCGCGGGCAACTTTCGCGCTGCGTAGGTGCGTACCCTCGATGGTCGGGGAGAATACGAAGATCTCGAACAGCGGACGAGGGTGAGGCATCACTTCGATGTCACGCGGAGTGAGCTTGAGGGCAAGCGTTGCAGCGCCTGAGTAGAAATTTGTGCGGACGGTATTGCGCACAAGAGACAGCATCGCGCGCAAGACCCTGTCGTGAGTGATGTCCACTACGAAACGTAGGGCATCGACCAGGGTCGATTCCTCTTGGGCAGCTCGGAGCCGCCGCTCCTCGACGGAGAGCGAAAGCGACGGATCGAACTTCAGCTCGAAGATGCGGATCAGCTGCAGCGCGACGTTAGGGGAGTGCGCGAGGGCTTTCCACATGGTGCGCTTGGTGGAGATCTTTTGAACCTGCCACAGCAGCGCGCAGTAGCACCGCAGCAAGGCGATCTGCGGGATGCTAATCGGTATCCTCCTGAGCAGCACGTTGAGCACGTCATTGGCAGCTTTCCCTGCGAGAACCTCTGAGAGCCCGGGGCTCACAGACTGGTTGAAGTGCTCCGGCCCAAGCGGCATGCCATCGTAGGTGCGGGCGATGAGCTTAAGGATGTGGATGCGGCCAGAGCTTGGAGTGCAGGAGTGCGAGTGAGCACGAACTACTTCGATCCCGATGTTCTCCAGCACCGCGACCGCCTTGCTGATAGAAACCTCGGAACCCTTGGAGAAAATTGAGACGACCGGCCGCGCGTTAGGGGTTCTGGCAAGGTACAGGGCAGAGGCCAAGGGGCGCTCCGCCGACAGTTCGGCCATAACTGAGATGTCGAAGAGAGCTTCGCTGACTGAGGTGCCAGCCTGATAGTCTGGCGGAAATGCAGACGGGTCCCAAGCGGGGCCGTCAGTCTCGCCGAGAGCCTCCAAGAGGCGCTCCTCCCAAGTCAGTGTCGCATGCGGGATCTGTGAGGTGAGCGCTTCTTGCGGAATGTCGCCGGAGTGGCTCGGCGGCAGTGGAGTGCTGAAGTAGAGCCGGTACTGTCGACGCTTGCCTGAGTCGAGGTGGATCTCGCTTGAGCCAGGAGGGGCCTCAAAGGCAGACTCAATGATCTTTTGGATCGTTTCTTGGACCTTCGCCGAAAAGCGCTCTGGCGGCAGCACGACCACAGTGAGCGCCCGGCGCTTAAGCTCGTCGATGCAAGACAGCGTGCGGGTTGCCTCGTGGCTGAATACGCCCAGAGCAAGCCTAGTAATGAGACGAAGCTGATCCGCTGGGATTGCGAGCGCCTCATCGGTAGGCATGTTGTCGACTACCTCGAGCATGTACTTGTAGTCGTGCGAGTTAGGCGATGAACCTTCCTGCCGCAGAAAAGCGGAGACCTTTTGCCTTAGCACGGGGATGTCTTGCGCCTCGTGGGTCCATGCCTTCGAGGTCAGGTAGCCGACGAGCGAGAACGTCTGCCCAGGGCTCTTGGGGAGCGTAAACATAATGTTGAGCAGCGTCGCCGGCCGATGCACCGCGGAAGAGAGCCGCAACTTGCGGATTGAGAGCCCTAGCCCGCCTTTTCGAAGCGAGTCGAGGTCTTCCCGCGTTTCGCTGCGAAGCTGCTCAGAGAATCGCCCGTCAACTTTCCAAGCTCCCAACATCTCGGAGGCGACGGGATTTCCTGCTGTATCCCAGGCAGCGGTGCCGATCATGAAGAAGCTTCCGTCTCGGAGCCACGACAGGAGAGCCTGAACTTCTTGCGCGCTCGTCTTGCCGAAGTTGGTGCTGACCTCACCGGAGCTGAACAGCGCGGCGGCTTGACCGAGGCTGGTAGACATCGGCTCAAAGTCGCGAACCACCTGCTTCAGGGTCTGGAGCGTCTCTTGTAGCTTGGGCAGTAGGCGTGAGGGATCGATCTCGGCTGCGCCTGAAAACTCGACGAAAGACATCGCTATGGGCGCGCCGTCGAACATCACCAGTGGGTGCAGAAAGGCCGACACGCGCGCTCCTGCGTCAGACAGCCGCTCTGCGATCGAGCTGATGATGAAGGGACCGTCATCGAGCGCGACGAAGAGGCGGGCGACGTCACCGTCGCGCTCGACGCTGAGCGAGATTCGGTCTGGAGCCGCAGCGAGGGATTCAATAGCGCCAAAGCAGGAGTCAACGATCGAGGCAACCTCGTTGGCCGTGCGGTGGCGGATCATCTCAGGTGTGGCGTGGGCGAAGAGCTGGTTGAGAAAAGCTGAAAGGCTGGCTTCGCCTGAGGAGGGACCGGCACTGCTGAACCGGGCTAATGATCGAGCGGTGCGTGGGCTAAGAAGCCCCAGAACCTGCTTAACAACAACCTGCGAGAATGCTTGCGCAGCGGACTCACTCATTTCGAGACCTTTACGAAAACGGGGAAGGCGGCGGCGTGAGCCCTAAAAAGTGAGCGCCTAACCCAGCCCTTAGCGAAGCAGATTAGGCACGCAAGCCCAGCCTTTGAGTATACCCTGAGAAGTCCCTGGCAGCATCGCTGATGTGAAAACAGGAAGCACTAACAGGAGCGAGAGTGGAAATTTATAACATATTGATATGTTTAAGGTTCGATGCGGTGACAATCAGCGGAGCAGAACGCCGTCTCAGAAAATAGCTCGGAATGGTTGAGGCTACCAAAGGCACGCCGATAACTCCCTTAGGGGGTGGAGGTCGTGCGTTGAAACGCCACGAGGTCGAACTATGAAAGGCTCTCGCTTCAAGTCACAGAAAAGTTATCGGGATCGCTCGGCCTTCCAGCGCCTCTTCGCAGCAGCTATTCCGGCTGAGCAAAAGAGGGCCTGCTCCTCGTCTCCTTGCGCCAGCAAAATGGCCTCGATTGGCTGTCCGAGCGTCCAGCACAGCCTTGTTTTGTCAGGCCTGGAAGAGGCCGTGTGCGCTGCCGCGGAAACCACAGAGGTCATTCATCGCGTCTGGGGTGCCCGTACCGAGGTGCAGAAAGCGAATCTGGAGGCATCTTCGGCTTCGGTGCGGCAGGTCGAACACGCGCTGCTGCTGGCCGAGGCCCTACACCAGCGCAGCCTTAGTCAGCTCATTCAAGCCGAGTACGCGCAGCTCTCAAGGTTGCGCGCCGAGGATGTGGCTCGGCTACTCGACTGATTCCATCAGCATTCCGAAAAAGTCTGATAAGGTCAGGATCTTAGCCTGACCGATGAGCTAACGTGATAAGCCCCTTGGGGCTAGCCCACTGTTTGTACTGCACGTCGCGATGTGGTATCTCCCCCCTTTGTAAAATTCAAGGTTTAAGCCCCCTCAACGCAGGGTCTTGGAGGCGCCACAGGCGCGAAAAGGCGAGGGCAGTTTTCAGACAGGACTTGCGACAGGCTTGGTCGAGGCCGTCGCCGTTAGGGAGCCGTTGCGTTCGGGAGCAACGGGCCCGGTAATCATTACTTTCGTGTTCATCCTATGGTTGCATTTCGCTACAAGCATGTCTGCCTCGAGTCGTGGTCGACAACGGTTCCGCCCATCACGCTCACCTCTGACGAGATTGAAGACAGAATCTCGCACGTCTACAAAGATCTCGGGCTGCCTTTCGGCACGCTTGAGAGGCTGACCGGAATCCGTTCGCGTCAGCTCTGGGATCTCTCCGAGCGGCCGAGCGAGCTTGGCACGGTTGTAGTGCGAGATGCCATCGAGCGATCTGGGATACCGCAGCAAGACATCCGCGGACTCTTCAGCTGTTCCGTTACCCGAGACTATTTTGAGCCGGCAACGGGCTGCCTCATCCACCGCAACCTCGGACTGCCCGAGGACGGCGTTGCTCTCGACGTCAGCAATGCCTGCCTGGGCTTCATGGACGGCATCTTCTTCCTCGCGAACTTAATTGAGAGCGGAATGGTGAAAGCCGGTGTCGTTGTGTCAGCCGAGCACACGCGCTGCATGATCGATAACACCTTCACGAACGTCCTCGAGGGCCGCCAGCTCTCGCGCGAGAAGCTTCTCAAGCTGCTTCCGACCTTCACCATCGGCTCCGGCGCTGTCGCGTACGTGCTGTGCCACGAGAGCATCTCGAAGACTGGCCACAAGCTCATTGGCGGAGCGACCCGCTCGGCAACCCAGCACTGTGATCTTTGCACCGGCAACGTCGACTACCACCTCGTCGACAGCCCCCCGCTTGGGCCTGTGATGGAAACCGAGTCGTCGAAGCTGATCGCGGCAGCCGCCCTCTTGGGCCAGCGCACGTGGGCTGACGCCTCTGAGACTATCGGGTGGAGCAAGGAGGATGTTGACCACGTCTTCTGCCACCAGGTCGGGCGGCAGGTTAATGAGGCCTTCTACGCCACGCTCGGTCTCGACCACGAGAAGGAGTTCACGATTTACCAGACTCGGGGGAATCTCGTTTCGGCTGCGCTGCCTACAGCGTTCGCGGTTGGAATCGAAGAGAAGGGGATACAGAAGGGCGACAAGATAATGCTCACCGGCTTCGGCTCGGGCCTCAACTCGCTCTTCCTTGGCGTCGAGTGGTAGCAACGAGGCGAGGTTTGCCAGTGTCGGACCAGGTCCTTCCATTTCAGTCGCGATTCGTCACTGTGGCAGGACACAAGATGCACTACCTCGACGAGGGCGAGGGGCCTGTGGTGCTTCTGTTACACGGAAACCCTACCTGGTCGTTCTTCTACCGCAATGTCATCCGAGAACTGCGCGGCTCGTTCCGCCTCATTGCGCCTGACTTCTTGGGGTGTGGCCTTTCCGACCGGACACCTGGCACCCGCTACCGCGCCATCGATCGCATCAACCAGCTCCAGGAGTTCGTTGAAGCTCTCGGTCTTGAGAAGTTCTCGGTTGTAATGCACGACTGGGGCGGGCCGCTCGGCACAGGATTCATGCTGCGAAAGCTCGACAGCGTAGAGCGCATTGTGTACCTCAACACGACGCTGACGGAGACAGAGAGCCTCCCGCCAATTATTAAGCTTGCTGCGATGCCAGTTGTCGGCAAGCTGCTGACTCGCCACACGCCAACTTTCGTCAAGCTCACAACCTCGATGGGGGCCCACAAGCGGCTGACTCCTGACATCGTTGCGGGCTACAGGATGCCGTACACAACGCGCCAGCGCCGCGATGCGATCTGGGATTTTGTGGCAGACATCCCGTTCGACGCTGACCATCCGACCTACACACAGATGGTAGAGATCGCTGCTGGGCTGCCCAAGGTTGCGCAGAAGCCAGTAAAGATCATCTGGGGGCTGCAAGACCCGTGCTTCCACCGCGAGATGCTCAGCAAGGTTGCGGCGCACTTCCCGAAGGCTGAGATCCTTGAGATTCCGGATGCGTCACACCTTGTGCTGGACGATGCTCCGCACCTTGCGATTCCGGCCATCAAGGAGTTTCTCTCGCGTCCTGCTGAGGTTGCCGTTGAGGCGGAGGCAGGAGGCGCTGTTGTCGAGGGCCGTGAGTCCGGCAGCATCCACGCGGTCTACGATCGTGTAGCCAAGATTGCAGAGGCGATGCCAGCCGCCACGGCTGTTGTCACCCCACGCTGGGTTCGTGATCCCATTAACGGCAGTGCGCTCCACTACTCACACACCACGTACGGTGAGCTCATGAAGCTCATGAACCAGTACCAGCGCGGTTTCTCGGAGCTAGGGCTCGCGCCCGGGGACCGAGTGCTGATGCTGGTATCGCCGGGCGCGGATTTTCTCGCCCTGAGCTTAGCCGTTGCAGGCCGTGGAGCTACTCCGGTGTTTGTTGATCCAGGGATTGGGCTCAAGCGCCTGTCGCGCTGCATCCAGGACGCAGACCCGGCAGCCTTCATCGGCTCGCCCCGTGCGCACCTGCTGCGCTTCTTGCGGCGCTCACTTTTTCATCGCATCAAGTTTCACGTGACCGCGGCAGAGTGGTCGTTCTCCACGCGAGGGCACTCGCTCGGCTACTTCAAACGATTTGCGAATGCTCCGATCGCGCCGGTGCCGCTGCCTGTGCTGCGCCGTGACGGCTCTCTGCGGGCTCGCGACGCTGCCCTGATTGCATTCACCTCCGGAGCAACCGGGACGCCCAAGGGGGTAGTGATAACCAACGCGATGCTAGAGCAGCAGCTTAGGACCATCCGCGATGTCTTGGGCCAAGAGCCGTGCACCAAGGACCTCACCCTCCTTCCGATATTTTCGCTCTTCAACGTAGGCCTGGGCGTCGCCAGCGTGTTCCCGAACATGCCAGCCGGAAAGCCGCTCGCGCTCGACGCCGCGCAGGCCGTCAAGCTCGTCAACGATCTTGGAATCGAGTCCTCGTTTGGGTCTCCAACGCTGTGGAACAAGATTGCGGAGTACACGCTTCGCTCTGGCACCACGATGCCCTCAATAAAGCGGGTCTTCATGGCGGGCGCAGCCGTGCCTAAGTCGACGATCGAGCTGGTGAAGCGCGTCGTGCCTAACGGTGAGGTCGCAACGCCGTACGGAGCTACCGAAGCCCTTCCCGTAACCTTTATCACCGGCGCGGAGATTGTCTCAGGCACGTCAGTACCAGCCCGCTCTGGGGAACAGGGGACCCCGGTCGGCCGACCGGTTCCCGGCGTAGAGGCCAGAATTATTCAGAGCAGCAACGAGCCCATTCGCGACATTTCGCAGGCGGTGCTCCTTCCGCCTGGAGAGATCGGGGAAGTAATTGTGCGGGGAGCTGTCGTGAGCCCGGAGTACCTGCACCGGCCCGACGCAAACAAGACGGGCAAGATCCTCGACGGCGAGAGCTTCTGGCATCGAGTTGGCGACTTGGGGTACCTCGACCAGGCTGGCAACCTCTACTACTGCGGGCGCAAAGTCCACTCGGTGTACACGGCGGACAAAGCCTACCACAGCGTTCCAGTTGAAGAGATTTTCAATGCGCTTCCTAAGGTGAGGCGCTCGGCGCTCGTGGGTATCCGTGGCGGACGTGAACCAGCGATTGTCGTAGAGCCGCTGCCCCAGTTCTGGCCCGACTCCGAAGAGAAGCAGGAAGCGTTTGTGAGCGAGCTTCGCGGCGCAGCGGCGGCCAGTCCGCTCTCCCAGGACATTCAGACGTTTCTTTTTCACCGCTCGTTCCCGGTGGACGCGCGCCACAACGCCAAGATCTATCGCGATCAGCTCGCCGAGTGGGCAGAGAAGTTCGTTTCCGGGCGAAAGGCAGCCTAGGGCCCATGGGTAATCGCTACGCAGTAGTTGGCGGGGGAGGCTTCGTTGGAAAGGCGCTCGTCACAGCGCTGAAGAGAGCTGGCCACTCGGTAGTGAGCCTGTCACGCGGATCCTACCCAGATCTGGAGGCGCTCGGCATAGAGTGCGTGCAAGCGGACATCTCGGATGGCACAGCAGCTTGGTGGCAGGCACTCCGAGGTTGTGATGGCGTTTTCCACACCGCAGCCAAGGTCGACATGTGGGGGCCGTACGCGGGATTCTTCAGAACGAACGTCATCGGGACCCGAAACGTCGTGGAAGCCTGCCAGCGCGCAGGGGTAAAGCGGCTAGTATTCACCAGCTCGCCGAGTGTCATTCACGATGGCTCCAACCTTTGTGGCGTCGATGAGAGCTACCCGTACCCTCACACCTTCGATGCCTTCTACCCGATGACCAAGGCCCAGGCAGAGCAGGAAGTTTTGGCCGCGGACACCCCGGGCGCGCTCCGCACCGTGGCGCTCCGCCCTCACCTGATATGGGGCCCAGGCGACACGCATCTCGTGCCTACCATCGTTGAGCGAGCCAA
>OMIG01000060.1 GCA_900299035.1 Pseudomonadota bacterium
CTCTGCTTGCTGCGCGATCGCTGCGCTCTCGGCCGCCGCCCCCTCCTCCGCACGAACCGAGCAGCACGGCGGCCGAGAGCGCAGCGATCGCGCAGCAAGCAGAGGACATGAGCCGGTGTGAGACCATGCCCCTTAGGATGGAGCTTCGTTGGCTCCGGATTCCGCTAAAATCCTGGCCGCTTTGGGCCCCTAAGTAGCTGAAACGCTAGCGTGAGCCAGGCGAGGATGAAGCCCGTGCCACCTAAGGGGGTCACCATTCCAAGCCAGCGCATGCCACTGAGCACCAGCACGTATAGCGAGCCTGAAAAGACTACGATCGAGACCAGCAGGAGCGCTGTGATGCGCGACCGCGCTGCGGCGCTTAGAGCCTCTACCGGAGCAAGAATCAGCGCCAGGGCAGCCAGGCTGTGCACGAGCTGGTACAGCACCGCTTTCTCCCATATCTGAAGGTCTCCCGGGGGGAGGGTATCCCTGAGGGCGTGCGCTCCAAAGGCACCGCACCCCACACCGATCGCCATGAACGCCGCCGCTGTTGCCGCTAGGAATCTCTGCTGCATGGCGGCGATTGTAGGGCAAACAAGGGGAGCGGGCTACTGAGCTAATCGATGCGCCCCGCGACTAACGCCCGGAGAAGAGCTCCTTTGGCCCGAGGATCGGGTGGTTGCCGAAGATCTTGTCCTCCGGCATGAAGCCAGGATTTTCCTTGATAGCAGGGCCGTCTGGAAGCTTCACGTGGTGTTGGCTGTTGTACGGCGTCGGTGCCGGGGTGTCGATTGCGGGCAGCGATGACGTCGCAGCCGCGCTCTCGACTGGCTCAGGAGTCATTGGAATGTCGTTGGATGAGCGCAGCAGCTCACGCAGGCCTGACTGGTCTGACGTGTTGTCCATCGGCTTTATGTCGTTCTGCCAGTCGAACTTAAGCTTCAGCGAGATGCGCCGGTTCGCGGGGGCGTTTGGATCGCTTGGGATCTTTGGCTCAGACGAAGCCTTGCCGCTCACAGCGACGATCTGCCGTGCCGGGAGCCCTTGCGACTCAAACAGCCTGCGCGCTGCGTTGGCCCTGTCTGCCGACAGCTCCCAGTTCGTGTAGCCGCCGACGGCCGTTGGGAATGGAGCTGCGTCGGTGTGGCCAGAGATCTCGATGACGTTCGGGTACCGCTTGAGCACGTCCGTCACCGCTTGGAACGCCGGCTCCGCGTCACGGTTAATGCGGGCACTGCCGCGATCGAACATCGCAAACTTCTCGGTGTCCATAATGTCGATTCGCAGCCCGTCTGCCTCGACAGTCGCTTCGATGTGGCCTAAGAGCCGAGCGAGCTGGGGATTGGCGCGCAGCGTTTTCTCAAGCTCACGTTGAGTGGCTTCGGCTAGCATCCTGAGGCGGATGTCCTTGCGGCTCTCCTCGGGGTGCTTCTTGTTTGAGTTAAGCCCAGTGATCTTGTCCGGGCCGCGGTTCTTCTTGGGCGGCAGGCGACCGTCACGCTCATAGTGCTTGTCGCGGTCTTCGTCAGTCTCGCCGTACAGCTTTCGGGCTGGGTCATCAGACGGGTTTTTGAGCTTTCGCTTGTCTTCGGGGCGGGGCGGCGTGAAAGCGTCCTCAAGCACGCCCTGGCCGCCTAGCAGCACGGGCATGCCGGATCCTTCGGTGAATACGGAGGGCTTTCGGAAGTACGACGCGATCGCTTGTCGCGTGGTGATAGAGGCTGTGTTGATGAGCCACATGCAGAGGAAGAAGCACATCATTGCCGTTGTGAAGTCGGCGTAGGCGATTTTCCAGGCGCCGCCATGGTGGCCGCCGTGGCCGCCTTTTTTGACGATGATGACTGGCTTTGCGTCCTTGTCTGCCATCAGCTACGCCAAGAGCTACTTCTTCTTGGCCTCCTTGAGGATCTCCTCAAGCTGCTCAGACGTTGGCCTGAAGCAGCTTGGGATCGTCTTGCGTGCGAACTCAAGCGCCACCGCGGGTGGGGCGCCGCCGGCGAACGAAACGAGCCCGGCGCGGACACACTTGAGCACCGAGGTGTTGTCCCGCACGTCGTGCTCCATCTTGGTAGCGATCGGGCCTACGAAGCCGTACGACAGAAAGATTCCGAGCATGGTTCCTACGAGAGCGGCTGCCACGTGGTGTCCGATCTCAGTTGGCGGGCCGTCGAGGAATTGCATGGTGATGATGATTCCGAGTACGGCTGCCACGATACCCATGGCCGGGAAGGAGTCTGCCATCGTCTTTACGGCGGTTGAGGGCAGCAGCGCCTCTTCGTGGTGCGTTTCAATTTCGGAGTCGAGCAGCTTGTCGAGGTCGAAGGCATTTGCAACGCCGTCGACGTACAGCCGCAGGGCGCTCGTTAGGGTCTCCATCAGGTGGTGGTTGTGTGAGGCTTTGGGGTAACGGTTGAAGCGCGCGCTCTGGTGCGGGTTAGAGATATCGCCTTCGATGCCGAGCACACCCTCACGCCGCATCGTGTCGAAGATAATCGCCATGAGGCCAAGCAAGTCGTTGAACATGGCTTTATTTACGCCGCTGCCTTTGATGGCTCCGATAAAAGCGCCTGGCAACGCCTTGAGAACTGTCACTGGCTGGGAGATCAGCACGGTGAACCCGATACCTCCTGTGATAACGAGGTACTCGTATGGCTGGAATAGAACTTCAACCGGTCCGCCAGGGCCGATGAACCCTATCAGCACGCTCAATACAACGCCTAGCACTCCGAGAATTACGGTCATGGCTTGCTATCCCTCCGTGACTTCCTCAATGGGAAGGGTCGGCGCGGACTTGAGCGGGCTTGAAGAGATTAGAGGAAACTGCGTTTGCAAGGCCGAGTCAGCGCCTCGCGATCCTCTGAGCATTCGCCTTTACAGAGAGTTATCTCCGCTTGAGTCTCCGCCTGATGTCGAACCACCGTTTCCATTGTCGCTCTCAGGGCTGATGTTCTCTGTTCGTTGCGAGGTCTCCCGGATGAGGTAGCGCACAATCTCGCCGGTTTTCAGAGTCACCTCGACGCGCAGGCCATCCGGGTAGCCCCCGCCCGCTCGCGAGAACCGGAAGTGATCACGGCCGCCGTTGCCGTTACCGGAGTAGCGTCCAGACTCAATCTCCTTGCCGTCTGGGCCAACGAGCCTACAGCCCGACACGAGCCCCGTTAGCTTGGGAGGAAGCAGGATCGCCAGCCTGCCATCGCTGTCTGAGATAGGCTTGAAGAGAAACCCTCCGGCGCCCGGCTCTGACACGTGGCCGCCAGTGTCCGGTCCGGCTGACTTCCCTGCAGAGGGTTCGTCTAAGCTGCGGACAGCGGCCGTCTCAGTGCCGTTGTCGAAGCCCGTGCAGACCGTTCGGCTAGCGAGCAGCGCCTCTTCTAAGCTCGCTACCGCAATCGACGAGTCACCCGGGCCGCCGCGGTTGTCGAAGAGGGCCTCTTTGTTTGAATCGAGCTGCGCTGCGGCGAAGGCCTGCGAGTAGATGCTGTCAGCCTCATCCTTCGAGATAGCGCCGCTCTCGCGGAACTTTCTCAGGGCGTCCTTCGTTGCGTCCTCGACCGGCACAAAGCCGTCCGGCTTCTTCTGCGCCTCTCGGCTCTTCGCCAGCAGATCCTGGAAGGTCTTGAGCGCGTCCTCGCCCTTCGTTTTCTTGATTCGCTCCTGAACCAGGGCGGAAAAAACGTCCTCCTCACTGACCTTATTTTCCCCATTGGCGGCTAAAAACGCCTTCAGGGTCTTGTCAAAATCGGCTGAGGAGCCCGTTCCGGCGGGTGTTTTTGGCTGCTGGGCGCCGTCCGTTGCTGACGAGGTAATCGCTGCTTTCAGCGAGTTCATCCCGTAGTTCAGGGCACTTGCGAAGGTCATTGATAGAGCATCCATTGCTGCACCTTGCGAAAATAACCGCGACCCATCTTCCAGTGATGGGTTTCTATGATGGATACAGGAGCAGGAATCGTTCCAACCCTATCCCGCCCCAGGCAGGAAGCTCCCGCGGGCAACCTATGGTCACAAACCGGTGCCCTGTGGCAGATTTCTTGGTACCGTTCAAGTGCCCAGGAAGCAGTCTTTTAAAGGAAGTACCCCTCGAAATGGCTCCCTCAACTAAGCCCAGCTACATCGCCCCCTCGATACTCGCGGCCAACATCGCCAACCTCGAACAGGAGGTAGACAGCGTCGTTAAAGCTGGAGCTGATTGGCTCCACGTAGACGTCATGGACGGGACCTTCGTGCCCCCCATTACCTTTGGCGCAAACGTCGTCCACGCCCTGCGCAAGCAGACCAGCACTTTTCTCGACGTGCACCTTATGATTGTCGAGCCCGAGCGGCACTTTCATTCGTTTAAGGACGCGGGGGCCGGAAGGATCATCATTCACCAAGAGACCTGCCCGCACCTGCACCGGTCGCTGACGGCGATACGCTCCCTGGGCATCAAGAACGGCGTGGCTATAAACCCAGGCACCCCGGTAGAGACCGTGTACGACGTGCTCGACGTGTGCGATTTGGTGCTGGTGATGACCGTCAATCCGGGTTGGGGAGGACAGCCGTTCATCCCCGCGTGCCTCGGCAAGATCCGCCAGCTCAACGACCGAATCCAGGCCGTATCGGCCGGCACCATCATCGAGGTCGACGGCGGCATTAACGCTGAGACGGCCCTACAGTGCCGCCAGGCAGGCGCTTCGGCCTTCGTTGCGGGCTCCTACGTATTCGGCGCGGCCGACCGCGCAGAGGCGATTCGCCGCCTTCGCCCATGATGCCGGTAGCCGTACTCTTCGCGCTCCTGCCGTTCTACCTCCTCGGT
The DNA here is from genome assembly GCA_900299035.1 of Pseudomonadota bacterium. GTDB lineage: Bacteria > Bdellovibrionota_C > UBA2361 > UBA2361 > OMII01 > OMII01. Next base: position 4,775 of record OMIG01000060.1, read on the forward strand.
GC
>OMIG01000061.1 GCA_900299035.1 Pseudomonadota bacterium
GAGGGCTTGGGCGATCTCAAGCTGAATCGCCTCAAGATCCACACCGTTAACCCCCGTGCGGGTGGTGTTCCATGTGAGATCGTTCCCACGAGGAGTCACCAGCACGTGGATGGCCTTGTGGCCGACGGGAATTCCCGCGCCATCGAGCCACCGGGATGCCCGGTCGCCCTTCTTCGTCGAGAACACCTCCCCCTCAAAGGAGAAGGCGAGGGGTGGGGCTTCCCACTCCTCCTCGACTGCGGCATCGGCGTGACTCACGCGGCGGCCCCAGGTGAGAATGCACGAGGAGAGCTCGTGCCTCTTCACCTCGGTGCACGACCGCTCGAGGCAGCTAAGGAATCCGACGGCGCGCCGCGTTGAGCGGCCTGTGCCCGCGGACGAGACCACGGTGATGTTAGAAGCAGGGGTCTCAAAACGGCCATTGATGGCCTTGAGAACCTGCTCCTCATCGAAGTCAGGGTAGTTGACCCAGACCTCCGTGGACCACCGCTCGGCCAGATCAGCCGGCCGCACCAGCTTGCCATCGGGCTGGATAATCACCCCGTGGGTTCGGCCGTCCGTTTCGGACGGCCCCCCAGGGGACGTGCCCAGCTCGATGCAGTTGGCAGGCTTGCCGCGCTTCCTGCTCGTGACGACCATGCGGTCGCCGAGAACGAGGAACGCGAGCTTAGCACCGACGCCGAAATTCGCCGTGGTGCCTAGCCTCTTCCCCGTTTCGTGGAAACGGGAGAAGTTCTTGCCGAGCTCCGCAGCGGTCATCCCGACACCGTCGTCGAAGACCTGGATTCCCCGCTGCGTGAGGCGGACCTCAACGGTGTGGGCTCGCGCCTCCACCGCGTTTTGAATCAGCTCGCGCAGCGCCACCTCTGGCGTGATGTTGCGCGCCTGTTGGTGGAAGCCAAAGTAACCCGAAACCTCGAACCCTTTGATGTTGTGTGCCATCTGGCAAACACCCTCGAACGTTTTCGAACGAAAAAAAACAGAAAGAACCTTTCTTCCTGCACTCCGTTCGGCCGAGTTGCCGAGAGCTTTCAGCAGCACGACTGAACGGAGAGAGATACTCACTGACCATGTTGTAAAAGAGCGAGCCTTCAGGTGAAGGCGGGATGGGGTTGTCTCTATGGTACCGTAAAGAAAACCCGCATCCAGCTTCAAGGGTCACGCAACGAGCAGTTACGCCCGTTGAAACACCTCAAAGATCTCCTCGCCTTTGAGAGCGAGAAGCTGGTTGATTTTGGCTTGGTCCGAGCCACTGCTTGCTGGACCGGCGGCGAGCCTGGACTCAAGGTCAGCCAGTCGAGTCTCCATGTCAGCGTGCTGAGCCTGAAGCGCTTTGGCCTCCGCGAGCTTTGCAGTCGCGGACGACTCAAGTGCCGCGGCGTTTTTCTCCCGCTCTTTCAAGCGAGCAGCCTCGTTCTCGAGCGCCTGCTTATCAGAGGCATAGGTCTGCCGCTGAACGGAGAGCCGGTTGAACTCGAGCTGACTATTCTGAGAGTCCTTTACCAAGCGCGCCTCCTTGTCGCGCAGGTCGGACTCCCTTTGGGTGATCCTGGCCTCACTGGCCGAGATCTGACGTTCTCGCTCTTCGAGGGAGCTCCTGCGCTGCTGCCACGTGGCAGCCGCAGCCGACACAACGCGCTCCACTGCCTTGGCAACGGCAGCTTCGCTGACGCCGGCGTTAGCCTTCTCGTACGCGGCGATGAGCCGATCGATCTCCTGTTTCCGGGCGACGACCAGGTCTTCGCCCGGGCCAAAAGTCGACCGAAGCTCCTTGAGCACCGGTTCGAGCAGAGCCTGAAGCCCGGGAAGCAACAGTCGGGCTGCGGGCGGAACATCCTTTTGGTGCGCCAGCATACCTTTGATGATGCCGAGCAGCGAAGTCAGTTGCTGTCCGGCAGCACTCGGTTGAGTCTCCATGCTAAAATCCTCGTTAAACCTGGAAAACCTAGGTGGGACACCCCCATCCTCGCAACCGCTGCCGGTTGAGAGGGTAGGGCGCCTAATTCTTACCCTGTGCAGTTGTTAGAGAGCGCGCGGGCTGTGACGCCCAAAACTAGCCTGGGCCTCGGAACGATGAATTATCTCTCGCCCACAACAAAACCTTTCCTAACTCTCCCTCAAGGCGCTTCGGGTAGGAAATCTTTCCGCCCTTGGAGCGAATGAGGAGCCCGGCCTTAACGAGAGCCGAGCGAATCGCGCTCGCATCCTTTTTGCGGCCCGCAGGAAGCACGTTTCGGGCGTTCGTGTCGAATGTTTCTTCCGAAACGTCGCCGAATGATCCCCGCACCAGGCCTCCTCGACAGAGCACCGCCAAGACGAAGGTAGGATTCTCCAGGCCGTGCTTCGAGAGGATAGCCTCTGTCTCTAGCCGGGACTTCTCAAGAGCATCGACCTTCTGCTCGGCTTCGAGCCAGCGATGAATGCTCTCAATCGAAGATATGTCATCGATTGTGACAGTTCGTCCGGCATCGAGCGCCGCACAGACCCGCGGCAGCACTAGATCGAGGCAGCGCGCGAAGGCCTGAAAATCGGCTGGGCGTTCGAGGCTCTCTATGAAGAGAGCCGGATTCGACGAGAAGATCCCGCGCCGCAGCTCAGCATTCGGACAGACTCGCTCAAGCGCGATGTCCGCCGCCCGAACGTCCTCAGCGGCCACTTTCTGCTCAATTCCTCTGGCGCGCTCTTCATTCAGTTGGGTTCGCTTGTGCCGCTTAAGGTACGGAGCAAGCGCCTCGAGGCTAGAGCTTTGAGACCTCACCTGTTGAACGAGCGCCGCCTTGTGAGCCTGGCTGCCGATGCTCTGCCAGTAGCCCTCTATGTCGGCAGGGAGCGGCTGAAAGCCCAGATCCTTGCCGAGCTTCTTTAACTCTTTAGATGCCTCGAGCCGATCCTTGCGGCTGAGCGCAACAATCTTCTCGCTCAAGGCTGCCTGCTCGGATGTCAGGTGCTTGAGGCTCTCAACCAAAACCGCTCGAGGGGGCGGGTTGAGCGTGTCGGAGCAAGCTCTCCCCGGCGCTCTTTCAGCGGAGCTGGTCCCGTGTGAGCGGCCAGAAGCCGAGTCCTGTCTTGCAAGCTCCGACTGTACCTGCGCGATCTGCTCCCCGAGCGAGAAGTAGGTTGCGATCGCCCGAACGTCGGACCGTAGCGAAACCGTGATGGCTTCTGGCTCAAGCTCCCTAAGAGTCTGTTTGGCGAATTTCTCTCGGCCAGACTGAATCGCGCCAGTGCTTCCTTGAGAGCTCTCGACCTCAAGGCGATCTGCGAGCGCTGTAACGCGCGCGAGCAGCTCCTGCGTCGCAGCTGCAAGCGGCGATGGGATTACGAGGGGTTTCCCGCGCCCTGTCGGCACACCGAACGCTTCGAGCGCCTGGTCTGAAAGCTGGGACCTCTCGACATAGGGGGCAGATGCGTCATTGAGCTCATTTAAAAGCACAATTGCAGCTAGCGCGACAAAGTTACGATCGTGGGCCGACAATTGATGGTCGGACGACTCTTGGGTGGCGATCTGCTGGAGCCACTTAACTGCGGAGACATGATCACCCAGCAGGGAGTTCTTGGCTGGCTGTTTACCTTTGGTGAGAGCGACCACTCTCGCGGTTTCCTGGAGTTGTGCGTTCAGCGGCGCCAGGAGTTCTCGCACATCTGGAGGGAGCGAAGCTTTTTGCACAATATGACTGAGGCGCTCCACCTCCTTAAAGGTTTCTGGCCAGCTGCATTGGTCGAGTTGAGTCTCATATGTGGGCCGATAGACGCGCAGTAACGCCGCTGCATCCTCGTCCTTCCAGCTGACAGCGCTCCCCTGCGGGTTTAGCGCCAGGAATGATCCCACGAGCTTGGCGACTCCAAGTTTCCATGAAGCTGAGTCAATCCGCAAAGACGCATCGGGTGGCTCGTCTCTAAGGTGGCCGGAGAGCACTTGTTGCAGCTCCGAGTCAGTGAGCAGCCGCAGCATAAAAAGCGCGCTCGATACCTGCGGCACATATTCCGTCAAGGACTGAATGAGGCTTGCGACATGCTCGGCGTAGACGAGCAAATTCTCCGCCTCTGCTCGGTAGCTATCCTGTTCAGCCTTGTGGCTATCACGGTACTCCCTCAGGCGAGTCTTCTTCTCGGCTTCGCCGTGGTTTTTTGCAGGTGCAGTTGCTTGGCTTGGAGATTTCATACGATAGCTTTCGCCTCTGTTCGGAGTCTGTCGTTGCGTTAGCGCGTAGCGAGATTTAGCCTGCCGTTCGCCTCAACTCGCACGAGCTGAAGGATCTCTGCCGCAGAGCGGCTCTTAAACGGGGCTTCTTCCGTGCCCGAAGGTTCAGCGGATTCCTCAGCGGGTTCCGTTGAGGCAACTGTTCGCATGCGCTCAAGCTCCTCTAGATCCTTAAAGAGCTGCGCCTCCTGGGCCTCAATCACTCTGCTCTTTGCTTCGAGGTCCGCGCGGGCCTGGGCGATCGATTCAAGGTAATTCTCGAAACACTCAACCGTGCCCTGCAGCGCAGCCTTCTCCTGGCCTGAAAGCGTTGGCAGAGTGCTGCCCGAGAGGCTTACCGACTCTGCCGTTTCTGCAAGCGCGGCAGAGACCGACTTTCCGACCTCGGCGAGGGCCTCAGGAGAGCAATCGAC
>OMIG01000062.1 GCA_900299035.1 Pseudomonadota bacterium
AGGTTCAGCCCAGCGTCGTGTCCGCGCTTCTCAATCAGCAGGCAGCTACCTTCTCGGCAGACATCTTCGGCGGAAGCATATCCGGATCCGTATCAGGCGCGCTGAGCAAGCCGGGCGCCTCTATCGCATGGTCACGAATCGATGTCGCAAGCCTGGCGCTATTTCCAGAGGTTCGCGCCCTTGGGCTGCGACAGGGAACAATGGAGGGGACCGCCACCTTTTCGGACTTCGTCCCGAACCAGCCGCCGCGCGCCGTGTTTTCGGCAACGTTTCGCGACTTCAACATACCCAACTCGCCGATACACTCCGTACTCAAGCTTCAGCCGGACGACCTCGTGACGGTCGCGGTCTCCGGCAGCTCAACCGCTGACACCGTGTCACTTGAGCCGCTGTCCGTAACGTCGGCTTTTGGCAAGGCCGAGTCACGCGGCACGATCACGCTCGCTCCACAGATTGGCGTTCGTGACGTGAGCCTGACGACCAGCGTTTCTCTCACTGATTCTGGCAGCGAAAAGTTCGGAGCCTGGCTGCCGCTGTTGACCAACAACCTCGTGCAGGCGGGCACCCGCTCCTTCACGTTGCGCTCAAGGACCGTGCCCTGCTCGGGCGCTGGCAACGTCCAGGTCCTCAATCTTGGCGGGCGCTCGCTGTGTTTCTCAAATCGGGTCGAGCGCGCCGGATAAGGCCCTGCTCGTTCTCGAAATCCGGGCAAAATATTACCTCCACAGGCACTTGGGGGGCGTGGTACCATGAAAGAAGGGAAGCGTAGGGGTACGTTTGGGCGGTTACCAGCAGCCTTTGAGCCCCGGGGAGCATTATGCAGAACATCATTGTGGTCATGAGCCTCTTGCTTGCGGGTGCGGCGGTTTTCGCTGCGCTTGCCCTAAACCGCAAGCTCTCAAAAGGATCGTCAGACGAGGCTATCGGAGACCTCCGGGCAGAGTCCGAGAAGCTTGAGGGCGAGATGATCTCGCTCCTGAGCGATATCAATCGCCTCGCATCCAAGGGGCAGATTCAGACCCTCGTCGCTCAGTCGCAGCGCTTCATCAAGGCCCTCGAAGAGCAGCGGGACAAGCTCCAGCAGGCCGAAGCGCGGCTCAAGAAAGCCCAAGAAGACGTCATGAAGCGCGAGCTCTCGCAGCAAGAGATTAAGACAGCAAGGCAGGAAGACGAGAAGAAGCTCGTGGAGGTCATGTCCAACTACCAGGACTTTTCATCCCAATCAGTAACTCTGGAGCACAAGCTCGCGCAGAGCCTGCGTCAGCTTGACACGATGATTTCAGAGAATCCTATGAGCGCCGACCAGCGAGCCCTCTTTCAGGAACTCTCGAATGCCCTCACTGCCGCCAGCGCCCAGCTAAGGGACGTCATCGTTGACTATCAGGCGGTGTACGAGCGCCTCGACGCACTGAGGGCTCAGTATGCAGACCTTGAGAAAGAGTACACGAAACTAGTGGACCTTCAGCTTGGGTCGTAGCTGACTCTAGAGCATGTCCTCGAGCACCTTTCCAAGCTGCTCGAGCGATGCCTGCCGCACGGACTCGTCGACCATGGTGAAAACCTCTTTGCAGAGGTTCATGTCGCGACATTCCCACTTGAGGCCGTACTTTCCAAAAGTCATTGAGTGCGATGACGACCTATCACGAACCGTGCAGCCAACTGTGACGGTCATGCCATTGACGTCGCCTCGGTAGCCGGTGTACCCCGCTTCGCCTTCGACTGTCTGCCAGTCTTCAGCCGCGGTCCCCTGGATCTGCTCTCGGATGTTGGCACTAAGGCGCTCTACCGAGTCATTGAAATCTCGCCGCAACGATTCCTGGTGCTGCTTAACCGCAACCTGAACCTCGTTGTAGAGCTGGCGCGCCACGTCTCCTTCCGCGAGTACCTGCACCTGCCTCGCCGTCGCCTGAGTTCCCCTAAAGCTCGGGTCAAGGATCATCTTCGGAGCCCATCCGCGCGGCCGGAGCTCAACCGAGTAACGAGGAACACTCGACTCCACGAAGTTGTAGCCGCCTGCAAAGAAGTTACTGACGACGGGAGTGGAGCATCGCAGTACCAGGACTCCTGTCTTGGTGTCGGTGCAGAACAGCTGCTCCCACGTCTCCTGGGCGCGCTGGTAGCGTTTAGATGAATCGAGCGGCTCTCCTCCCTGCTCCCAGCGGTCTGCTGGGGTGTTTGCCAGGGTAGCCTTGATCTTCTCAAGCAGGCCGGAAGGCTTAGCGGTTTCGCCTTCGCCTGCATCGTTCTTTTTGCTGTCGTCGTTCATCGCTAAAATCCCTACGATCTATTGTACCGGCGAAGGGGGCTGTTTTTCAACGCTTTGCGGTAACCGCCTGCTAAGCCCCGACACCGAGGGCCGTCTTGCCGCGGCTCCGCGTTGCAGCTTCAGCGCCTACGGCACCGACCGATCAACCGGCGGCACGAGGATCTCTCTCGGCTTGACGCCATCCATCTTGCCTACGACCCCCTCGCGCTCCATCATCTCAATGATGCGCGCTGCGCGGTTGTAGCCAATCCGGAAGGTGCGCTGAATCATCGAGGTTGAAGCCTGCCCCTTCTCTAGCACAAGCTCCACCGCCTTGTCGTAGAACGGATCTGCCTCCTCTCCGTCTCCGTCAATACCACCCTGGCCATCACCCTGGCCGCCGTTTTCTTCTGCAAGGGCCTTGTCGCAGGCAGCGATGATCGCCTCATCGTACTGCGGCGCGCAGTGCACCTTAAGCGAAGCCACCACACGCTGCACCTCGTGATCATCCACGAAGGCCCCGTGCACACGCTTGAGCGGCACTGCGCCAGGCAGCATGAATAGCATGTCTCCTCGCCCCAGCAGCTTCTCGGCGCCCATCGAGTCAAGAATAGTGCGCGAGTCGATCCTGCTTGAGACGCGGAACGAGAGGCGTGCAGGGAAGTTCGCCTTAATGAGGCCCGTGATGACATCTACTGACGGGCGCTGCGTTGCCACTATCAGGTGGATTCCCGCTGCGCGCGCCTTCTGGGCGAGCCGAGTGATTAGCTCCTCGATCTCTCGTCCCACCGTGAGCATCAGGTCGGCGAGCTCGTCGATCACGATAACAAGCTTCGGAAGCGGCTTGAGCTGCTCCGGCGCAATCGACTCTGGCGA
>OMIG01000063.1 GCA_900299035.1 Pseudomonadota bacterium
GAATGTTGGCCGGATCCATCTGGTACGACTTGCGGTCTCCGTACTCCGGCGCCGACATGATCGCGCCGAGCGGCATGCTCGACGGCATGGTGGGCGCGCTGCGGCACGGCCTGGACGAGAGCGGCTTCTCCGACCTTCCGATCATGAGCTACGCGGCGAAGTTCGCCTCAGCGTTCTACGGCCCCTTCCGCGACGCCGTTCAGTCGGCGCCAGAGTACGGAGACCGCAAGTCGTACCAGATGGATCCGGCCAACATTCAGGAAGCCCTGCGCGAAGTCGCGCACGACGTCGAGCAAGGCGCAGATATCGTCATGGTGAAGCCAGGCCTGGCGTTCCTGGACGTGCTCCGCGCAGTAAAAGAGCGCTTTGAGATGCCCACTGCCGTGTACAACGTCAGCGGTGAGTACGCGATGATCAAGGCCGCCGCCCAGAAGGGTTGGATCGACGAGCGCCGGGTGATGCTCGAAGTCCTGACTGGCTTCAAGCGCGCCGGCGCGGACCTTATCCTCACCTACTTTGCCGAGGCTTTTGCCGATCTGCGAGCGAAAGGGCTGGCGTAGGTCTCCTACAGCCCAGCAGCCGCCAGGTCTCGCAGCAGCCCATCGTGCCCCGCGTACAGTCTCGCGTTCCAACCACGCCGCGCCGCAGCGTCAACATTCTCCTGCCGGTCGTCGAAGAAAAGTATCGCGCGCGGATGAGCGCCTAGCAGGTTCTCAACCTTCTCGTAAATCTCCCCTTTTGGCTTCGCACAGCCAAGGATCTGAGAGGCGAAGCGGCGGTCGAAGTGCTCCATAAAGCCGTATGCCGAGAGGAGCCTGTCCCAGTGAATAGAATTGGTGTTCGACAGGCACCCGACCTGCACCTTTTTGCGAAGCTCAGGCAGCAGCTTCGCTGTGCCGGCTATCGTGCCTCCCAGCTCTGCGTTGAAGGCGTCAACGACCCCTTGCTCAGCCAGAGAGCTTCCAAGCAGCCCGTTTACGAGCTGCGCGAGTTCAGCCGGCGTAAACTCACGCTCGATGAACGGGTTCCACAGGTGGATAGCAGACTTCAGCCGCGTTTCGATCTCGCTTGGAGCGATGCCGCTCTGTTCCGAGAGCGCACTGAAGATCTTGGGCTGCTCGACCTCCACCAGCACTCCTCCTAAATCGAACAGCACCCACTCAACACCTGATGACATACGCCGGCCTCCCTTCGTAGCAGCATGAGCCTCCAAGGTCGCAATCGGAGATGGCTGCGTCAATCTGCCTATTAAATGCCATAACACCCCGTAATGAGGCGTTTATTGAGCCTAATACTGTACCGCTCCGCCGAAATCGGGTAAGAGAGCTGCCGTTTAGAGAAGGAGTTCGCATGGCCATCGACAAGACCCCCATACGCCACGATTGGACAGCCGAGCAGGCGCTCGCGCTCTACTCCCAGCCATTTCCAGACCTCCTCTACCAAGCCCAGTCAACTCACCGCGCTCACTTCGACCAGCTTGAGGTTCAGCGCTCAACCCTGCTCTCTGTGAAGACCGGCGGCTGCCCTGAGGACTGCGCCTACTGCCCTCAGTCGGCCCACTACAAGACCGGCGTTGAGCGCCACAGCGTTCTCCCGAAGGATGTCGTGCGCGCTAAGGCTCAGCAGGCGAAGGAGTCTGGCTCAACCCGCTTCTGCATGGGCGCAGCTTGGCGTGAGGTGAAGGACGGCAAGGACTTCGATGCCATCCTCGACCTCGTGCGTGAGGTGAAGGGCGTTGGCCTTGAGGTGTGCTGCACGCTCGGAATGCTCACCGAGTCACAAGCGGAGCGGCTGCGGGAAGCAGGCTGCTACGCCTACAACCACAACCTCGACACCTCGCCAGAGTACTACGGCGAGATCATCTCCACCCGCACCTACCAGGACAGGCTCAAGACGCTTGAGAACGTGCGCAATGCCGGCATGACAGTGTGCTGCGGCGGCATCGTCGGGATGGGAGAAGGCGTAAAGGATCGCCTCGGGCTCCTCGTACAGCTCGCCAACCAGCCTCAGCACCCTGAGAGCGTTCCGCTCAACATGCTCGTGAAGGTCGAGGGAACTCCGCTGGCCAAAGAGCAGCAGGTCGATCCGCTTGAGTTCGTCAGGCTCGTCGCCACCGCGCGCATCATGATGCCGCAGGCCATGGTTCGCCTCTCTGCGGGCCGCATGCAGATGTCTGACGAGATGCAGGCGCTGTGCTTCGTAGCTGGCGCCAATTCGGTCTTCGCCGGAGAGAAGCTCCTCACCACCCCGAACCCAGGTGAGGACCACGACAACAAGCTGATGAGCCGCCTCGGGATGCACTTCCGCGAGTCGAAGGAGTGCTCGACCTCGGTTGCGGCGTAACTAAGCCCTCTGGCTGCCCGGCTACGAGCCTGGCTCCCGCTCCAAAATGAGTCTCCACGCGCCTGTGCCGGAGCTTGCTAGGTCCCTGCACACCGCAGCAAAGCCAGTAAGTTGCACGCTTTGGGGTGCGAAATAGCCATCGGAACTAAAGTCTCTCCGCAAGGAGGCCGTTTACCTGTGATAGCGAGAGAGCACGGAGCTTACCGTAACATTCGAAGGGGACGCGAATGGCAGAGCAGCAAGAAAAACAAGAGAGTCGTTTGGTTCAATGGCTCAACTCAGCGGCCGAAGCCTCGGCCACCCTCGTGCCTCTTATTGCGCTCGTGGTCGGGGTTGGCATGGTGCGCCTGCTTCCTCCGAAGCTGGCGACTCCGCTTTTCTACTCAGAAGAAGACAACGAAAGGTTCCTCAGTCGAATGGGGATGGAGTCTCTCTCCGACGTGCCGCTCGTGCTAGTAGCCTCTCAGTGCGGAGGGGCATGCGACGACCTGAGAGCTCAACTGACGCAGCACGGCGTCACGTTCGACGAGCTCGATATAGACACTCAGTACGGACGGGCGTACTTCCTTAAAGCGGCCGAAGCCTCGGGCTCAAATGATCTGCCGAAGGTGATCGTCGGCGCCTCACTCGTGCGACCAGATGCGCTGTCAGTGAAGCGCTTCGTTGAGAGCAACGCTCAAGCGGCCAAATAGAGCGCTGCGAATCTGCCGCTCGGTGCTACCCCCGCTCCCACGGGTCCATGTCGTTGAGGGCCTTGGCACAGAGCAGCTGCGCGGCTGGGTTGCGCGCGTGCTCAAGCAACCGCCGCAGGTCAGGCTCTTGCAGCGCGCGCAGGTGCCACGAGAGCGCCACGGATTCGATAAATGATTGGCTCTCGAAGTCCTTGTGCCGTTCGGCCTCACGCACCTGGGCATGAGCCAATCCACGGCCCCACTCAACTGCCGACTCGACTCCTAGGTGTTTCATCGACCTCAGGAAGGCCGAACCTAGCAGGAGCGGACCGCTGAAATCCGGGAATTTTAGCTCCTCGAAGCGCGCGCGCACAGCAGGATCATTCGCCACCAGCACCCCATACGCCAAGCTTACGAGGCTTCGGGTGGACTCGAAGTTATCCCGCTCAGAAGACTTAAAGTAGCCGCCCGGAAATCCGTGCGGCCTCTTAATCAGCCACTCTAGCGCGTCAACGATTCGCTCGACTCTATCGGTGGAGTCGAGCGAGCGCTCTGCCGGGATGCTAGGCGCAACCGTCAGCAGCGAAACCGCCGCGAATCGTGCTCCTGAGAGCAGCCCGCCCAGCGCATCTGCGAAGGTCTCGGGGCTCGCGTCGGCCAGCCCCTCGACGGTGCGCTCAATCAGCTCTGCAATCGTGCCCAGGCACAGGTCCCGCGCCCTGGAGCGGAGGGCTCCATCCTGCATGTAGGCGCCGATGCGGAACGACTCCTCGAAATCACCCAAAGCCAGGAAGAACTCCGGATTGTGCTGGCCTCGAATCTCTGAGTGGGCAAGCATCGAGCGCAGCACACCGTCTACCTCTGTGTCGTAGATGCGAGGAGCGAGCTGGCCAAGCGCCAAAGTTCTCATCAGCCTGACCGCCCACACGTCTCTGGTCTCTCGACCGGCGGAGATCGCCGGGACGCGGGAGAGCAGCGGCACTATCTCCCGATTTACCACATCTGCGTCGAACGCGAGCCCGCACTGCACTATCAGGCGCGCTCCCGCCATCTGCGATCGGTACACCTCTTCGGAATTGCCGCGCCGCGACCTTACGCTGCACAGCTCCACAGCAACGCCGCTTAGCTGCGCGGCGAGGGAGTGCGGCAAGTGGCTTATGCCCTGCAGGATCGTTCCAAAGTCACCCGACTCAGAGCGCACAGCCTTGAGCAGCTCTCTGCCCAGAGCCTTTGGGTTGTGAGGGCCATGGTGGTGCGGGGTTAACACAGTGTTCGCAGCGGTAGAATGTTGAGCCAGACTAAGCCCATTCCAAGGCTCCGTAAACTAACGATCTTCCCCGAAGGATCAGAAACAGACTCGTTATTCAGTCTGTGACTACTGGCGGGCGAGCCTGCCGCCTAGCGAAACGCGCGGTGTCCCCGGCAGCCAGCGCTCGGGGTTAATGTCCAACCCGCCCCGCCGCGTGTAGAAGCATCCAACCCAGAGCGAGGTCGGGGCGATGGCGGCCATCAGGTCTGTAAAGAGCAGCTCACAACACTCCTCGTGAAACCCCTGGTGGCTGCGGTGCGCGCGTAGGTAGCTGACCAGCGAGGCGCGGTCGAGCCTGCTGCCCCGGTACGCGATGACCACGGTGCCCCAGTCGGGCTGCGATGTAACCGGACAGAGCGAGCGCAGCAAGTTCGAGTGCAGGACCTCCTCAACCACCTCTTCGCCGCGCCGGAGCCGGCCAGGATCATCCGCCGAAACCGGCTCACGATCGACACTCTCGCCAGGTGGCGACACAACAGCCTGGCCTGCCCACGACTCTGGCTCGTGCACGGCTACTGTAACCTGATCGGTCTTGAGAAGCAGGTTTAGCTCCGCCCTCACGGCGTCTGCTGCCGCCACTGCTGAGGCGTAGCGAGTGAAGTTCATGCTGCCAAGGAAGAGCTTCAGGCTCTTTGACTCAACTAGCACAGGCGAAGTGGCCGGGTACTCTATAGTCGCAATCCCAACCTGCGGAACCCCTTCCGCGTTAAGCCAGGAGAGCTCGTAGCAGGTCCACCGGTCAGTGCCCGCAAAGGGCAGCGGTTCCTTTATGCCGAGCTGGGCGCGAGACTGCGCACGCGCAATCGGGAAGAGCACCGACGGGTCGAATACCGTGCTGTACGAAGCGGTTTTGCCGAGAGGATTGTGCATAGGTTTCTCCTGCGTCGCTGTCTGGCGCTAGCCCTGAACAGTCGGCTGCTGCGCCGCGTACGAGCCGATCTTCCCTTCAATGTGCTCCTCAATCCAGCGCGCATCGAGCCAGGCGAGCGGGTTTACCGGCACTCCCTGAACGCGTATCTCGAAGTGTAAGTGGTCTCCGCCCGCAAGGCCTGTTGTGCCGGTGCGGCCGAGCGCCTGTCCCTGCTCAACGGCGTCGCCCTTTTTGACGTCAATTGACGAGAGGTGCCCGTACAGGGAAGAAACGCCGGAGCCGTGATCAACGATCACCAGGCCGCCGTAGATGCCAAGGTCATCGGCGAAGACAACCTGCCCCTTGTTCGATGAGACAACCTTCGCCTGGGCAACATCAGCCAGGTCGACTCCCATGTGGCGAGAGCGTGATATCTCGCTGCCCTCGAACACGTAACGGCGCCCCTCCGCAAAAGAGGCCTTGGGCGCCGCAGCGAGAGGCCGCACAAAGGGCCCCTTCCAGAGCCGCGACGAGACTGGCGACTCTCTCAAGGCCTGCTGGATCGTAATTTCATTGGCTTTCCGTAGCCCCTCATTGACGCCCTTAAAGTCTCGCACGTCGTTGCCCGTCACGGCGACGGCTGGATCTGCGGCCTTTAGCTTCTCGCGCAGCTCAGGAACTTTGCGCCTAAAAAACTCGTCGCTCATGCCCATATCGACATCGGGGAAGGATTTCGTCGCGATTCGGTAGTTAAACGGGGCAGTGCTTCCGTTGCCGAAGTCATCTCGCACGCTCAGCCGAAGGGTGTCTTTGGCTGGAGAGAAGTCAAACGGGATCGGGAAGAGCGAAAAGTACAGGTCATCTGGGAAGGCCCGAGAGGAATCGAAAGCTGACAGCGGATACGAGCGGTACAGCGCTCCTGCCGAAGACTCCACGCCACCCTCAACCATCGGCCGTCCACGGTAGCGGAACACGACTAGCTCTACTCCACCCACGGTCCCGTTCTGCTGCGCGGACATCGGCTCAACCCTGGGACTCTTGAAGTCTACGGGGTACTCCCGATCGATCGTCGCTGAGTTGCGCCACATGCTGTGGTCTCTGGCAACAACGCGCAGCTGCGCGCTGCCCTCTTGGAGGCCGATCGCCTTAGGGTCAACCTTAAGCTCAAGCTCATCACGCGCCACTCCGCCGGCTGCATACGCACGCTCGCTCAGCGCGAAGGTCTTCCCGTTCTGAGTCAGTGACACAGCCACATCGCCCAGGCCTGAGCCGCTATCCTCGACCGTCACTTTGAGCGCAGACGGGCTGCTGCCAAGCCCCGCCGGCAGCGGGCTAAAGGACGCCGTCGGCGCCTCCCGCTCAAGCCGCACAAGCCCAAGCGATGCGCCTCCTCGCATGCTTGATACTCCGTAGAGCGCCGCCGCTGTAGCTGCTGCTAGAAAAAGAGTAGTTACGAGCGCGCTGCGGCCTTGCTCGAGGGATGACGATGACTTCATACGAACGCTCTCTGGGGAGTCTAAAAACCGCCATCACGCTACCATCGGGTCTGGGCACGAACAAGAGAGAACGCCCCCTTTCCTTATTATTTGCAGTAGCTTAGCGCAGCAACGAGCACCCCACACCGCGCCCCCGCAGCCCTCAGCTGTCCCTTTAGCTGCTCGCAAAAAGTGTCGACTACTTAGATGGTTAGGTTGCTGCGTGGCAACCGGCTACACTGAACTGTAGAGGAAAAGTGAAGATCGCCGTTCAAGCTTCAAGTCAGCCTCCGTTGCTTCGCCGCGAGCGGGGCTCTGTGCTGGTTGAGGCGGTAGTGGTGATTCCCGCATTCATCTTCCTTCTCTTCGCCTGCGCACAGCTCTTCATAATCTCATGGCGCATGTCGCAGGTGCAGTTTCAGGCCTCAGAGCTGGCGCGAACGCTCGCGATTCCCGTAGGAAACGCCTACCCATGCGCGGCTGTCAGGGCCGCTGCTGTAGCTTTCGGACAGCAGTCTCTCGGAGTAACCCCAAACAACCCTGTGACAATTGAGGTAATGCAGGGGAACGCCGGCGTGTACGCCCCGGTGGTCCCAGCCGGAAATTGCCCCGCAGCTAACTTTCTGAGCACAAACCGCCAGACCGCGGTGCTGACGCTAAACTACCAGGTACCGCTCTTCTTCGGGCAGCTGCTGCCGGGCGGGGTAAACTTTAACTACCGTGGCGTTGCCGTCGCGGTTCTTGAAAAACCGACGGGGTAACGGATGAAGGCTCGCAGCTCACATCACCTCCGACGGCAACGTGGCGCAAGCTACATCGAGTTCCTGCTCTTGGCTCCTATCCTGCTGCTCATATCAGGCTTCACCATTGAGCTCGCCCGCTTCGTCCGCTTCCGCCAGATCGCCGACGTGATAAGCAAAGAAGCGGCGTTCGAAGCGTACCGGAAATGCGACATTCTCAACGTGGACGCTTCTGGAAACGTAGGCTCCGATCCAGTGGTAAACATAGCGACGTCCACGGCCGACACCGTGGCCTGCTTAAACGACGTCGCTGGGCAATTCCAGGCAACAGTTGCAGCAGCCGGGCTCAACAACGCCCGCGTCATCCTCTCGCTCTACAGGTACGACTTCCAGAATCTGGCCCCTCAAGACGCTCCGGCCTGCAATCCAGCCACCAGCGCTTTCACCCAGATGTCGACCAGCGCAGTGGATTCGGCGTTCAGCACCAACGGCAACTCAATTAATGGGCCCACGGGAGCAGTGGCAAACCAAACGATCGGATGCCAGCTGGGACGAATCGTTGTCTCAGAGATGGCGTTCTTCTACACCCCGATAATTAATTTCCGAATTGTCGGATTCAGCAACTCATTCGACACTAACTTTCAGCAAAGCCCGCTACGAAGGGATGTTGAGGCGAACTACAGAAATGCGTTCAGAGAGACAACGATCCTCTAAAAGCTCTGGCGGCTACGTCTTGGTGCTGTTCGCGCTCAGCCTAGCCGTGTTTCTCTCGCTGGCCGCATTCGCGGTTGACGTCTCAATTCTCTACGCGTGGCGCTTGAGGGTTGAGCGTGCGTCTAAGGCCGCCACGTTCTCGGCGCTGCAGTACCGCTCAAGCCGCGGCTGGGACTACTTCTTTGAGGCGACCTCAGCAGATGCGGACAAATTTGAGAGTGCCGCCAGAAGAACCGAAATGCTGGATTTTATGCGGGCCGCCGTAGCAAATAACCTTAGGGCCTCCAGTGCATTTGAAGATGCTCGACTCTCCCTCAATGGCACAACCTACAACGGCACTACTGACTCACTCTCGATCACCGCAACCTACAACGCCCCAACCTTCCTGATTGGGCGCCTCCTGCCATTAATCAGCAACACGCCGCGACAGGACTCATACCCTGTGTCTCACACCGACTCTGCCTCACTTGATCCAGCCGCTGTGGCGCTGCTGCTCGACGTGTCCGGCTCGATGAACTGCCCAAACTCGGACTGTTCGTGCCGCGTGGCTGGCACAAACACTTCGGCCTGTGACCCGAATCAAGCGACTATCAATGACCTGGTTGCCGCTCTGGCGCAGTTTAAGAGCTTCTTTAACCCATTCCATGACTACATCGCCGTTATTCCGTTCAACCTAGCAGCGGTGAAGAGCTTCCCGATCGTCACCGGGGGCGCGATGTCTACCTTTGGCGGCCCAGATGGGTCGCGCATCAACGCCTTCAACGCCAGCACGTCGCGGGCCGGCCTTAACCCGCAGAGCAGCACCAACATCTGCGATGGGCTGATTCAGGCTATCGACGAATTCCAGCTGATTGACAACATCGAGGGGGGAGCTGGGGCCGCAGGAGGAGTGCGCGCTCGAAAGTTCACTATTTTGTTCTCGGATGGCGCCCCGAACGCCTTTCACGGCGTGTTTAGCCCGCCCGTCACACAAACCAACACAGCCCCCTCTGGGTCGGTGCAAAATGACTGGTATGAATACTCGCTCGAGTGGCGAAGCGCCGCCGGCCTTCTCTACAGAGGCCCCGGACCGCTCGTGCAAGCCTCCGCGGCTGCGCCGCTCTTTAACTACGCTATAACCGCCTCATCGATCGCGCCGGCCGGCGCACAAGTGTGCGGCAGCACGATCTCGGACTCAGCCTCCTTCCAGCGGGTGCTCACCGCCAGCGCCACTGGCGGAACCACGCCGCCGTATCCGGGCTGCCTCGGCACGGATGGCTCAAACGTGGCGTCATTCTCTCTGCCGGGAACAAACGGAGGAGCGGGAGTGCGCGCGGTGGCTCTTGACGCAACAGGCACAGACGACAACCTCAAGCTCAACTTTGCCCGCCTCCCGTACTACTGCGCAATCGAGGCCTCGGACTGGATTCGCGCCCAGTTTAGCGCTCCCGTTTTCACCATCGGCGTTGGGCCGAATGGCGCAGACTGCAACGACCCTTTTGAGAACGTCGACAATCCTCTCGTTCGCAAAGACAACTTCTTGCACCGTTTAGCTGCCGACCCAGACATCTTTGCAAATCCGGCAGCTCCAGCGGCGTTTAACCCGCGCTTTAACTTCGAGAGCGGCTTCGCCCAGTCGAGCGACTGCAACTGTCAGGCCTACTCCGGTTCGGGCACTCCCCCGCCCTACCAGTGCGGACCGCAGATCCGCGCTGCATCTCAGTACACCCCTATCGACAACCGAGCCTTCTCAACCGACACGCTCGGAGAGTACTTTGGCACTGCCAACGGCAACCAGCTCTCAGCGCTCTTCTCGGACGTAGCGCGCTCGATCCTGTTGCGGCTGGGCAGCTAAGCAGCCTGACGGCGCTAGTTCCGCAGGAAATGGCAGGTGTACCCATTCGGGTTTTTCTGGAGGTAGTCCTGGTGGTAATCCTCCGCTGGGTACCAGGGAGTTGCGGGAGACACCTCAGTGATGAGGGGCTTCTTCCACTTCCCCGATCCGTCGACCTCGCGCTTAACCTCCTCTGC
>OMIG01000064.1 GCA_900299035.1 Pseudomonadota bacterium
CCTTATGCGACCTCAACGACGACGTGGTTCGTCTGCTGAGCGGCGTAGGCGATGGCGGCGAGGATGTCGTCCCGCTCGAGGCAGGGATAGTCGGCCAGGATCTCCTCGACGGAGGCACCGTTGGCGAGGAGTTCGAGTACATCGGACACGCGGATACGCATGCCCCGGATGCAGGGCTTGCCGCCGCACTTGCCGGGCTCGATCGTGATCCGCGGGTGGGATGGGGCCGTCATACCCAAAGTATATCTCAGTGCTGACCAGCAAGTCATGCCCACCCACTCGGACCCAGCGATCACCGCAGCGCGATCAAGCCGCATCCCGGGTGACCTCGAGAAACGGCCGCATGGCGGCAATCTTGGTGCGGAGCCTACTGGCGGCGGAGCGCTCCTGCTGCGTGACCGGATGCTGGGCCTCACGCTGTCGGCCGCGCGTGGGTGTGTGCTGGCCGGTGTCGGTGGATGTGGTGGTTGCGGTGGACATCAAATCGGGTGTCTCCATGAAGGTGGATTGCGGAACAGGGCGGCAGGCGGGAACCTGATGGCGGCGTAGTCAGTTCCCGCCCGCCAGCCCGTGGAATGCACCGATGCTCAATCGCAGTGCCGTGATCGTGCGACCAAAGAAGCCGTTTCTCGATTGGTTACGGGCGGTGGACTACGACGACGCACCAGAAGTGACTCTCGACCAGATGGATGCGACGCTGTACCTCGTGCCGGACTACGAAGACCCTGCAGACGCCGACAAGGTTCTGGGCCGTGTATGCGAGGAAATCTTCTGCCGGGAACTGGAGGGCTGGTACACGGATGTAGACGTGTGGCCGAAGGACCGGAGCCTGAAGGTCTTCAAGCAGTGGTTTGACGTCCAGCATCACGAGGTTGTGGAAGACGTCGGCCGCGGCCCCATCGAGAACGACGAAGGGCCGGATGAGCGGCACCGGTTCAGCCCCGCGCCTCCTCCGCGTAGGCCACCGCCCAGGAAGAAGCCGCGAGGGTGACGGCGGCTTCCTGCCCGGTCCCCCATCTCGTCCTCAAGCCGGAACACGCTCGACCCGGCCGCGCAGACTGGTGGCGGCTCGGGCGGGGAAAACCCCTTGGCTGGTGGCGGTTTTCGGGGCCTACGACGGGCGATCAGCCATCGAGGCGACTGGGGAGCCGTCTGCCAGCGAGCGTGGGAATCAGAGCGTGAAAATGGTTGGCAAAAGACGAAAGAAGGTCAGGGCTGGAACCTGTCAGGCAAAACGATGACTGGGTTAGCGCTCAGTGTCTCAGCCGCTTCGTCGGAGAGCGTAGTCAAGCCGTCGACGTACAGGTATTCGCCCTTGAACTCCGCGAGCGCCTTGGCTCCCTCGTCCTTGAGCGTGGTCAAACCGCTAAGGTGCAGAGTGCCCTTGTGCTTCCCCAACCCCTTGGCCGCTTTGTTGGAGAGCGTGGTCAGGCCTTCCAGTCTCAACTCGCCTTTGTGCTGCCCAAGTGCCTTGGCCGCTTCATCCGACAGCATGGTCAGGCCGCTGAGTCTCAGATAGCGTTCCTGCTCCGCGAATGCCTTGGCTGCCTCGTCGGACAGCGTGGTTAGGCTGCCAAGGTCCAGCCATTCTCCCTTGTGCTGCGCCAGCGCCTTGGCCGCTTCGTCCGAAAGCGCGGCAAGGCTGTCGAGGTGCAGAAATCTCCCCTTGTGCTGTGCGAGCGCCTTAGCGGCCTCTTCAGAGAGTGTGGTCAGGCCGTTGAGTTGCAAATCGAAGCCCTTGTGCTGCGATAACGCCTTTACCACTTCATCGGAGAGCGTGGTCAGGCGGTTCAGGGACAGACGGTAATCGTCTTTCGCAAGATGGGCCGCTAACTCGGGATTCGTGAGTGAGGTCAGATCGTAAAGGTGCAGGTAGCCCCTATGCTTCGCCAGCGCAGCAGCCGACTTGTCCGAGAACGTTTTTATGCTCTCCAAAAATAGATGGTCCTCGTGTTTTGCGAGTGCCTCTGCCACCTCGTCAGAGAGGACGGTCAGGCCGTTGAGGCCTAGCAGGCCTTTGTGCTGCGCCAGTGCCTTGGCGGCGTTGTCAGACAGGGCAGTCAAGCCGTTGAGGTACAGGCTGTGTTCGTGCTTCCCGAGCGATTTGACCGCTTCGTCGGAGAGCGAGGTAAGGCCGTCAAGCTCTAGGGCGCCGGTGTGGTGCCCCAGTGCCTTGGCCGCTTCGTCGGAGAGCGAGGTAAGGCCGTTGAGAGCCAGAAGGTCGGGAAACTCCGCCATCAACCTCTTCGCCTCCTCCACCGTCAGGCTCGTGATCGTGTTCGTGTCCTCCGGCAACTCATCGGCCATGACCAAGAGCGGGCCGAGAAATAGCGACGCACAGATCAGCAGCAGGCGGGCGAGGGTGGACATGGTCAGAGCCTCGGGACGGCAGGCTGGAAAGTGGCCGGGCGAAGAAGGGAAGAACCGCTACTTTATCACTCGGCCAGATGCCTCGTGAACGCCAGCCGTAAAGCCCCAAGGCTCAGTTGACCCCGGCTCCCGCACGACCCTCCGCCCCATCCCTCCGCCCACTTCCGTCCGCGAATACACCCCCCGGTCGATCCGCCGACAGGCACCGTCCTGAAGCCCATTGGCGTAGTCCCTCGATCTTGTCGCCCGCAGTGACAGCCACGGGGACGACGTTCTGGGCGGCCTGAACGAGCGGCACGTCGAGAAGCGAAGCGAGCCTGCAGCACGATTTGATCTCAACCGTGAACTCAGGGCGGAGTTTCGTGGCCGTCCAGCGGGTGTTTTTGGGGTCGCTACCTAACAAATCACCTAACAGTGCCAGTTCCGGGGGTGCCGACGCCGCTCCTCCGGAAGCGCGTCCCGTGCTGGAAAACACGGAACGAAATCGAAGTAGGCCCGGTGTGATTCGAACACACGACCAAGGGATTATGAGTCCCCTGCTCTAACCACTGAGCTACGGGCCCGAAGGCGTTAGTATAGGAGGCATAGCACGGGCCGTGCGTTGCACG
>OMIG01000065.1 GCA_900299035.1 Pseudomonadota bacterium
AGGAGGTTTTGCGGTTGACCGAGCCTCTCTTTGACCACTACTGTCAATTAGGTTGCGGAGTGCCTTCCGCAGCCGCCCCAAGACGCGGCCCCCAAAAAGAGAGAGCGAGCACTAGCAGGCATGGCTATCCAGGAGCACAACGATCGACAAGAATCACGCCAGGCAGCTCTGTGCCTCTTGGTGGTCGTCGCCATCTTTGCGCTGCGCTCTCCGTGGACTGGGAGCTTCTGGCTGGATGAGACGATCTCGGCTTGGATCGTTCAAGGATCGCTCTCGGACGCAGTGCGGCGCGCCACGGATTTCCAGGGGCAGTCGCCCCTGTACTACTCGCTTCTGTGGGCCTCGGGAGCGCTGCTAGGGCACAGCGAGGCTGCGCTGCGGGTGCTAAGTGTCGTCTTTGGCGGCTTCGCGCTCGTCGCGATGTTCTCCCTCGTGCGCACCATCACTGGCCAGGCCAGCGTGGCGCTCGTTGCGACAGCGGCGCTTCTGTGCGCGGACACCTTTCAGGCAGCAGTGCTGAGCGCCCGGCCGTACGCGCTGGGAGTTTTCTTTGCGCTCGCCTCGATGGTGTTGCTCGAACGGCTCTCGCGGAAGCCGTCGCAGCGAGACGCTGCTCTCTTTGTGTTGAGCTGTGTTCTGTGTTTTTACGCGCACTACCTCTTCGCTGTCGTGTTCCTGGCGCACGCGTGGCACCTAGCGCGCCGGCCGCCGCTCGCGCGCATGGTGCTCGGTTGGGCGCTTCTCGGCGTCGCGCTGATGCTGCCTGCGCTGCCACAGCTTGCAGCCCTCTTTAGCCGCCGGACGGCGCTCATGTTCGCTCAGCCGATAGACTTCACAGCTTTATTTAAGGGGGCGGTGCCAGTTCCGGCTGTGGTCCCGGTGCTGCTCGGAGCGGCGCTTGGAGCTGTGTGGGGCGGCAAGGTGTCTCGCACCTCGCAGAGCACTGCCGGGGCGCGGTTTCTGCTGCCGTACGTGCTCGTCCCGGTGATCGTTTTTGCGGCCTGGAGCTTCGGGGGCAGCCAGTCGATGTGGGTGCCGCGCTACTGGGGATGGCAGGCTGGGGCGTGGTCTGCGCTTGCGTGCGTGCTGCTCGCTTCGATGCAGGGCGAGCGTGCGCGAAAGATCGCCATCGTAGCGGCCTTCGGCTTCTGCCTGCTGCGACTGGCCTCGCAGTCTCGGGTGTCCGAGGACTGGCGAGGGGCGACAGAAGCTGTGAAGCCGTTGCCCGGTGCAGTTGCGCTGTACAGCGGGCTGGTCGAAGTCGAAACCGGGGCAT
Organism: Pseudomonadota bacterium; assembly: GCA_900299035.1. Taxonomy (GTDB): domain Bacteria; phylum Bdellovibrionota_C; class UBA2361; order UBA2361; family OMII01; genus OMII01. The sequence goes on from OMIG01000065.1 coordinate 1,277, forward strand.
CTGCGAGCCTCCCCGAATTCGCTGAGTACGTGCGCTCGCCGCTGCGTGTGTACGGAGTCTCAGCTCCCGTGTCGACACTCTCGCTTAGCCGACTCGAAGCCGACCTTCGATCGCTCCCTGCGGACACTTCGTCGTTAGTCGTGTTCAACCGCAAGCTGCCAGACGGCAGCACGTCAAAAGACCGCATTCTCTCTGCTGCTGCCTCTGCTGGGCTCACGCTCGAAGCGCTGCACCAGGATCGGCTCGTTTCGGCGTTCGCGGTTCGCCGCTAGAGGAGCTCGGCCTCCTCGCGCAAGTCATTCGGAGAGTGCTCAGCGCTAGTGCTAGCGCTTGCTCTTGCCTTTCTTGGTCAGCTCAAGGTCGAAGAAGTCGGCTAGGTTTTCAGCCGTTGAGAGCTTGATGTCTCTCTCTTTTCGCATGAAGCGCCGCAGCACGGCGTGGTCAACGCCCGAGCCAACAGCGATGGCGTAACGAGTCTTTTTGCTCGTCAAAACAGCTTTTCGTAGGGTGTCTGAAAGGGTCATAATAGGCAGCTGTTCACGTTCTAATGTAGCCGGAACCATACGACAACGTGCCCGGATAAAAAATACTGGCTTATTGACCCATGAATTCGGCTCTTTTACGAAGCATCCCACGGCCCGGCAAAAGCCAGTCATGCGAGGGGTCATGGGGTGCTCTGGCGCCAGTGCCGCGGCCTGGTCAGCACGGTTGAGTTCTTTGATGAAAATAAGTAAACCTTGGTTTTATTGGGCTTAAAATGCGAATTTCAGCGATAATCTTCGACCTCGACGGCACGTTGCTCAACTCAATCGGCGACATAGCAGCGTGCGGAAACGACGCGCTCGCCACCCTCGGCTTCCCGGCGCTCTCGGTGGAGCTGTACCGAGCGTACGTGGGAGACGGCGTTAGAAGCCTCGCGAGAAAGGTTCTTCCAGAGGGGCACCGAGACGACGATACGGTGCGCACGTTTCTCGGCGTGTACGCCGAGCTGTACGGCAGGCGATGGAATGAGACGACTGCCCCCTACCCAGGCGTGATGCGGCTGCTCGCGGAGCTGACAGAACGCAGAGTCCCGCTGGCTGTCCTTTCGAACAAGCGCGACGAGTTCATGAAGGCGTGCGTGAGTGAGCTGCTGCCCGGGATTCGTTTTGCGGAGGTGAGGGGAGAGTCAGAGTCGACGCCGACCAAGCCTGACCCACGCGGCGCGCTCGCTGTGGCCGCAGCGCTCGGCGTGGAGCCTGCTGGATGTCTCTTCGTCGGAGATTCCGAGATTG
>OMIG01000066.1 GCA_900299035.1 Pseudomonadota bacterium
GCGGGTGCTCTGAGGTGATAAACGGGAAGAGCGCCTTCTGCGGAACCTCAGCGATGATCGTTCCGATCGGCTGCTTCTTCGTTCCGGAGATGTACTCAAGGAGGGCCTCGCTCTGCGCCTCGCCGAAGGCTCCGGCAATGACGCTCTTTGCGAAGTCGCGCCCGTCGACGAGCATGGTGTCGCTCGCCTTGAGCATCTTCAAGAAATCCCGGGCCGTCGTGAACTGCGTCTCCCGGTCGACCCCCGACACAGACAGGAACGCTCGGCTAACCTGCTTGACCTCCTGTTCGGTCAGGTTCTGCATCACCTGCGTGGCGAGCTCCTTCCCGAGGCTCAAGAGAGCCAGGGCCGCCTTTTCAGGATTGGTGATCTCATTTGCCATAAGTGCACGAAGTTGTTCGGGGGCAACTCCCAATCCAGGGCAGCCTCGCCGAAAATCTCCCAATATGAAGATGTTAGTTTCCTGGCAAACGACCCGAGGTATTTGAGGTAGGGCGAGTAAAGCGCCCCATACGGGGTAGTCTGCTTGGTATTCGGTAGACTTTCGATTGGAGAATAAGGCACGTGTTTCCAGGCGGTTACCCCCCTTAGGGGGCTTGCTCTCTCGGAATCTTGCCTAGCCCCTTGTCTGTGCTGCACACTCGGGGACCACGGGTCGAGTGAAGCAGGTAGTAAACACCTTTTTGGCCAATACTCCCTCAACTTCGGCCGTGCCGAATGCCTCGGGTCCCCCTCGCTTGTTTCTGTGCAACCTGTATGCGCTCACTGCTCCGACGAATTCCTCCTACCTCCTTAGTTGGTAGGGCCTTACGAAAAGTGAAGCGGCTTCTTTCCGCATTACGCCGTGCACTGCATGACGTGACAAACCCTCCTTTTTCAATCCGCTACCCCAAAGCTACTGAAGAGGCGTATGAGATTTTCTGTGCCGCAGTAGAGAAGCTCCCGCCACAGCATGCTCCAAACACCCGAAGTCTTAAGAGCGTGGTGTTTGACGGTTTCATCTGGGGAGCGCGGTTTCACCACCGCTCGATCTTCGACGTCCTCAACACCGTTCGCTGCCTCACGAGGCCCACAGCACCGAAGCGCCGAGATGAAGTACCGGCAGAGCGAAAAGTTTCTGGGCTCAAGCTGCTGTTCGTAACAGCGATGTTCCCAGGCGCCGAGCACGGCGGCGGGCTGCGGGTTTTTGACATGATAACCGAGCTGGCTGACCGCGGGCACTCAGTCAGCCTCTACTCTCCCGAGGACGCCGGCGGTTCTACTAAGACCTTGGCCCTGCTTCAGTCGAAGCTCTCGAGCTGCCGAATTGTGAAGCCTGGCTCCTTCTCGCCTGCGGATTACGCGGCGTGGCTCTCCCGAGAGGGAGTTCACTACGACGCCATCCACTACGTGTGGCCCTACTCGAGCACCTTGATGCCCACGGGCAAGCAGTGGACTAACAACTCCGTGTTTGAGCTGATCGAGTCCTGCACTCGGCGGTGCCTGATGGACGTCGAGCGGTTCATTGAGGAGGGGAGGGCGGAGTCGATTGAGCACGGCGCGTTTAGCTTGATGATGAACTGGAAGCTGGAGCACGATGCCATCAGCAGCGCAGACCGAGTCATCGCTCTCACCGACACCGATGCGGCTTTCACGTCTGAGCTGTTCGGCGTTCCCTCAGTCGATGTTGTGCCGCAGGGCATTTCGAAGACCTTTGTGCTAGACCGCGTCAAAGAGGCTGGTGACGCCCCACCGTCTTTCGGAGAGCACAGCGCTATCTTCCTCGGCAACTACAACCACTACCCGAACAAAGATGGCCTCCTGTGGTTTCTCACTCACGTACACCCGAAGGTCATAGCGAGCGTGCCGTCGTTCAAGCTCGTGGTCGCCGGCGCTGGGAACATCTCTGACATCAAGCGCAGGCTCACTGACACCCCTGGCGTTGTCTGCCTCGGTGAAGTGGAGGACCTCGTTGGGACGCTTCAGTCCGGAAAGATCTGCATCGCGCCCCTCATCAGCGGCGCCGGCATTCGCGGCAAAGTAAACCAGTACTCATGCGTGCGACGCCCAACTGTGTCGACCCGCATCGGGGCATGCGGCACGCCGTACCGGCACGAAGAGTCTATAATGATAGCTGATGAGCCGGAGCAGTTCGCGCAGCACATCGTAAAGCTCCTAACCGACCGCCAGCTGTACGAGAAGATTCGTGCCAATGCGAGTGACGTGGCGCTCGAGCACTTCTCGTGGGCGCCCCTGATCAAGAATCTCGAAGCGATCTATGTCGCCGCCTAAAGTGCTTGCTGTGTTCCTGCAGTACTCGGATGCCCACCAGGCTTCCGGCATGAAGGCGCTCTCGGCGCTCACCGCCCGGCTGTTCCCGGGCTCCGAGCCCTCATTCGTCATTGTCGACAACAAGCTCGACCGCCGCCAAGAAGCGCAGCTTGCTCCCAATGTGAACCTGATCTCTGGGGACAACTCCTGCCGTGAGTTTTCGGGATACGACAAGGGGGTGCGCTGGCACGAGTCGTTTGGCCCAATTGCTGCGAGCACGCCTGTGATCATCGCAAACGACACCTTCCACCGACACTACGGGGACGGGTACCTCAAGCTGTTCACGACAGAGCGCTTGTCGCGCGCTACGACGAGCAATGCTGTTCTGGGCTACGTGGATGCGTTTCCCCAGCCCCAGGCAGTGTTTGGCTTAGAGTTTCAAAAGTGGATCAGGACCAGCCTGTTCATCGCGCCGTACGGTGTCATCACGCGGCTCTTGCCGTTCAGCCGGAGCATGACGCAATCAAATTTGTTCCGTGGTGACGCCGACCCACTATTTTTCTGTGAAGATGCTCCGCTATCGCCTTGGTACAAGAGCTTCATTAGGTCTTGGCTATTCGCAGAGGCTCCGGAGGAGGAGACCTTCAAGCCGGAGTGGCATTCCAAGGAACCCTTGAGCGCCTCGAATGTGGGCGCCATGAGGGCCAAGGCCCTCTGTATTCTGTGCGAGCATGCTATGAGCGCTCACGCGAAGAGCCTCGGTATTCCGCTCTCTGCAGTCAACGAAGAGCACCTGCCGCCGCACCTGCGCTAGGCCGACCGAAGCACTCCCTACTCGTTTGCCACTTTCTGGGGGGGTATTTTGAGGCCCTTCCTGCGGCTCTCAAACTCCAGCGCCTCTTGCAGAGGCTCACCTGGAACATTCGCCACGTCTAGCGAGATGGCAGCCAGAAGGAGCTGAACCCCGACGATTATCGGCAACACAGCCAGCATGATAGTTCCGGTCGGTGTAGGCACGAAGTGCACCGCTGCTCGGTACCAGTAGTATCCGCCGAAGACTGAGCCAAAGGCGAGCAGGGCAAGCCCTGCCACGAGCTCAATGGAGCAAACATTGAAGTCACGCAGCACGTAGTTGTAGCAGATTCTCTTAAAGAATCGCGTGAGGTGCTTAGCGGGAAAATCTCTAAGAACCTTGAGTATGCTGAGGTTGCTCTTCTCTTCGCCGTAGATAGCCTTCATCGGCACTTCGCGTACGACTGCGCGAATCGTGTTTAGCCTAAAGAGCATGTCGCTCTCAAAGAAGTACCGCTTCTCGATCTTGCTCATCGGCAGGAGCGAGAGGGCGCCGGCATGGATAGCCGTGTACCCATTCGTGGGGTCCATCACGTTCCAGTAGCCACTCGACACCTTGCTGATGAACGAGAGGGCAGTGTTGCCGAACTTTCGAAGGAACGGCATGCCCTCGAGGTTCTCAAGGGAGTAAAAACGGTTGCCCTTGGTGTAGTCTGCGCTCCCGCGCTGAATTGGGCGGATCAGGCTCGGTATGTTCTCCGGGTCCATCTGCCCGTCACCGTCTAGCTTGACGATCACCTCTGCGCCATCGAACAGGGCTCGGCGGTACCCTGCTAACGTGGCGCCTCCGACTCCCTGGTTGATCTCATTAAAGATAACGTGCACTCGAGGATCTTTGCTGTGCTGCTGCACGTGCTCACCAGTACGCTCCGGGCACTTGTCGTCAACGACGTACACTGCATCAACGACTTCTGGAATCTGAGCAAGGACCGAGAGGATGTGGCTTCTTACTTTGTAGCTGGGGATGACTACGGCGACTCGCATACCTGTTTCCACACCGCTGCTGTCTCAAAATGGACACCCATGGCAGCCTTCCGACGGTATCAGATGGATGCCGCCTAAACAACCAAAGGGGCCTGAGAGGCATCCATCGGGCTGCGCCAATAGCTGAATTTTATTCTCTTTTTACGGCCTAGCGCCGTCTGAGGTAGCGCCAGTACTTCGGCTGGAGGGCACTCAGGAATGTGCACACAAAGACAGCCACGGAACCGCGCAGGTCCTTCAGGTCAAATTCCTCCGCCTGCCCCGGTAGCCCTCGGAGAAATTGCAAGAGCGGCTCTCGAGCAGGCGCTGTCATGTACCGCAGGATATCGCCTGGAATCAGCCAGCGGCACCTAACACCGGTCTTGTAGCTATGCACAGGTTCAACACTCCTGCCTTCGCAGATCTGGTGGTACATCAGCGGGAAATTAACTCCGCTCCTGATGGCGAGCTCAAGACTGCCCCAGAAGCGCGGGTTGATCTCCATGAGCGCGGGCCTCCCGGTTACTGGGTGGAGCTTCCACTCCACCATCGCGATGCCTCGCCAGTTAAGGGACTCAAGGAGACGAATCGAGTGAGTCCGAAGAACATCGTCGGTTATAGAGACTCGATCTGTGCTGGGCCCCCCGGAATTAGGGTACTGCTGGATTCGCTCGTGTACAAAAGAAGCAACGCAACTACCCGAGTCGTCAAAGAGCAGGCTTACTCCCACGGCGCGGCCCTCTGCTGGGATTCGTTCCTGCACCACGAGCGGTGAGTGAGTTTTCCAGTATTCGGCGGCCTCTTCAGCGTCTTTGAAGTCGCCGTAGCGCACACCCGCTGATCCGGTTCCATGGGTCGGCTTGCAGACGAAGTGTCCTGGCTCAAAGTGCGCGATAGCTTTTTGAAAGTCCTCAAACGATGCTGGGGAGAAAGTCCGAGGCGCGGGTATTCCTCGCTCTTGCGCGAAGGCGATCGTCCTCCCTTTGTCCCTTGCAACTGCGAGGGCGTCGGGTGCGGGAAGGAGGAACCGATACTGCAGCTGAGCCAGCTCTTCGCGGTGATCACTGACGTACTGCAGCGAAGCCTCTTCCATCGGATACAAAACCCTTGGCTCGGGATGAAGATCAGCCGCCCTTCTTAAGGCTTGGCCGAACGCTGCTGCATCCTCGGCAGCAACAGGGGCCTTTAGCCGACGTGCGACGAAGCGCGACCAGAAACCGGCAGTTGCCCACGAGTCCCCTAGAACTACTACCTTTATTTTGCCCTTTCCCAGGGCGCGGATGACGCTGACGCTCTTGCGCCACAGCCCATCTGTCACCACTGCGATTTGCAAATCATTCATAATTCGTGATACTTGGGTCCCCTTGGTGGCGCTTTGCGCCAGGCCAGAATCCCGGCGCCATTGAGCAGAGAAGAAACTCTCCCCTGCTGACCACCGCGCGCCGAGGTTCTGAGAAACGGTTCTGAGAAACGGTTCTGCAAAACGGTTCTGCAAAAGTCTCAAAGGCCTTAACCAGCCTTTTAACCTCTCTCGAAGTTATTAAACCTCTAGCGTTGGTCGTAGCCGGTATGGCCCTCGTTCCAGTAGCTGCTACATACATCAGTTTTGCCGATATTGCGAAGAGCGCTTTCCGAGCCTTTTTTTCGCGGGACCGCAAGAAGTTCGAGGCTCTCTGCGCTGCTGAGTGCAAGAAAGAGAACGCCGTGTACGTAACCTCTCTCATGCGGGCAGCTTTCTTAGCCTGCAAAATCGCCAAGCGGGCCTCTGGTAAGAGCACTATCCTGATCCCGCGCTACGCGTGCCCCAGCTTCGCTCATGGAATCCTCGCTGCCGGGCTGCGCATTAAGTACTGTGACCTCGTTCCAAAGTCGCTTGAGATTAACCCCTCGCAGCTTGAGCCCTTGGTAGACGAGTCAGTCGCTGCCCTGATTGTGCCGAACCTATTCGGCTTGTCGAGTGACATGCGTGCCCTCCAGCGGCTGTGCAAGTCAAAAGGCATTCTGATGATAGAGGGCGCCGACTACTCACTCGGAGGCTCATTCGACGGCGAGCCGTTTGGAAGCTACGGGGACATAACTGTGCTCAACTTTCAGGAAGGCAAGGCGATTCCAATCGGCGGCGGCATGACGCTTTCCAACTTCCCTGTGCTCGACGGCGAATCTCTCGTACAGGGTGGCAGCGTTGTTCCTTTCCTGCGCTCAGTGGCTTTCAAGGTGTTCTCTTGTCCGGTTGGGTACGGCCTCTTTCGTGGGGCTCTCAAGCTTTTCCGCATCGGAATTCGGAGCGTTTCTATGGAGGACACGATGCGCGAGACGCGCGATGAGTTCTCCTTCATATTCAACGAGAACGAGAAGCTAGTTGGCATCTCGCGATACCAGAACCAGCTTGGGTTTCAGCTTCTCAAAAAACTTCAAGGGCAGCGTGCGGTGCGGAACCGAAACGCGCTGGCTCTCGCCGAAAAGCTCCGGCCTTTACAGCCATCAATTGAAGTAGTCGCATGTAACAGCAGCGAGCTCTCTCCCCACATGATTAGGTTCCCAATTCTGGTCCCACACCAAAAGCGCGACAAGCTCATCGAAGACCTATCGAAAGCCGGCTTTGAGGCTAGTCCTATGTATTGCGAAGTTGGGCTCAAGGTAGAGGCCTCACAGCATCCGGGCGCCGCAAAGGTTAACGACGAGCTGCTCACGCTGCCTTGTAATTGGTACATGAACGCTAAGCGGATCTCCCGCTTAGCGTCCGTACTTGAGCGGCGGCTAGCGCAGTAACTTGGAGGAAGTAAAAATGTACCTAACCTACAAAGGCCCATTTCAGTACGCTCGCGTACGGTACTTTCGAAAGATTTTCTCCACGTACGCCAGCCAGCCAGGGGCCAAGGTGCTCGATTTCGGCTGTGGGCCCGGTGACACACTGCTGGTGTGCAAAGAGCTCGGCGTGGATGCGGTGGGGGTAGACGCCTTCGACTACTCGATTAAGATCGCAGCTGAGCGCGGGCTCTCGGTGATCAAGGCTGACCACACAAACCTTCCGTTCGAGAAGAACAGCTTCGACGTAATCTTCCTCCAGTCCGTGCTCGAGCACCTGCGTGACCCGGTAGAGACGATCGAGGCCCTCAAGGCCTACCTCAAGCCGACCGGTGCCCTCATCTTGTCTTCTCCCACTCCTGGTCCGCACTTCTGGGACGACCCGACTCACGTAAGGCCGTTCACCATCCAGAGCTTTCGGACTCTCGCACAGTGGGCAGGGCTGAAACTTGAGCTCAACACGTACGTCCTGTCGTACCTGCTGGGGCTTAACATCCAGACGAGCCTCGTCTACAAGCTTCTGAACATCCTGCCGTTCTCCCTCGGCTCCAATATTATTGGCGTGTTCCGGAAGGCCTAGCGCGCCGTGGGCCCTATGGACTCAAACACGGCGGCACCTAGCGACTTGGGCGCGACCCTTTTCGTCCTGGCCCACAACGATGATGAGTTTTTCGTTCTTCCCAGAGTTTTGCGAGAAACTGCTGAGGGGCGCGCGTGCTTGTTTCTCTTCACAACTGACGGAGCAGCGTACGGAGAGTCTCCTGAGCGCCGCCTCTCGGAGACGCTCGAAGTGCTCGGGAAGTTCGGCATCAACCGCTCATCGGTCATTTCGCTAGGCGCACAGCTTGGCATCCGTGATGGGACATCGCACCGCTCCATCGACTCGCTCTGGAAAGGGATGCAGCAGTCGTTGGAAAATCGACAGGTGGCTAGAGTCTTCACGCTCGCGTGGGATGGCGGGCACAACGATCACGACACCGCTCACCTTCTGGCCGTGGCGTTTGCGCAATCGCGCGGGCTGCCGATTATGGAATTTGCGGCCTACAACAGCTTCCAAATGCCGAAGCCGCTCTTTCGCTGCATGAAACTCATTCCGGGCCGAGGCGACCTCGTGGAAGATCGGGTTTCTTGCCGTGAGGCGGTGCGCTGGGCGCTCACCCCCAGACACTACCGGTCACAGCGTCGGGCCTTCCTCGGGCTTCTCGGGTTTTGTCTCCCCCAGATACTGCTCCGCAGGCGCTTGGTGACGCGAGAAGTCACGGGGAAGCGCTACCTTGAGCGGCCCCATCAGGGCCCCCTGTTTTACGAAGTGCGATTCAAGGTTCCCCACAGCGAATTCCTAGCAGCGACTCGTGCGTTTATCCAGCACCACCGGCTAGGCGAGGAGCAGCTAGCTCACTGTAACAGCTAGAAAAAGGGGCTATTCCGCTCTCTCGGCCACTGCCTTGAATTTGCGCCTCTGCTCATCCACAATGCAGGAGCACTTCGTCGCACCCTTTCGCTGGTAGAGCCTGCTGCATGGTTTTCAGCTCCAACATCTTTCTGTTCGCCTTTCTGCCGGTGTGCCTACTGGGCTACTACCTCACGAGGCTCGCAACCCCGAAGCTGCGCAACCATTTCCTGTTTGCAGCGAGCTGCTTCTTCTACTTCTGGGGCAGTGGCCAGATCGCGCTGCTCTTTCTTGCGGCTGTTTTCGTCAATCACTTCCTTGCGTGTCGAATCGTCAAGGCGTCTCCCCGTTGGGCCAAGCGCCTCTTCTGGTCCGGAGTGGCCTACAACCTCGGCTGGCTCCTGTACTTTAAGTACCTCAACTTCTTCTGGGACAACCTGTCTGGCCTCCTCGGCATGTTCGGCGGGCAGCTCCCGCAAGTCGCAGCAATAGCCCTGCCTGTCGGGATATCCTTCTACACGTTTCAGAGCATCGCCTACCTGGCGGAGGTCTACCAACGTCAGCACCCGCCCGCGCGAAGCTGGCTGGAGTATGGAACCTACCTAGCGTTCTTCCCGCACGTAGTTGCGGGGCCCATCGTGAGGTACTCAGACATCGACCGAGAGATACAGTCTCGCAGAGAGAGCGTGCAGCTTTTCTTTGAGGGCATCTGGCGATTTGCCCTGGGCCTCGGAAAGAAGGTCATCATTGCGAACACCCTCGGCTCCACTGCAGACACTCTATTTGGCCTGCCGAACTCGGAGCTAAGCCAGAGCGAGGCTTGGCTCGGGGCTCTGTGCTACACGTTCCAAATCTACTTTGATTTTTCCGGCTACTCGGACATGGCGATAGGCTTGGCTCGCATGTTTGGGTTTCACTTTCCAGAGAACTTCAACCAGCCTTACCGGAGCCAAAGCGTCACCGACTTCTGGAGGCGCTGGCACATAACGATGTCAAACTGGTTCCGAGACTTCGTCTACATCCCGTTAGGAGGCAACCGCCGAGGCAGCAGCCGTACGTACCTAAACCTCTGGATCGTATTCTTCCTCTGCGGCCTCTGGCACGGCGCTGCTTGGACGTTCGTTGCGTGGGGCATGTGGCACGGGCTCCTGTTAGTGTTGGAGCGCCTTGGCAAGGAGCGCTTTGGTGTTGCCCCGAAAGGCTTGGTCGGAAATGCCTGCACTTTCTTGCTTGTCCTAATTGGCTGGGTGCTCTTCCGGGCGGACAGTGTGGGGCAAGCTTTCTCATTTTTGGGCTTAATGGCTGGATGGGGAGTTAGTGACGCTCCTGCTGGGTTCCCAGTCTGGTACTACCTAACCCCTGACGTAATCACCTGCCTTGCGCTCGCCTTCTTCTTCTCCTGGCTCCCCGTGGAGAGACTCCGTGAAATTAAGGTGCCTGAACTTGCCGCAGTGTGCTCACAGAGCTTTGCGTCGGTCCTGCTCTTGGTCTACTCAGCGGCCGTCCTTTCCAAGGCAGCTTTCAACCCCTTCATCTACTTTCGGTTCTAATGGCATCCTCTACGGACACAACAAGCCAGCCACTAGTTCAGGCATGCAGGTGGATGGTGGTCTCCCTCTTCTGCCTCTTCCTTGCTGCGCCGGTGATCCAGGAGCACTTGTCGCTGTTCATGTATGAGCCGGTCATAGAGAAC